>NC_018012.1:4382500-4699785 GCF_000227745.2 Thiocystis violascens DSM 198 | reverse complement strand
GCCGCGGAGGCGCGACTGGAACTCCTGCCGCCTTTCGCGCGCGAGGAGGCATTCAAGGGGATCGACGGTTTCTCTCATGTGTGGATTCTCTTTGTTTTCCATCAGGATTGCCTGCATGCCGGCTGGCACCCGACCGTGCGGCCGCCGCGCCTGGGCGGCCGCGAGACGGTTGGGGTTTTCGCCAGCCGGGCTCCCTATCGGCCCAACCCCATCGGAATCTCGGCGGTGGAGCATCTGGGAGTGGAGCGCGATACGCGGGGGCTGGCGCTCAAACTGCGCGGGGTCGATCTGCTCGACGGCACGCCCGTGCTCGACATCAAACCCTATGTGCCTTACGCCGATGCGCTCCCCCAGGCATCGAGCGGATTCGCAACACCGCCTCGGGTCACCGCGCTGCCCGTCGCGTTTTCGGAAAGCGCTCGCCGGGACGTGGAGTTGGCGGATCCCAACGGCCAACGCAAACTGTTCGAGTTGATCGCACAGATTCTGGCCCAGGATCCCCGCCCCGGCTACATGGACCGTTACCCGGAGCGCCGCGAATTCGGAATCCAGCTTTACGATCTCAATATTCGCTGGTGTATCGATGACCGCGAGATCAATGTGATCGGCGTTGACCCGGTCGCGGCGTTGGAACTCGCGCGGTGACTTTCCGAGAGTTTCCTGACGATGCTCTAGATCGCGGCGTCAAGCACCTGTTCGGCCCAGCCCGAGAGCGCCTCCAGGATCTGGAGTTTCCCCGGATCGGCGGCATGGATCTCGGCCAATTCCATCAGACGCTGTTCATAGGGGTCAATCTGGATGCTCCCGCCGCCGTCCGGGTCGGTGAGACGGGTCAGACGCTCGGCGTCCCAATCCTCTCGTTCCTCCGGGGTTAGACTCTCGGGCCAATTGCGGGCGCGATAGCGAAACAGCATGCGGGGCAGACGCGCATCCTCGAAAACCGGCGACGCTTGCGCCAGTTCAGCCGGCGAGAGACGGTGCATCCCATCCAGGATCCGCCGGTCCTGGTCGGAGAAAAAGCCGCCGGAGTAGAGCATCAGATCAGGGTCGGTCTCGGCCGGACCCTCCGGCAGTTGATGCGCGGCCTGGACGCGGCGCTGGATGTCGGCGGCGGATGCCGCGATCCATCGCGCCCGTTCAACGACCTGATCGGGATCGATCCGCCAGCGCTCGGCGGTCTGGGCGGTCAGGGTTTTCAGCGTGGCCAGCACCGGGGCGCGATTGACATGAACGGTCTTCAGCGGGACGCGCTCCACGCCCTCGGGCAAATGCGCGCTCGGAGTGAAGAGTCGGGCGCGGAGTTCCTCGACGGACAGGTCGAGGAGTTGGGCCGGATCGGCGCGCAGATCGAAGCAGATCACGCCATTGCCGTTCGTCGGGTGTTGCGCCACCGGGAACACCGGCGCGAGACACCCCAGGGCGGCGGGATAGCGGGCGGAGACATGCAGCAGCGGCTCGCCCTTGGCGAGCAGATCGCGCCCACGCCGCTTGTCGCGCAGGGTCAGCGTATAGTCGAACAACCGGGGCTGGGCCTGACGCAGCCGGCGCGCGAGCGCGAGCGTGGCGCGCACGTCAGCGAGCGCGTCGTGCGCCTGAGCATGACCGATGGCGTTGGCGGCGGTCAGTTGCTCCAGCTTGAACGAGACGGTGCCATCCTCGTGGGTCGGCCACTCCAGACCGTCGGGGCGCAAGGCATGGGCCAGTCGCAGGGTATCGATGAGATCCCAGCGCGAATTGCCATTGCGCCATTCGCGCGCGTAGGGGTCGTAGAGATTGCGGTATAGCAGATGGCGGGTGACTTCGTCGTCGAAGCGGAGACTGTTGTAGCCGACCCCGCAGGTGCCGGGTTCGCTCAGCGCGGCATGGATGCGTGCGGCGAATTCGGCCTCGACCAGACCCTCGCGCTCGGCAAGTTGCGGCGTGATGCCGGTGATGAGACAGGCCTCCGGCTGGGGCAGCAGATCCGTCGCGGGGCGACAGAACAGCACCAGCGGATCGCCGACCTCGTTCAGATCGGTATCGGTGCGTAGACCGGCGAACTGACAGGCACGATCACGACGGGGGTCGGCGCCCCAGGTTTCGTAATCGTGCCAGTAGAAGGTTGGCGACAAGCCTAGAGCTTTTCCCGGATACGGGCGGCCTTGCCGGTGAGTCCGCGCAGATAGTAGAGCTTGGCGCGACGCACGTCGCCCTTGCGCTTGACCTCGATCCCGCCGATGGCCGGACTGTAGGTTTGGAAGACCCGCTCCACGCCCTCGCCGTGCGAGATCTTCCGCACCGTGAAGGCCGAATTCAGGCCGCGCTTGCGAATCGCGATCACCACGCCCTCGAAGGCCTGGAGACGTTCGCGGTTGGCTTCCTTGACCTTCACCTGCACGACGACGGTATCGCCGGGGGCAAAATCAGGGATTTCACGGGTCATTTGCTCTTGTTCGAGCACTTGAATAATGTTGCTCATGGTTTTCCTTCGCTCCTGTTCTCAGCCGGCGTCATCTTGATGATGGGCCAGGACAAATTCATCGAGTAACGCCTGCTCGGCCGGGTTCAGCCCGCGCCGCTTCAGCAATTCCGGGCGCCGCAGCCAAGTCCGGCCCAGCGCCTGACGTAGCCGCCAACGTTCGATCGCGGCATGATCGCCGCCGATCAGCACGGACGGAACCGAACAGCCGTCGATCCGTTCCGGGCGGGTGTAATGCGGGCAATCCAGCAGCCCGTCCATATAGGAGTCCTGACGGGCCGAATCGGCATGTCCGAGCGCGCCGGGCAAGAGCCGGATCGCGGCGTCCATCACGACCATGGCCGGCAGTTCGCCGCCGCTCAGGACGTAGTCGCCGATCGACCATTCCTCGTCCACCTGCGCCGCGATCAGGCGTTCGTCGATCCCTTCGTAGCGACCGGCCACCAGAATCCAGCCGGGTTGGGCGGCAATCTCGCCGATGGCGGCCTGATCGAGCAACCGCCCCTGGGGGGACAGATAGGCGACCCGGCTTGTCGGGGCCGCCGCGCGCGCGTCGGCAATGGCATCGCGGAGCGGCTCGACCTTCATCACCATGCCGGGACCGCCGCCATAGGGTCGGTCATCGACGGTGCGATGGACATCCTGGGTGTAATCCCGCGGATTCCAGAGATGCAGTTCGGCCAGACCGCGGGTCATGGCCCGTCCGGTGACGCCCTGATCCGACAGAATGCGGAACAGATCCGGAAACAGGGTGACGACATCGAAGCGCATGGCTGAAAGCGTTAGCCGCCCGAAAGACGTTGCGGTTTAAAAGTCAGGATCCCAATCGACTTCGATCCGGCGACGTTCGAAATCGACATCCTTCACCACGTCGCCCCAGGCAAACGGCAGCAGACGCTCGCGCTCGCCCTTGACCACCAGCACGTCGTTGACGCCGGTCGAAAAAAGATGGTTCACCCGACCGAGATCGACACCGGCGACGGTGACGACCGCGAGCCCTTCCAGGTCAAACCAGTAAAACTCGTCCGGACGCGGCGGGGGCAATTGCTCGCGGGTCACCGCGATCTCCTGACCGACCAATTGCGCGGCGGCGTCGCGATCCTCGCAGCCATCGAGCCTGACGATCATGCCCTTCCCATGCAGCTTACGCTCGGAGAGCCTGCGCGGCGTCGCTTCCGGGCCAATCAGCCAGGGCGCGTAGCCGAGAATGCCGTCGCGCGGATCGGTTTCCGAGACGACTTTCACCCAGCCCTTGAGCCCGTAAACGCCCGCAATGCGTCCAACGACGATGCGCGACGGATCAGTTCGTGTAGCCGTGACGGTCATCGAGATGACGCGTAAAGGCTCAGGCCGCGACTGCCGCCGCCTCGCGTGCCGCCTGCTTCAGCAACTGCTTGGCGCGGTCGGTCGGCTGGGCGCCCTGACGGATCCAATAATCGGCGCGTTCGCGATCGACGCGCAGCGGAATCTCGCCGCCCCTGGCGTTGGGATTAAAGAATCCAAGCCGCTCGATATAACGGCCGTCGCGCTTGGCGCGGATGTCGGCGACAACAATCTGATAAAAGGGGTTCTTCTTGGAACCACCCCGAGATAGGCGAATCGTGACCATGTGCAGTCCTGGCTCAGACGTGTGGGCGTTGCGGGATAGCCCCGCAGGTAAACGCGCAAATATACAGAATCTGACGAAAAATGGAAGCGTGGAATCGTCTCAGGATGACTGACCAGCGCTCGCCGCCCCGCCGCGTGCGCTGGCCGACGTGAGCGTCCGGCGCAAATCCGCTTCCAACTGCTCCAGCTCGCGGCTGGCGGCGGCACGGGCGCGCTTGCCCTCGTCGGCGATCGCGAGGCTTTCCTCGATGGTCTCGATCAGGGTCCGGTTGGCCTGCTTGACCACCTCGATATCGAAAACACCGCGCTCGATCTGACGCCGCGCCTCGGCATTGGCCGACTTGAGATTCCCGGCATTGGCGCGCAACAGATCGTTGGTCAGATCGGTCGCCGCCTTGAGGGTGTCGGCGGCCTCGGCGGAGCGATAGATGGTCACCGCCTGGGCCAGTTGCTGGCGCCACAGCGGAACCGTATTGACGAGGGTCGAATTGATCTTGTTGATCAGTCCCTTGTCGTTCTCCTGCACCAGTCGGATGCTCGGCAGACCCTGCATCGAAACCTGCCGGGTTAGTTTCAGATCATGGATCCGGCGCTCCAGTTCATCGCGGGCACCGCGCAGATCCTTGAGTTTCTGGACTTCGACCATGTCCTTGCCCGCCTCGACCTGGGCGGCCAGGGCTGGGATCGTCGTCTCGTCGAGTTCCGTCAGCTTCCGTTCGCCGGCGGCGATATAGCGCTCCAGTGCGCGGAAATAATCGAGATTGGCGGCATAGAGCCGATCGAGCGCGGTCACGTCCGTCAGCAGCTTGGTCTGATGACGCTCCAGCGCCCTGGAGATGTCCTCGATCTGATCGCGCACCACCTCGTATTCCTGCAGGAACCTGACCACGGGCCGGCCCTTGCCCATCAGTCGGGACAGAAACCCCGGCTTGCGATTGGGATCGAGGTCCTCGACATCGAACCCCTTGAGGGTCGTGACCATCTCGCTCAGCGCCGCGCCCGCCGGGCCGACATCCTTTGCCCGCACGCCCTCCAGCATCTGGTCCGAGATTTCGGTGAGCCGTTCCTGCGCCTTGGCGCCGAAGAAGAGGATCGAGTGCGAATCGGCCAGATTCAGTTCCTGAAGCAGGCCCGCGACCTCGGGATCCTCGACGGGCGCCACGGGGTGCGCGTCGAGGGTCATCGGCGCCTGGATGCTGGCTGGAGCCACTGCGGTTAAATCCATGTCAGGCGCCGATGCGGACGCCTCGGGCGTGTCGCGGGAAACGTCTTTCCGACTCTCATGTTCATCCGCCATCGCGATCCTCCAAGCCATTCTTAAAGTTGCGTCAATTGCTTCTTCAACACCTCGATCTGAACGTCGAGATCCATCAAGTCGGTTTTCAGCAGACGCCGATGCTGTTCGTCGAAGACCTCCTCGACCGTCGCCAGGACCGTGCGGAAATTCTGCTCCAGTTCGCGCGAATCGGCCAGACGGTGCGTGCGGGCATAGCCGTCGGCGACCTGCTGCACCCCCTCCAGATAGACGTTCAGAAACTTGCGCGCCCGAAACAGATCGGTCGGGCGATCCGCGATCTGGTTGAGGATGACGCGCCCCTGACGGCCAATGCGTTGCAACCGAAGTTTCAATTCGGGATTGGCGATGGTCGTCGCCGCGCGCTCCAGTTCGATGAGTTTGCGTTCCGCCTCGGCGAGCGCGTCGGCAACCTTTCTGGCCCGCTCGTCGCCAAGATCGAAGGGGCGCGGCCGGCCCAGCGGTTCGAGCCCATAGACCAGATGAAACCCGAGCAGCGCCAACGCCGCGAAAGTCAGACTGAGCGCAAGCCCATGACCGACCGCGACGAAGGCGGTCAGGCCCGTGGCGAAACCCGTGAGCAGTCCGCCGATGGTTTTGAGCGGAAACCGCTCCAAACGGGCGAAACGCGGGGTCTGCCGCGACTGGGCGGACAGGATACCGCGACGGGTCAGAGAGGCGGCGACCATGAAGAGCACGAATCCGGCGCCATCGCCCAGAAAAGCGTCGAGCCGACCGGCACCCAGCCCGATCAGCGCGCCGAACAAGAGCGGCAGCGGCAGCAGAAACAGGAGCGCGCCTTTCAACCGGGACATCCTCGCTCCGGGAATCCAGTCCGCGAGCAGGGCCGGCACGCGCGCCGGGGCGATGCGTTCACCATGTAAACAGCGCCTGACAGGAGACCAGTCCGACGCTGGACAGGAGAAGCACGACGCCAAGAATCCGCGCGCCCAGGGGTGGCCGAGCGGGCGGGGTTGGGCGGTGCGGCGTCAGATCATCCGGCATGGCCGCGCGTCTCCTCTGGCTCGAACCGCACCCTGGCGTAGATCTCCGCCATCGGCACGGCGCACTCGATGGCGTCGAAGCGGATCAGATCGTCCGGGTCGGAATAGGCGGTCAATACCCAGCGATCATCGTCCCGACGGGTGAACACGTCGACCGAATAGCGATCCTGGGCGACAAGAACATATTGCCGCAGACTCGGCAGCGCGCGATAGATGGCGAACTTGCCGCCACGGTCATAGCCCTCGGTCGACGGCGACAGCACCTCGATCAGCAGGATCGGATTGGTCAGAACGTCGCTGCGCTCGTCGTGGAAGGCCGGTTCGTCGCAGAGCGCGACGATATCCGGATAGGTGCTGGCATCGGCGGTCTCGACGCGAACGCGCATGTCGTTGGAGAGCACCGTGCAGGGACCGGCGTCAAGTTGATTGCCCAGCCGTCGAACCAGGTTGGCGGTGATCAGATTATGGTTGTAGCTCGCGCCAGTCATCGCATAGACATGGCCCGCGACATATTCGTGTTTCTCGTCGATGGCCTCGCGCTCGACCGCGAGGTAGTCATCAAAGTTGTAAGCGGCTTTCGGTTGCAGCGACATCCAGTGACTCCATCGATTCAGTCAACGTTGACTTAACTCAACCGAGTATAGCCCGATGCGAACCCGGATTCCTCGCGGGTCGCGTTTGACGAATCGGCATTGCCCAGCATCGACGGGTTCCGTATCCTCGCCGTTCCGATGTCGCCGGAGTCATCCTCGGAACCACCGTACATGTCCGTCAATAGCTGGCTCAAATCCCAACGGCCACTGGCCGGAAACGCACTCGCATTCACCATCTGGCTGAATACGGCAAACGGCCTACTCGCCATCGTTCAGGCATGGTGTCTGGCGGTCATCCTCAACGCCGCGATCTTCGCCGGTGCAGGCTTGACGGACGTCCAGCCCTGGCTGTGGTCGCTGCTCGGCCTCTTCGCGCTGCGCGCGGCGGTCGTCTGGTTCGCCGAACGCACCGCGTTCGGTGCCGCGGCCGGCGTGCGGGTGGCGCTGCGCGATCGCGTCTATCGGCATCTGCAACGGCTCGGCCCCGGCTATCTCGCCAACCAGCGCAGCGGGGCGCTGGTGGAGACCCTGACCAAGGGCATCGACGATCTGGAAGGCTACTACGCCCGCTTCCTGCCGGCCATGAGCCTGACGATGATCCTGCCGCTGGCCATCCTGACCGCCGTGCTGCCCATGGACTGGCTCGCCGGTCTGGTGCTGATGGTGACGGCGCCCATGATCCCGCTCTTCATGATTCTGATCGGCTCCGGCGCCGAGGCCCGCAATCAGCGCCAGTGGAAACAACTGGCCCGCATGAGCGCGCATTTTCTGGACGTGATCCAGGGCCTGACCACGCTCAAACTGTTCGGGGCCAGCCGGCGCGAGGTCCAGGTCGTGGCGAAGATCTCGGACGACTATCGGGTCAGCACCATGCAGGTACTGCGGATCGCCTTCCTGTCTTCGGCGGTGCTGGAGTTTTTCGCCACCGTCGGTATCGCCATCGTGGCCGTCTTCATCGGCTTCCGACTCTATGGCCTGGCCCTGCCCGTCCCGCCTTGGCTGGCGGTGCCTGATGTCACCTTTCTACAGGGTCTGTTCGTCCTCATGCTGGCGCCGGAGTTCTATGCGCCGCTGCGCAACCTGGGCACCCAGTATCACGCACGGCTGGCGGCGGTGGCCGCCGCCGAGCAACTGATTCAGGTGTTGGAGGCCGAGCCCGCGCAATCCATCCCTGGCACCGAACCGCTGGACAACCAACGTCCGCTCGGGGTGCGGTTCGAGTCGGTGCGCTTCAGTTATGAAGAAGGCCGGGACGCGCTCGGGGGGCTGGACATCGAGATTCCGCCGGGTCAACGGATCGCGCTGGTCGGCACCAGCGGCGCCGGCAAGACCACCGTCGTGAACCTGCTGCTCGGCTTCCTGACGCCAACCGGGGGGCGCATTCTGATCGGCGCTCAGGAACTGTCGCGCATCGATCTGGACGACTGGCGGCGGCATCTGGCCTGGGTGCCGCAACAGCCGCGTCTGTTCCAGGGGAGCATCGCCGACAATATCCGGCTCGGCGTGCCGGAGGCGAGTCTGGACGCCGTGCGCGAGTCGGCGCGGCGCGCGCGCGCGGACCAGTTCATCGAGGCGCTACCCGACGGCTACGACAGCCGGGTTGGCGAGCGTGGGGCGGGCCTGTCCGGCGGGCAGATCCAGCGCATCGCCCTGGCGCGCGCCTTTCTGCGGGACGCGCCGCTCGTCATTCTCGACGAGGCCACGGCCAATCTCGACCCCGAGAGCGAGCGCCTGGTCCAGGAAGGCATCGACGATCTCGCGCGCGACCGTACCCTGCTGGTGGTCGCTCACCGGCTGGCGACGGTACGTCGGGCCGATCGCATCCTGGTGCTGGACCAGGGCCAAATCGTCGAACAGGGCGATCATGCCACGCTGGCCGCGGCGCACGGACTCTACGCCCGCATGATCGCGGCCTATGGAGATGCCGGCCAAGGGGTTGCCGACATCCAGGACACAGGTAAAGGCTCATGAAGGACATTCTGCGTCTGCTGGATCTATTCCGACCCTATCGGGGCTGGATGCTGCTGGGCACCCTGGCCGCGATCCTCACCCTGATCGCCAATGTCATGCTGATGGCCGCCTCCGGCTGGTTCCTCGCCGCGATGGCGACGGCCGGCGCCGCCGGGGTCGCCATGAACTATTTCACCCCGGCGGCCATGATCCGGGGCAGCGCCATGCTCCGCACCGGCGGGCGCTACGCCGAACGGCTGATCAATCACGAGGCGACTTTCCGTCTGATCGCCAGTCTGCGGGTGTGGTTCTACAGCCACCTGGAACCGCTCGCGCCCGCGCGACTCCAGCAGTATCACAGCGGCGATCTGCTCAGCCGCATCCGCGCCGACATCGACGCACTCGACAACCTCTATGTACGGGTGCTGGTGCCGGTCGTCGTCGCCCTCGCGAGCACCCTGATCTTCGTTATCTTCCTCTTTCTCTTCGCCCCGGTTCTGGCCCTGACCGGGCTGATCTTTCTGTCGCTCGCGGGCGTCGCCCTGCCGCTCTGGTCCCAGTCGCGCGGACAGGCGCCCGGACGGCGGATCACCGAGGACGAAAGCGAACTGCGGACCGCCGTCATCGATGGCGTGCAGGGGATGGCCGAACTCACCGTCTACGGCGTGACGGAACGCCAAGCCCAACGCATCGACGACCTGAGCCGCCGCCTGGTCGCCGATCAGGCGCGACTTAGCAGCGACCACGGGCTGACCCTGGCGGCGGTCGGCCTCTGCGCCAGCCTGAGTCTCTGGGTGCTGCTCTGGCTGGCGATTCCGCTGGTGCGCGACGGCCAGCTCATGCCGCCCCTACTTGCCATGCTGGCCCTGTTCACACTCGCCAGCTTCGAGGCGGTCGCACCGCTACCGCAAGCCTTTCAATTGCTTGGCCGCACGCTCGCCGCCGCACGCAGACTCTTCGACATCGTCGACACCGAACCGGCGGTGCGCGAACCGCCGGGTCTCTCGCCCCAGATCGCAAACTTCGACATCGCCTTCGACCGCGTCACCTTCGGTTATCCCAAGGCGGCGCACCCAGCCGTCGCGGACATCGTGCTGCGCATCCCCGAGGGAACCCGAGCCGCCGTCATCGGCGCCACCGGCTCGGGCAAGAGCACGCTGTTCAATCTGCTGCTGCGTTTCTGGGCGCCGGATGCCGGGGCGATTCGGATCGGCGGACAGGACATCGCCGATTTTCACGGCGACGATCTACGCCGTCATATCGCCGTGGTCAGCCAGCATACCCATCTGTTCGACGCCACCATCCGCGAGAACCTGCTGATCGCCAATCCCGATGCCTCCCAGGGCGCCATCGAACAGGCGTGCCGGGTCGCGCAGATCCACGACTTCATCGCCGAACTCCCCGAGGGCTATGACACCTGGGTCGGCGAAACCGGCGTGCGGATGTCCGGGGGGCAGGGGCGAAGAATCGCCGTCGCGCGGGCGCTGCTCAAGGACGCGCCCATCCTGCTGCTTGACGAGCCGACCGAGGGCCTGGACGCCGCCACCGAGCGCGATCTGATGCAGGCGCTCGACCGGCTGATGGTCGGGCGCACGGTCCTGCTGATCACCCACCGTCCGGCCGGGCTGGACTGGGTCGATCAGGTGCTAGTGCTCGATCGGGGCCGCGAGTTGGCCCACGGCGATGTCTCCGTGGTGCCGCAGGCGACGCAGGCCGCGCTGCTCGCGGTCGGGCCGACGCTAGACGCCTCGATATAAGCCCACCTTTCGCCCGCAAGCGGGCTCCTACCGAGTTTGACGCTTGGCAAAGTCATTTCCGGAAATCGCCTAAGAGGGTGTAGACAAAAATAATTGAGCTGCTATTTGTATACCAGTCTACAACTGAGCTGGTGTGCGCTGATGTCGAAAGCTGGTCGTCCCCCCAAGATTCACGAGGCGGAGCAAGCGGTATTGCGTCAAATTGTCACGGATCGCCCGACCTCCACGCTGTCAGAGATTGCCCGGGAACTCGCGGCACGGACGGGAATCGAGGCTCATGAAGCAACGATTCGCAAGTCCTTGCGGGAGGCGGGCGTCACGCGCCTCCGGGGCGAGAGTGGTCTCGAGGCGCAAGCGCGCGCAACGCCGCGTCGGTATGGGTATACGGATGCGCATCGTCGCCACGACCCCGACCAAAGCTACCCAAGTTGTCTGACCGATGCGGAGTGGGACTTGGTCGCCGCTCTCTTTGAGATGCCGGGCGGGCGGGGTCAACCGCCCCGCGTGTCGCGCCGGAGCATCCTGGAGGCGTGTTGCTACGTGGTGCGCACGGGGTGCGCGTGGCGGATGCTGCCGCACGATTTCGCGCCTTGGCAGAATGTCTACAAGACGTTTCGCCGTTGGAGTGCGGCTGGGAAGTTTGAGCAGATGCATGATCGACTGCGGGGGCAATGGCGCGAACGCGAGGGGCGTGAGATCGCGCCGACGGCGGCGGTGCTGGATGCGCAATCGACCCGCGGCTCGCCGCAGGGTGGACCGAGCGGCTTTGATGCGGGCAAGCAGGTCAAGGGGCGCAAGCGCAGCCTGGTGGTCGATACCTTGGGGTTCGTGTTGGCGGTGAGCGTGGTCGCGGCCAATCTTCAGGACCGCGATGCCGCCTCGGGCGCCGTCGCTGACGCGGCCGCCAAGTACCCCCAGATCAACACGGTGTTTGTGGATAGAGCGTACGCCGGTCAATTTGCCCAAACCACGGAGCAGACCCACGCGATCCGCGTGGAAGTCGTGCGCCATCCAGCCAACAAAAGCGTTGGCTCCTGGCACGTGGACGGGGGCCTGACCGAGTGGTGATCGCCAACGCCGACGGCTTCGTTCCGCTGCCGAAGCGCTGGGTTGTCGAGCGCACCCATGCGTGGAATGAGCGTGCCCGTCGATTGATCATGCATCATGACCGTCTGCCAGCGGTCTCCGAAACCTGGGTTTGGCTGGCGGAGGCGCGCATCCTGCTGCGGCGGTTGACCACAACGGTTTGATTTTGTCTACACCCTCTAAGGCGATTTTTAGAAAAGATACTCACAGCCATTCCGTAAAGCCGTTCGTGGTGAGGCCCTCGAACCACGAACGGCTTTACGGAATGGCAGTAAGCCGGCAGTTGTAGCACCCGCCATCGCCAACGTCCGCTTGCGGGCGACGAACCGTGCAAAAGGCGTGGACAAAGGAACACAGATCCATGAACCAACCGCTCGCGCTCCATTCCGACCCCATCGACGCTGACCGCCTCGCCGACGAAGACGCCCAGAACCGCCAGGCCGACTGGCCGACTGGCTCGCCGACAAGGTCTTCGGCGGCGAGGAGAACGCCGAGAAAACCGGCGGTCTCGTCGCCCGCTTCGTCGCCTCCTACGCACGACACAAGGACGTACAGCCGCTCGACGCCTGGCTGACCGCCGAATTCCGCCAGTATCCGACCCTCTGGCAGGATGACGCCGAGGTCGAATCCACCCGCCCGCGACATCATCGTCAGCGTCGAACAGGCCAATGCCGCCAAGGAATCGCTCTACGCCCATCTCGACCAGGTAAGAGCCGCGCAAGCTGGTTGGCCAAGCGGATCGAGGAGGGCGCTAAAAGCGAGAGGTCGGATCGGCTCCCGCCGCGCGGTACAATGGCCCGCTTTAGCGACTCAACGGCGGAACAAGCATGTCGAAGTATCACATCTACGGAATCGGCAACGCGCTGGTCGATCTGGAGTATGAGGTGGAGCCCCATGATCTGGGCATCCTCGGGATCGACAAAGGGGTCATGACCCTGGTCGACGAGGCCCAGCAGACGGGCATCATGCACCATCTCAAAGACCACCATCATCAACGCGGCTCCGGCGGATCGGCGGCCAATTCGATCATCGCCTTCAGCCAGTTCGGCGGGAAAGGCTTTTACTCCTGCAAGGTCGCCGACGACGAGCTGGGCCATTTCTACATGCGGGATCTTCTCGACGGCGGCGTCGACACCAACCACCACACCGAGAAGGCCCAGGGCCACACCGGGCGCTGCGTGGTGCTGGTGACTCCGGACAGCGACCGCACCATGTGCACTTTTCTCGGCGTCAGCGGCGATTTCTCCGCCCAGGAATTGGTGGAAGACGCGCTGCGGGATTCCGACTGGTTCTACACCGAAGGCTATCTGGTGACCTCGGACGCCGCGCGCGATGCCTCCATCGCGGCCAAGCGGATCGCGGACGCGGCGGGCGTCAAGACCGCCATCTCGCTGTCCGATCCGAACATGGTCAAGTTCTTCAAACACGGATTGCTGGAGATGATCGGCTCCGGCGTCGATCTGCTGTTCGCCAACGAGTTCGAGGCCATGGGCATGGCCGGCAGCGAGGATCTGTCGCGCGCGGTGGAGTATCTCAAAACCGTCAGCAGGAGCTTTGCCATCACCCGCGGTCCCGAGGGCGCACTGGTCTGGGACGGCGCAACGCTGATCGAAATCGCGCCGGTCAAGGTGGAGGCCGTGGATACGGTCGGCGCTGGCGATATGTTCGCCGGCGCCTTCCTCTTCGGTCTGAGCCAGGGTTGGGACCACCAGCGCGCGGGCGATCTCGCCTCCGCCGCCTCGGCCAAATTGGTCACGAGTCTCGGACCGCGAATCTCGGCCACGGAAACACAAGCGATCCTGAAATCCTTTCGGTAAGTCTCAAAACGGCGAATTCGTTTCAAACGAATCCGCCGAATTGCGCACTCATCGTCACCCCCATCCGCCTCTTGAGGGTAGCATTTCAGGTAACCACACCGAATCCATCGCCCAGCAACCAACGGACCGCGGCCCACACCCGGATGGATGCGGCTATCCGTCGCGTCCCGATCGGAGCATGTGTCATGCTGACCTTCGATGCCCCTTCGCTGCCCTCCCCGCTCGCCATCCGGGAATGCACGCGGCCACGCTTCGACGGCAGTCTGGACAAATTGGGCGACTGGCTGACCGATCTGCGCGCGGCCGGGATACGCCAGTCCGGGCCAGCGCTGATTCTGGCCTTGGAAAAACTGCGCCGGTCGGAGATTTCAACCAGCCGGCGACTCGCCGCCCTGTCCGCCCTGAAGGTTCCCCTGCTCAAGACCTGCGCCGGTCTGCCGAAACCGGGGCTGGCCATCGGCAAAGCCGTCTCGCTCACGTCCGGCGTCACCCTCGAACAGCGTCTCGACCGACTCATGTTCGCGAACCTGAACCAGATGCTGCGCCAGATCGACCGGCAGGGTTGCCTCCTGTCCAACCGGGAATACCGCAAACGCGATTGGACGTTGCGGAATCTGTTCCGGTTCGCCAAGCGGCAGATGCGTTACGCCGCGCTCTGGAACACCCCGCTTCCAGCAAAAACCTGGCTCGACCTTCACGAACTCCATGTCTATCTGCTGGCTCAGCGTGTGATGCCGATGGCGACCATCGCGCCATCGGACACCGGAACCCATTGGACCGACCCCGAACTGGAGTACAAACAACTGCTCTTGTTTGGACTGGCCGCGCATCTCAAGCCGTCCGCGGTCCGCACCGACGTTTTCCTGGAGGGGCTGCCCGGCTGGGCCACGCAAACCCTGCTGGAAGACCCGGAACGGATGTTGGGCAGAATCAGGCTGTTTTTGGTGCCCATGCTCGAAGACGAACCGCCGCGCCAATTGGCCGGCCCGCTGCATGCGGCCTTTCGCGGCTGGGTGTTGCAACCGCCCTACTCTTTTATCCATCAGCTCGACGGGATCGGGTATAAAATCGCCCCCCATCGGAATCCCTTCGCCTGAACGCGTCTTCATAGCCAGCCCTTCATGAAACTGCTTGCGATCGACACCTCCGGCGATGCCTGCTCCGCCGCGCTTCTGATCGATGGAAAGATCGAGCAATTGTTTGAAACCGCTCCCCGTCGACATGGCGAACGCATCCTGCCCATGATGCAGGACTTGCTGGATCGGGCCGGTCTCCGCGTCAATGCGCTGGATGCCCTGGCCTTCGGCTGCGGTCCCGGTTCGTTTACCGGGGTGCGGATCGCGGCGGCGGTCATCCAGGGCGCGGCATTCGGCGCCGATCTTCCGGTCCTACCCGTCTCGACGCTGGGTGCCCTGGCTCAGGGTCAATTTCGTCGTGGCGGACAACGTCGTCTGCTGACGGCGCTCGACGCCCGCATGGGCGAGGTGTACTGGGGATGTTTCGAGGTGGGCGAGGACGGACTTGCCGCGCCTCGCGGCGAGGAAGCGGTCTGCCCGCCGGATCGCGTCGAGTTGCCGGCCAACCACGGCTGGTACGGGGTTGGATCGGGATGGGCGGCCCACACCGCTAGTTTGACGGCCCGCGTCGGCGACGCCTTGGCCGGTGTCAATTCCGATGCTCTCTGCGAGGCCCGCGACATTGTCATCATGGCGGCCGCACAATTGCACGCGGGTCGACAGGTCTCGCCTGAACTGGCTGCTCCGGTTTATCTCCGGGATCGGGTCACGCGAACGTAGGCGACAGGACCAGTGCGTTGCCATGCCGGAACATGGGGTTCGGTCGCGGACACCGCTGTTCATCGTTATCGCGCAATGCCCCACGCTAGTGCGTGCCCCTCGGGATACGGCGTCAGGTCGGCGCGGTTCGGGTTTTCGTCCTGAAATTTCATTTATTCGGAAGACTTTTTGGAGTTTCGATGTACACTACTCTTCCATGAAGCAGCGGATGCAGCGAAAATCGGCTCATGCGTATCCAAAAACGGTTCCACATCCTTCAAGCCATCACGCATCGTGCGCTTTCCTGTACCGAGCGCCGTCATCCAGCATCTGCATTTCCGTAGTCCGATTTCCTTCCTTTTTTATCTAGTATGCATTACCCATCCGTGCCCCTTCGACACCTGCTCGACTTGAGTTTGCCTCGGGTCCTGACTTTCCAGTGCCGATCGAAACGGGCGATTCCGCAAAGAGGTAATGTTCGCGGCGAATTCCACTCGTGATCGAGTGGGCAGTGAAACTGGTCTCAAGAAAGAGATCAGGTTTGAGTAATGCCAACGCAGGTTGGTACGTCTAAAGTGATGAGGTCGATATGGCAGGCGAATTGGTTTCCGGTACGGTCAAGTGGTTCAATGACGAGAAGGGCTACGGTTTCATTGAACGGGAAGGTGGCAAGGACGTCTTCGTCCATCACAGCGCTATCAATGGCGCGGGGCGTAAAACCCTGCTCGAAGGTCAGCGAGTGACGATGGAAGTGACCCAGGGCCCCAAGGGACCGCAAGCAGAGAATGTCACTCCGAACTGATCGGCGGTTTGACCGGTTACCGGCAACATCGTCCCATGAGTGACATCCGCGGGATCCGATGGCGGATCCCGCGGTTATTTCCGTGAAGAGCGTACCGACCAAGTCCCTTTATCTTTATCGCAAGGTAGAGCGGACACGATCTGGCACGCATCGGTTCGCACCTTACGCGGCCTGATTCAGGCGCTACGCGAACGATTCCAGAATGTTCCCTATAGCAACAACTCGACCAACTTTTCCATTCGTATCGGCTTGGTTGCAAAGTCATTCATGCCGGCGTCCAGACAGGCTTGACGATCGTCCGCCGTCGCATTGGCGGTCAGTGCGATGATCCTTGGCTGACGATGGTTTGGAGGCAGTTGTCGAATCTGGCGACTGGCGCCGATGCCATCGAGTTCCGGCATCTGGACATCCATCAGAATCACATCGTAGACACTTTGTTTGGAAGCCTCGACGGCCTCCACGCCATTATTGACGACGTCGGCCTGAAGGCCGAGATGTTTTAACAGTTTCAGGGTCACCATCTGATTGATCGGGTTGTCCTCGGCCAGCAGGATGCGCAACCTCGGCGGTGGATCGGTCGGCTGGGCCAGATCCAATGCGGGCGTGACCGCTGGATCCCTGACTGCGCCATACTCGACGACCAACGCACGTCCCCCGTCCGCTCCGCCGCTGCCTGACCCGATCGCCTGCCGATGACGGATGGCCGGCATCAACCATGTGCAGCGAAAGATGCTGCCCTGCCCTGGAACGCCGGCACTCTCGACCTCGATGCCCCCGCCCATCAGCTCCGACAAACGCCGGCAGATCGCCAGACCCAGACCAGTTCCGCCATAACGCCGGGTCGTGGATGCGTCGACCTGACTGAATTTCTGGAACAGCCGCGACTGCGCTTCGCGGGGAATGCCGACGCCGGTATCCTGTACCGTCAAGATCAGCCGATAGACGCGCTCCGTCTCCAGGCCGCCCGCTGCCGTCGCGCCGCCGGACAAGGAAGACGAAGAGGACGCCGCCTCCTGTCCGGCCAGCGCGATGGCGACACTCCCGCGCTCGGTGAACTTCACCGCGTTGCTGACCAGATTGACGATGATCTGTCTCAGACGATGGTCGTCCCCGACAAATTCGCGCGGCAGGCCCGGATCCAGTTCGACCGTCAACCGGAGTTGCTTTTCCCACGCCTTGTTCTTGACGAGATCCAGCGCGCCTTGCACGCAATCCTGGAGAACGAAGCGGAGCGGATGCAGTTCGAGCATCCCCGCCTCGATCTTCGAGTAATCCAGGATGTCGCTAATGAGAAACAGCAGTGCATTGCCGCTGGTCTCGATGATGCCGACATAGTCGCGCTGGGTCGCGTCCAGTGGGGTCGTCGTCAGCAGTTCGCTCATGCCGATGATGGCGTTGAGCGGGGTGCGGATTTCATGGCTCATGTTCGCCAGAAACTCGCTCTTCGCGCGATTCGCCGACTCCGCGTCCGACTTGGCCTGTTTGAGTTCGGCATCGGCGCGACTCAGGCGGACCTGGGTGTTCAGACGGGCCGCCAGTTCGCTCACCTCGAAGGGTTTGTTGACGAAGTCCACCGCGCCCGCCGCGAAGGCCCTGACCTTGCTGTCGACATCGCTCTTGGCGCTGAGCATGATGACGCGCAGATGTGCCAGGTGCGGATTGGATTTGAGAATCTCCAGCACCTCGAAACCATCCAGACCGGGCATCATGATGTCGAGCAGGACGACATCGATCGCGTCTTCCGATTCCAGCATCACCAGCGCGTCCGTGCCATCGGCCGCTTGCAGGATGTCGTATTGGTCTTTGAAGAGTTCGTGGATAAATTCGCGAATACTCTGCTCGTCATCCACGATCAGCAGGGTCGGGCGCGGCTCCTCCATTAGGCGCGACCCCGGAAGCTCTCGATCAACTCGATCATCTGTTCGCGGCGGAAGGGCTTGGTGACAAAGCCGTCCGCGCCAGCCTCGCGCGCGCGCTGTTCGTCGATTTGCTGGGTGGCGGCGGTGAAGATGATGATCGGCGTATCCCGCGTGTTGCTGTTGCGCTTGAGGGTGCGACAGATATCGTAGCCGGAAATGCCGGGAATCCAGGCATCCAGCAGCACCAGATCCGGCTTGCGGCTGATCGCCTCCCGGATGGCGGTCGCGCTGGTCAGCGCGCTGAGAATCGTATAGTGCTCTTCGAGCAGATCGCGCGTGAACGTGATCACATCCGCCTCGTCATCGACCACCAGGATGGAAAGACGCTCATCCGCAGGCAGATCGATCTGGGGCTCCTCCGGTTGCTCGAAATGAATGACCTTGAACGCGGGCGCACTCTCGTCCGCCGCGCACGCACGCGGCGGCCTGACGACGGAGTCGTCGCTGATCGGCGTCTGATCCGCGGCGATCGGCAGGATCACATGGAAGGTGCTGCCCTGGCCGTATTCGCTCTCCACCCGGATCTCGCCCTCGTGAGCCTGCACGATTCCCTGAACGATGGAGAGCCCGAGACCGGTTCCGCCCGCCATGAATTCGTTCTTGCCGGTGCGGTGCTTGGTGATATCGCCGAGCGTCGAGAACCGCTTGAAGAGTTTCCCAAGATCCTCCTGGCGAATTCCGATGCCGTTATCGCTCACCTGCAGATGCACCTGTCCCGCCTCCGCCTGGACCCGTATCTTGATTCTCCCCCCGTCGGGGGTGTATTTGACCGCATTCCCCAGCAGGTTGATCACCACCTGGGACAAGCGGTCCAGATCGCCGTCGACCAGCGGCAGATCCTCGGCGAGTTCCAGGGTCAGCGTATGTCCCCGACTGTCGAGATAGGGCTGCTGTTCGTCGGCAATCTCCCGGACGATCCGGCTCAGCGAAACCGGCATGCGTTCCAGCACCAGTTTATTCTCCTCGATGCGCGAAATGTCGAGCAGTTCGGCGACGATGCGGGCCAGCCGGGTCGCGTTGCGCGAGACCGTCTCCAGCATCTTGTGCTGGGCCGGTGAAATCTCCCCCCCTTTCCCCTCGCGAATCAGATCCACATAACCCTGGATGGCGATCAGCGGCGTGCGCAGCTCATGCGAGGCCATCGAGATGAATTTGGACTTGAGCTGATCGAGTTCCATCAATTCCAGGTTGGCAGTCTCGATCTCGTCGATCTTGGTCTGCAGATCGTCCGCCATCTGATTGAAGGTCACCGCCAAATCCTCGATTTCGTCACCGGAATGCAGTTGGATCCGATGACCGAGTTCTCCCGCGCCAACCCGTCGCGAACCCTCGGCCAACGTATGGATCGGTCGCGAAATCGTGCGCGCGAAAATCAGCGCGACCGGGATCAAGGCCAGCACGATCCCAAAGAGCAGCCACAAAAAGGTCTCGACCAGCGACTGCGCGCGCGCGTTCAGCATGGCGGCGGTGCGCTCGCGGCTCTGCTCGATCTTCCGGTTGGTGAGCAGCGCTGGCGCGATCACCTCCTGCACGGGCACCGCGATAGCGACGCTCCAGCCCGTGACCGGGATCGGGTGATAGGCGAGAAAATACTCCTTGCCGGTCTTGGAATCGGTGTAGGTGGTCAGTTCGTGCCCACCCTGGCTCATGGCCGCGACAATCCGCTGAAAGGCCGGATCGCGCACCTTGGTCAACTGATGGGCAAAGGCCTCGTTGCGCTTGAATTCGCCCTCGAAACTCCCCTGGAATTCGAGAAACTCGGACGCCCGTTCCGGGAACGCGATGGCCTGACCGGTACGCGACATCAGAAAGGCGAAACCGCTCTGCTCGACCTGGAGGTTCAGGATGCCCTTGACGATCTGATCGAGCGTGATATCGATGCCGGTGACGGCGACCACTCGATCCCCGCGATAGACCGGCGCGATGCTGGAGACCATCCAGCCAAGACCCGCCGGATCCCAGTAGAGTTCGGTCCACTCGGGGCCGCGATCCGGGTTATGCGCGGCGTCGGCCAGATAATAGAAATCGAAGGCGGTGACATCGGGTGCCTGGCTGAACTGTTGCGGGCCATCGACCCAGGTAAATTCGCCGTTGACGAACGGCATGCCGCGTGACAACTGTCCGGCGGTATTGATGTACATCTGGACCGCGTAGGGATTGGTCGCGGCGATGCTGTTAAAGAGGATATCCATATACTCGGTCAGTTGAATTTCTTTCAGCGTCTCCTTGCTGACCCGCCCCTTTTCATCGACCCCGCTGCCGAAGACAGCAAGCCAGGAATTGCGGTTTTCCTGACGGCTGCCGAAGGATTTGTGCTCCGGCGCGGGTTCGTAGGTACTTGGCAAGGCGTAGCGTTTCAGGGTCTCGGCATGGTTGTAGAGATAGGTGCCGAAATCGGCCAGTTTCACCGTATCGCCCTGCACCTGCTTCAGGATTTCGTTGACATCGCCGGCATGGCGTTCGGTGAGGGCCAGCAAGCGGGTTTTGAGTTCGTCGGACAGGGCCGCGCTACTGTCGGACATCGCCAGCTCGGCGACCTCGCGGTTGGCCTGCGAAGCGATCTGGCTGATGCTGAGAGTACTGCGATACCCGACCCAGCCGACGACCAGCAGCGGAACGAGCGCGGTGAGGATCAAAACGATCAGCAGCTTGCTTGTGATACGAACTTTCATGCCAAATCGCGTCCGGAGCCATGGAAGAGTCTAGCGATCCCGGCCGCGCGGCCGCCAGCGGCGATCGGTGCGACACGCCCTTGCTACCCTGAAAAAGAGGGAATCATAGCACTCGCCTGATCCAGGCAGGCAGTGACCTGGATCGACATTCGCGGAATCGCCAAGCGATTCCCGCGCCGCGCACCCCCCTGCCACGAACGGCCATCCGTGTGGAAACCGCGCGAAAAATCATCGGTAAGGCTAGAATACGTCGATCAATTTTGGAGAGACGCATGGCACAGGCAACACGCTACGGTCAATTGACATTCAGCGATTACGTGGAGCGCGCGTTGCGCGAGGGCGCCATGTGGTCGCTCATGTGCGTGGCGATTTATCTGGCGATTTCGCTGGCGAGTTATTCGCCGGCGGATCCCGGCTGGTCCTATGTGGGCGAAACCAGTCTGGTGACCAATGCCGGCGGTCGCGCCGGCGCCTGGTTCGCGGATGTCGTCCTCTATCTGTTTGGGTTTTTTGCCTATTTACTGCCCTTCATGGTGGCCTGGAGCGCCTGGCTGGTGTTTCGCGGACGCGGCGAGGATCCCTCTCAAAGGGCCTGGCTGCTCTCGCTGCGCTGGGTCGGTTTCCTGGTCACGCTGGCCGCGGGTTGCGGCTATGCCTCGCTCCATATCGGAACCTTCGGCTTCAATCTGCCCAATGGCGCCGGCGGAGGACTCGGGCTGCTGGTCAGTCGCCGGATGCTGGACACCTTCAACCTGGCAGGCACCGATTTACTCTTGGGCGGCGCCTTGCTGGTCAGCGCGACCCTGTTTTCCGGCATCTCCTGGCTGAAGCTGCTGGATAGCCTGGGCGCCGTCGTCCTCCATGGCGCGCGCGCGGTCTGGTCCGGGTTGTCCGGCGCCACCGCGCGTCTCGCGTTCGCCCGCGGCCGGGATCCGGCGGAAACCGATGGCGCTCAGAGCGGTTTGCCCAGCGAGCTGAACCTCATCGACCCTCCGTCATCAACCTCTCGATGGCCAGAATCCGCGGAGGAGATCCCCGCGCCCCGTCCTCGGCGACCTTTGGGGCGACTGCCACAGGGGGTACAACGCGACATGGCCGAGCCCGAGGCGCTGGCGGCGGAGTCACTCGACGAGGCGGATGACAGGCTGTCCATGACGGATCTGATGCGTGGACAGAAACCGGTCCCGCTTGAGGCTCCGCGAGTGAAAAAGATACTACGGTCGATTGCGAAGGCCGCGCCGCAACCCCCAGCCGCGCCAAGCGTCAGCGAACGGCCGTTCGACCGCACCCCACCCGGCGAACAGGCCCGCCCGCCGCTGGATCTGCTGGACGCGCCGCGCAAGACCGGACGCGGCTACTCCGAGGAACAGATCGAGGATCTCTCGCGTCAGGTGGAATCCAATCTGGCGGATTTCGGGGTCGAGGTCCGGGTCGTCGCCGTCTACCCCGGTCCCGTGGTCACGCTTTTCGAGCTGCAACTGGCCCCCGGCATCAAGGCCAGCAAAATCACCGGACTGGCCCGCGATCTGGCGCGCGCGCTTTCAACCATCAGCGTGCGCGTGGTCGAGATCATTCCGGGCAAATCGGTGATTGGCATCGAGATCCCCAACAAAGAGCGCGAAACGGTCTTCCTGCGCGAAATCTTCGCCTCCGCGATCTACCAGGAGGCCGCCTCGCCGCTGACCCTGGGCATGGGCACCAACATCTCCGGCCTGCCGGTGGTGGTCGATCTGGCGCGCATGCCGCATGCGCTGATCGCGGGCACCACCGGTTCCGGCAAGTCGGTCGCCATCAACGCCATGATCCTCAGCCTGCTCTACAAGGCCGGGCCGGAGGACGTGCGGCTCATCATGGTCGACCCCAAGATGCTGGAACTCTCGGTCTACGAGGGCATTCCGCACCTGCTGACACCCGTCGTCACCGACATGAAGGAGGCCGCCAACGCCCTGCGCTGGTGTGTCGGCGAAATGGAACGCCGCTACCGGCTGATGGCCAAGCTCGGGGTGCGCAACATCGGCGGCTACAATCGTCAGATCGCCGAGGCCGAGGCCGCTGGCGAACCGATTCCGGACCCGATCCTCGGCGCCGATTTCGACCTGGAGTCCGGCGTCGCGGTGCCCACGCTCGGCCATCTGCCCTATATCGTCGTCATCATCGACGAACTCGCCGACATGATGATGGTCGTCGGCAAGAAGGTCGAGGAGCTGATCGCGCGTCTAGCGCAGAAGGCGCGCGCCTCGGGCATCCACTTGCTGCTCGCCACCCAGCGCCCCTCGGTGGACGTGCTAACCGGCCTGATCAAGGCCAACATCCCTACCCGCATTGCCTTCCAGGTGTCCTCGCGGATCGACTCGCGTACCGTGCTCGATCAGATGGGTGCCGAGCAATTGCTCGGCCATGGCGACATGCTCTATCTGCCGCCGGGCGGCAATATCCCGCAGCGCGTGCATGGCGCCTTCGTCGACGATCACGAGGTCCATCACGTCGTGGATTTTCTCAAGCAGCAGTACGGTCCCCCGAGCTACATCGACGATGTCCTGCGGGAGCCGTCCGAATCGCTGCCGGGCATCGACCCCGAGCCGCGCGGCGAGACCGAGGATACCGACCCGCTGTTCGACGAAGCGCGCCAGATCGTGGTGGAGAGCCGCCGCGCATCCATCTCGGGCGTCCAGCGCCGGCTCAAGATTGGTTATAACCGCGCCGCCCGCATGATCGAGGAAATGGAGCGCATCGGCATCGTTGGCCCCGCCGAGACCAACGGGAGTCGGGAGGTTCTGCAACAGAGAAACCCGTCAGATTTTCCAAACGAAAATCAATAGAGATGCAATTATTTTTCCCCGTGTATCTTATTCATGCTATTTTTTGTGGGTTATAATCCATCGCGTTACACACATCTCTGTAAGTTGTTGAATTTTATGGAATACGAACCAAATCGTGCGCTATAAATATCAAAGGGTTACGGACTTATGTATAACGCGATGGTTCTAATCGGCGTGATGGATCTGGTCGCTAGCTGATTGATGCAAAACCCCTTTCGCTTTCAGAACTCTTTTCACACGACATGCTATTGGTTTTGGAAAAAAATAAAAATGATTAGGAAAATAATCAAATAGAATAGTAAAGATTTGATTTTAGATTTTTTTGTCGATCTTGAACCGATCAAGACGTACTGATTAATTGTATAATTATGGATTAAGCGTAAATTGCCATTCAGGTAATTCAAGGAAATCAAATCTTTCGCCCTAAGCTCGAAATCTCCATGGCCTGGATTTTCAAATTCGATCAAGTGTTCCAAGTCAATAAAATCAATCACCCTCAGAAAATATGACCTTGTATTTCTTGACCGGTTAAATTGAGATCGCTTGGCGCGTACCTTGACAAGCCAATATTTAAAAACTGTTTTACAATGCCGACACATTTCTTCTTCTTTAAAATTTTCTATGTAATATTTACTTTCTTTAAAACATTTAGGACAGATTAAACCAATATAGTCTCCACTCGCATTATTTATTGGTAGTGGAGCCAATACTTCACGACTTCCATTTGATTCAGGAGGCCCAACTATCCCAATGCGTTCCATTTCCTCGATCATCCGGGCGGCGCGGTTGTAGCCGATCTTGAGCCGTCGCTGGACCCCAGAGATGGATGCGCGCCGACTCTCGACGACGATCACGACCGCCTCATCGAAAAGCGGGTCTGTATCGCAAACGCATTCTGTATCAACGTTAGCCTTTCTGCTATTACTGGATGTGTTGCTATGTTTTGAATTGCTCTTGGCATCGAGTTGAGAATTAATCCATTCGTCATGCGTTTTTCTTGTCTCTGGATTTGATAATACATCATAGGCTTTATTTATTATTTTAAGGATTCGTTCGGCTTCCTGTCGATTGCTTGGGTGTTTATCTGGGTGCCACTCCTGAGCAAGACTCTTCCATGCAGCACGAATTACACGATCACTCGCGTATTTGGAAACCTGTAAATTATCGTAATGGGTTCTCACTTCTTAATGTTCTCATAACAGGTTGCAGGTAATGCCAAAGATTATAAGATCGCCATACTTTATCAGTTGTTTGCGCAGCCTTTATCCTACAGATCAAGACGCTGCCGGGCAATATATAGCCGTTTAATTCTACTTTGTTACTTTAATTCAAACGCATTGACTATCCCGTCGCGGTCAGCTTGTAATAACGCTCGATATCCTTGCGCCTTTGCTCATGCCTGACCCGCATTTGCTGGATTCTTTTTTCGACCGCATCCGGATCGTTGAGTAGTAAAGCGATGATGAGAAGCCGAAGATCACGGCAACTCACCAATGGATAATCGGTTTTGTGCAAAAGACGCTCTTTAACAATAAAGGACAGCGACAACATCACCAGCGCCATATGGTGGTGCCAGGCATTCCATTTTCTGACTTGATAATCTGACATTCCTAATTCGCTTTTGGCTTCTTGAAATGCCCGTTCAACCCAATAGCGCTGTGCTTGCATGTAAGCCAGCCTTTCGATCGGGGTGCTCCGATAATCGACATTACTGAGTGAGTATTTGATCTTGTTGTCCGCGTGATTTCGGCTGATGACCAATACCCGCTCGGTCACGCGCTCCGACTTGCCATCCCAAACCCACACGGGAGCGGTATGAACGGACAGCGTGATCGGCCCTTTGGCCCCATTGCGAACGGCCATCGTGCGCCATTGGAAAGGATAAAGATGGTCGGCATACCATCTCACTTGCGTGGGGTCGCGATCAGCTTGAAGTTTGGTTGGCTTTCGTCCTCGCCCAGCGGATTCCGGAACCGATAGAATGGGTTTGAGGGGATAGATCATCTGATCGCAATGAACATCAAGCAGAAAATTTAACCCTATGTTATCTAAAGAAACACCAAGCTCTAACCCGTGTCCGTACAGGCCATCACCGCCCACCCAACCAATGTCTACGCCCGCCGCCAGATCGGATTGAATCATCTCCAGTGCGAGTTCGATCTTCGTTTTAAACTGACGTGCCTCTTCAGGAATACCCGCTTGGTCACATCGCTTTAAATCAGCGGTCCAGGACGTTGGAAGGAACAACCGCTCATTAATTAACGTGCTCTGTGATTCCCAAACTAAGCTGGCATAAACGCCTACCTGGCAATTCTCAACCTTACCAATGACACCGGCATATTGCCGCGCGACGCCAACGGAATACTTGCCTTTCTTGAGATGCGCTGACTCATCAATGATGTAGCCGACATCCCGACCGCGATAATTCGGCTGATTCGCATACAGACTTGAGGTGTCTTGGGCGATCGCACCGATGAGGTTTCCCGCCGACCACGGTGAATCTGTGATGAACTGTTGGATCCGTTGATAACCATCACCACCGGACACATCAATTTCTTCGTTGATGCGTTCGAGATTCCGTTTTCCGGCTTCAGTTTTGAGAAGACCCATGATGTAAGCTCGACTCAGTTCATGACCATCAGCTGTTTCGTTTTGAAAAAATTCGTGATAATCCTCCAGATGAGCGGAGAGGTTACCAACCATGTTTTTTAACATCGCATCGGTTTCGCTACCAATCGCGTTAGCCATGATCTGCCATTTCCAAATAAAATTTTCCCTGAAAATAATATTTGAAAATCATAAGCTTATGTCAAGCTAACAAAGTAGAATTAATGTAATAACTGGACATGCAATTAGTGTCAAATCCACTTTTTACAGACCTTTTTTGCTTGATCGTGGCCTTGGGAGCTGGATATCACATTAAACGGCTATAACTCCAACTTCGTAACGGTCCCCCCGATGGTGGTCCGCCGAAAACATCGCAACCCTAGGAAACGCAACGATGCACTGCCTTCCCACCGCCAGCCGCCTGCTGTCCGCCCGGCGCGTCGGCCCTCTCCGCCATACGGCCCAACCGTTACTCCAGCCCTATCTCGCTCTGCTCGCTCTGCTCGCTCTGCTCTGGATCGCTCGCACAGCCAACGCCGACGGAGCGGATCGGGTCAACGCCTACCTCTCCGGCCTGAACAGCCTTCAGGCGGATTTCGAGCAATACACCTTCAGCGCCGACCGCACCCAGATGATGGAGGCCCGCGGGACGCTCTATCTCCAGCGCCCCGGCCGCTTCCGCTGGGAGTACGCCACACCCACGAAGCAGGTCATTATCGCCGATGGCAAGCGCGTCTATCTCCATGACCTGGATTTGAAACAGGTCTCGCATCAGAGTCAGGACAAGGCGCTGCGCGGAACGCCAGCGCTCCTGCTCGCCAATCCCGGCCCCATCGAACAGCATTTCAAGGCCCGCCCGATCGACAGCACGGACGGGCGCGACTGGGTGGAACTCATTCCAAAAGATCAGGACACGGACGTGGTGCGCATCGAGATCGGCTTCGACAAGGACACGCTCGACAGCCTCATCATGCAGGACAGCTTCGGCCAGGAAACCCGGCTCAATTTCACCGGGACTCGGCGCAATACCAGCCTCAACGCCGATCTGTTCAAGATCGATCAGCGTGATGTCGATGATTTCCTACAGATGGATTGATGCGGATCGGTTCATGCCGGACGCGGCTTGGTCATGATCGCGACATCCGAGGACGCACCGCTCGCGGACCGCATGCGTCCGGTCACCCTGGAGGAATTCGTCGGACAGACGCACCTGCTCGCCCCCGGCAAACCCCTGCGTCGCGCCATCGAATCCGGCCGATTGCATTCCATGATCCTCTGGGGTCCGCCGGGCACCGGCAAAACCACGCTGGCGCGCCTGATCGCGCGTCAATCGGGTGCCCATTTCCTCAACCTGTCGGCGGTGCTGGCCGGCGTCAAGGAGATCCGCGAGGCGGTCGCCGAAGCCCAGACCGTGCGTCGGCTGGAGCAGCGCGGCACGCTCCTCTTCATCGACGAGGTCCATCGCTTCAACAAGGGTCAGCAGGACGCCTTTCTGCCTCATGTCGAAAACGGCACCCTCACCTTCATCGGCGCGACCACCGAAAACCCTTCCTTCTCGCTCAACAACGCGCTGTTGTCGCGAGCGCGGGTCTATGTCCTCAAATCGCTGACGGTCGGTGACATCCGGCACGTCCTGACGCGCGCGCTCGCGGATCCAACCCACGGGTTTGGCGAACAACACCTGGTTCTGCCGGATGAGGCTGCCCGACTCCTGGCCCAGACCGCCGACGGCGACGCCCGCCGCGCCTTGAATCTGCTGGAACTGGCGGTTCAGTTGACGACCGACGAAACCATCGAGACCGCGACCGTCGCCGAGGTCGTCGCCGATCCGATCCGACGCTTCGACCGGGGCGGGGACATCTTCTACGATCAGATCTCGGCCCTGCACAAAGCCGTGCGCGGCTCGGCCCCCGACGCCGCGCTTTACTGGCTGGCGCGGATGATCGACGGCGGCTGCGATCCGCTTTATATTGCCCGTCGGGTCGCGCGCATGGCCAGCGAGGACATCGGCAACGCCGATCCGCGCGCGCTGGATCTCGCCATGAACGCCTGGAATGCGCTGGAACGGCTCGGCTCGCCCGAGGGCGAACTGGCACTCGCCCAGGCAGTCGTCTATCTGGCCTGCGCAGCCAAGAGCAATGCGGTCTACACGGCCTGGAAAGCCGCGCTGGCGGACGCGCGCGGTTCCGGCTCGCTCGACGTGCCGATCCATCTGCGCAACGCGCCGACCAAACTGCTGAAGGAACTCGGTCACGGCCGCGCCTATCGCTACGCCCACGACGAGCCAGAGGCTTATGCCGCCGGCGAGGTTTATTTCCCCGAGGAACTAGGCGAACGCCGCTACTATGAACCGGTGGATCGGGGTCTGGAGATTCGCATTCGCGAGAAGTTGGAGCGACTCCGGGCGCTCGATCAGGCAGCGGGACGAAACGCGTAGCCGACGGTATCGCCTTCGCACCTGATATCACGACATACCCTGTCGGCGGAGCGGGTTTGAAACCCGCCCCAACGTCCGGCGATCACATGCGACTTCTATACGTCTCCCTGAGAGGGTGTAGACAAAATCAAACCGTTGTGGTCAACCGCCGCAGCAGGATGCGCGCCTCCGCCAGCCAAACCCAGGTTTCGGAGACCGCTGGCAGACGGTCATGATGCATGATCAATCGACGGGCACGCTCATTCCACGCATGGGTGCGCTCGACAACCCAGCGCTTCGGCAGCGGAACGAAGCCGTCGGCGTTGGCGATCACCACTCGGTCAGGCGCCCCGTCCACGTGCCAGGAGCCAACGCTTTTGTTGGCTGGATGGCGCACGACTTCCACGCGGATCGCGTGGGTCTGCTCGGTGGTTTGGGCAAATTGACCGGCGTAGGCGCTATCGACAAACAGCGTGTTGATCTGGGGGTACTTGGCGGCCGTGTCAGCGACGGCGCCCGAGGCGGCATCGCGGTCCTGAAGATTGGCCGCGACCACGCTCACCGCCAACACGAACCCCAAGGTATCGACCACCAGGCTGCGCTTGCGCCCCTTGACCTGCTTGCCCGCATCAAAGCCGCTCGGTCCACCCTGCGGCGAGCCGCGGGTCGATTGCGCATCCAGCACCGCCGCCGTCGGCGCGATCTCACGCCCCTCGCGTTCGCGCCATTGCCCCCGCAGTCGATCATGCATCTGCTCAAACTTCCCAGCCGCACTCCAACGGCGAAACGTCTTGTAGACATTCTGCCAAGGCGCGAAATCGTGCGGCAGCATCCGCCACGCGCACCCCGTGCGCACCACGTAGCAACACGCCTCCAGGATGCTCCGGCGCGACACGCGGGGCGGTTGACCCCGCCCGCCCGGCATCTCAAAGAGAGCGGCGACCAAGTCCCACTCCGCATCGGTCAGACAACTTGGGTAGCTTTGGTCGGGGTCGTGGCGACGATGCGCATCCGTATACCCATACCGACGCGGCGTTGCGCGCGCTTGCGCCTCGAGACCACTCTCGCCCCGGAGGCGCGTGACGCCCGCCTCCCGCAAGGACTTGCGAATCGTTGCTTCATGAGCCTCGATTCCCGTCCGTGCCGCGAGTTCCCGGGCAATCTCTGACAGCGTGGAGGTCGGGCGATCCGTGACAATTTGACGCAATACCGCTTGCTCCGCCTCGTGAATCTTGGGGGGACGACCAGCTTTCGACATCAGCGCACACCAGCTCAGTTGTAGACTGGTATACAAATAGCAGCTCAATTATTTTTGTCTACACCCTCTGAAGCCATCTCCCTGAAGCCGTTCGCGATGAAGCCGTTCGTGGTGAGGCACTCGAACCACGAACGGCTTCACCACGCATGGTTTCATCGCGAACGGTTTTCCGCTCAGAGTCTCCGGAACTTCCCGGAAATTACCTGGGGCGCGTCATCAATTCTACTTGTGCGGAATTCCCGCTGGCCTGTAGAGGCGAATTCATTCGCCGCGTTGGTAGCGCGGAGACAGGGGATGTCGAGGATGTCGGGGCGAATGAATTCGCCCCGACAAGAATGCCGTGAAACATTCGCGTCGAGCGCATCGATCCCGGCCTTGGAACATTGGGGGGCGGCGATCATTCCACGCGAACACAATTGATGACACGCCCTAATCCCGCTCCCCTCGCCGCGGTCCTCCTTGACGCCTTGGCGCGATCGAAGCGGTTGACTCGGATGGCGGCGAACGCCGAATTCCAGGTCCGAACTTGCGCGGTCGCGGCCGTTCCGGCACGCTCAGTCCAGCCAGCGCCAGCAAGGCGGTTTGCTCTTCCTCGGTCAGAGGACGCCAGTTCCCGGTAAAGAGACGCCGCCCCAACTCGATATTGCCGTAACGGATGCGGATCAGCCGGCTGACGGTACAGCCGGCGGCCTCCCACAACCGGCGTACCTCGCGGTTGCGGCCCTCGCGCAGTACCACGTTGAACCAGTGGTTCGCGCCCGTGCCGCCCTGATCGGTGACGGCGTCGAACCGGGCTGGACCGTCCTCCAACTCGATGCCCGTGGTCAGGCGCTCCAGGGTGCCGTCAGGAATCTCGCCGAGGATGCGCGCCGCGTATTCGCGCTCGATCTCGCGCGACGGGTGCATCAGACGGTTGGCAAGTTCGCCATCGTTGGTGAACAGAATCAGGCCGGAGGTATTGATGTCCAGTCGGCCCACGGCGATCCAGCGCCCCTCCTTCGGGCGAGGCAGACGCCGAAAGACGGTCGGCCGCTCCTCCGGGTCGCGACGGGTCACCAGTTCGCCCTCGGGTTTGTGATAGGCAATGATCTGAGGAATGGTCTCGCGCTGACGCTTGAGTTTCACGTCGCGGCTATCGATACGGATCCGGTCCGCGCTGGTCGCGCGGTCGCCAAGCTTGGCGAGGGTGCCGTTCACCCGGACTCGACCCTCCGTGATCCAGCCCTCGATCTCGCGGCGCGAGCCCAGGCCAGCCTCGGCCAGTAGCTTCTGGAGTCGCACCGCCTCCTCGGAGGAGGGATACCGCGACGGACGTCGGTCGTTTTTCATAAAAAATCACGCTCGCGCAGCGCCTCATCCGGCTCAGGGGCCGGTGAGACACCGCGTCCTCATTGAAGAAATCGGGAGAACACCCCGGCGCGCGGCAATCGCGCCCGCTCGTTCGTCCAGGAAATGAATCGCCGTCGCTGGGAACCGATCCCCAGACGAACCTTCGGCGAATCAAGACGGTGGCGGCTATCCTACCATGCCGAAAACCGCGAGGGACGCGGAGCCTTACTTCGCTTCGGCCATCGACCTTGTCGGCAGCGCGGCTGAGGGCGTCATTGAGCACGGGCAAGGTTCAGAACGCATCAAGCATGCGATGGAATGAAACACGCTGTCGGCTTGTCTGGTCTGGCGGTTCGCCTGAAATCGTTCGCGGTCTCCCGAAGCGTCCTAACCGCCCGCTTCCGCCTGCACGTCCGCGCTGTCCGCTCCCCGATAACGCCACTGAATCGCGCCCTGACCGGTCACCGCCTCGGCATCGACCAGACATTCCACGACATTCGACATGGAGGGCAGCTCGAACATGGCGCGCTGAAGCAGACCCTCCATCACGCTGCGCAGCCCGCGTGCGCCGGTGCCGCGTTCGATGGCCAGGCGCGCGATGGCGGTCACGGCCTCGGGCGTGAAATCCAGCCTGACTCCCTCGAAGACAAACATCTGCTGATACTGACGGACCAGCGCGTTACGGGGCTCGGTGAGGATGCGCACCAACGCCGCCTCGTCGAGTTCCTGAAGTCCGACCAGCACCGGGAAGCGTCCGATAAACTCCGGAATCAGGCCGAATTGGCGTAGATCGTCGGGATGGGTTGACTGGTACAGGCGCGGATCGCGGTCCTCGGATGCCGCAAACGCGCCGACCTCTGCATGAAAGCCGATGCTCGACGGCCCCGGACGGAGTCGGCGCATCAGCACCTTCGCCAGCCCGGCGAAGGCGCCGCCCACCACGAAGAGGATATTGCGGGTGTCGATCAGCACGCTTTCGCCCGCGTCCTTGCGGCCCTTCGGGTTGACCTTGACCTGCGTCCCTTCGACCAGTTTGAGCAGTGCCTGCTGTACGCCCTCGCCGGAGACATCGCGGGTGCCGTGCGCCGTCTCGCCCTGGCGCGCCAGCTTGTCGATTTCGTCGATATAGACCATGCCCCATTCGGCGACCTCGCGGCTGCCGTTGGAGGCGTCGAGCAGGCGCGCCAGAATGCTTTCGACATCCTCGCCGACATAGCCCGCCTGGGTCAGGGTGGTGGCGTCCGCGATCACGAAGGGAACTCCGACGATGCGCGCGAGGGTGCTGGCCAGCAAAGTTTTACCGGTGCCGGAGGGGCCGAGCAGGAGGATGTTGGATTTGTCGATTTCGACGCGGTCGTCGTCCTCCAGGGTGCGGCGCGGGTTCTTGGATTCGCTCGCCAGCCGTTTGTAATGGTTGTAGACGGCGACCGCGAGCGTCTCCTTGGCGGCCTCCTGGCCGATCACATAACGATCCAGATGCTCCTTGATCTCCAGCGGCTTGGGCGGCGATTTGAGTGGGGCGGCGAGCGCGCGACCGCGTCCCCAACTGCTGACCACCTGATGGGCCAGCCCGACGCAGGCCTCGCAGATATGGCCATCGATACCCGCGATCAGTGGCCGGTCAGGCTCTTGCGGGGCGCCGCAGAAGGAGCAGGCATGGACCTTGTCGTTCATTCGTCGGGATCTCTTGGAGCGGTGGCAAGGGTTGAACCTAGATTGCTTGAGGTGGCCAAATCCTACCCGTAGGAGCCCGCTTGCGGGCGACGGATGCGCGCATGGAAGGCGTCTTGGCGGATCATGTCGCCCGCAAGCGGGCTCCTACGAAGTTTGACGCTTGGTAAAGTCATTTCCGGAAATCACCTCAAGCGATGAGCATGACTCGTCGGTCTGGGGCCTAACGAGTCATAGAGCAATCGAACAGTGAAGAACGCGAAAAATTACGTTGCCTGGCGAAGCTCGGCGAGCCAGGATTTCTGCCGGTCCAGCCGCCGTCGCGCCGCGATGACCGAGTGGATTTTGGCCCTGGCCTGCTCGAATCCAATCTCGACGCCCGGTTCGATGCGTTCGCAGAGCAGAAGATGAAAACCGAGTTCGGACTTTAGCACGCCGCTGACTTCGCCTTCCGCCAACGCGAACAGTGCCGCGTCCAGCTCGGGATAGAGCTGGCCGCGCGGCACGGCGCCAAGACGCCCATCTTCGGTTGCGGTGGGGCATTCGGAACACTGGCGGGCAAGTGCGCCGAAGCGCTGGGCCTGACCCTTCAGTTGGGCGGCGACTGCATCGATTCGGGCGAGCGCGACCTCGCGCCGGTTTTCGGCGAAGTCGTCGTTGACGGTGATGAGGATGTGACGCGCGGTGCGCCGCTCCGGGGTGATGAAACGCTCTCGGTGCAGTTCGTGGAAAAGTTGTTCGTCCAACTCGCTGACCGGCTCCGCGCGGGCGCCAACTTGTTGCATGACGGCATCGAAGACGAGTTCGCGCCGGAGCGACTGACGCAGGGTGTCCGCGTCGAGACCGTTGGCCGTCAGGTCGGCGAGAAAGCTGTCCTCGTCCGGGTAGCGCTGGCGGATCGCCAGGACGGCTTCATCGAGACGCGGCTCAGGGGCGAGGGTGTCGCGCGCCTCGGGCGAGGAGAGCACCAGACTTTCCAGCTCGAAGGTCTGTTGGGCCTGGCGCTCGGCCTGGGACAGCCGTTCTGCGTCCAGCGCGCCGGGCGTGGTCTGGAAACGCTCGCTAGCCGCGCGCAGCAGATGATAGCGGTACTCTGCGCTCGGCGAGGTTGACGGGGGAGGACGGACGTTCATGGCGTCGGGCTTGGCGCGGGTCGATGAGGCGATTCCTCCGCCGTGTCGATCACGGCCTCCACCTCGGTCAGCGCAGACTCGGGCACCACCAGCGTGTTGCGGTCGGGGAAATGGACGTGATAGGCAACCTCGCCTGGATGGTCGCGCACGACGCGGATCACCTCGCCGATCTCGCCCTGCCGGACCAGCACCCGGCCCTGAATTCCGAGCGGCCGAGAGGTCGCGACCTTGTCGCGGAACTCGAAGCGGCTGGGCGTCCAGGGCGCGTCCGCCGGTTGCAGTTCCTCCTCGCGACAGCCGACCACCCGGTCGCTATCGAGGAAATGCACCGTATAGATCATCTGATCCTGGAGAAAGGTGCCGACATCGCGCACGAAACCGGTGCTGCCGCGCCGGATCAGGAGCGCGCCGGTCGACTCGCCCGGATAGGTGCCGTCGTTGCGCACATTGCGCACGACACGCACCGCGTCGCCGAATTCATACTGGGGGCGCATGCGGTACCTGCTTCGTCAGATCGCTGAGCGGTACCGCGACGGAGCGGGGTTCGTTCATTCTGAATACCCGAAAGACCTTCTCGGTCGCGGCGTTCGAGGCTAAAAAATCCTGATAGGCCGCCTTGAGCAGGTCGGCGTGCAGTGCCCAGCGGGCCTGGGTCGAATCGGGCATCTCGTCGACCTGTTCGAGGTAGTCATGGAAACGTTGCAGGATGTGCAGACGATTGACCTGCACCACGGCGGGTTCGTAAGCAATCGCGAAATAATCCAGAAAATCCTCCGCGCTGGAGAGTTCGCTCAGGTCGAGGTCGAATTCGTCGTCGGTCATGGTTGCCTCCGGGCGTTGTTCCAGCTCAGTCGGCGCATGATGCGAGCGCTGAACTTGTCCTCCATCAAAATGCAAACAACATACCAATCATTATATTTTGATTTATAAAGGCCTTTTGAAAGGACGAGCATTTTTTGACAGGTTTCCGACAAAGAGAGTCGAAGCGGCTTGTCGCGGAAATGACCGCCTCGGCGCATCGCCCGACTCATCCTGGAGGCTTCGGGTCAGATCCGCTCCACCATAAAACGGTAGGAAAGCCGCTCGTTGCGCCGGGTCGAGGCGCGCGGTTGGAAGGGGCGGATGATCAACCGCTGCGCGGCGGCCGTGTCGACGGCGGGAAGCCTAGGGGTCTCGCTGGGACGGGTGGTCCCCGAGTCGACGCAGGCGTTCAGCAGGGTCGCGGTCAGAGCCACGACGGCAAGCGCGGTGAGGCGCATCGGGAATCCTCCTTATCGGTCTTTCAACTCCTTGATCCGCGACCGGTACTCGGCCTTGATGCAACCGCGTTGGTCGTCGGACTTCCAACAGTCGTTGCGGCCCTTCACCCAGCCGCGCTGCTCCGTCTTGAGCGCGCCTTGCTGGCTGGCTGGGGTGTGCTTCATCAGGGTGGCGTAGAGTTCCGCGAGGCGTTGGTCCAGCTCGGCGAGTTCGGCGTCCTTGCAGATGAGTTGCTCGGCCTCGTGGGTGGCCTTGGCGCAGTCGAAGCTGGGATGGGCCGCGTTGGCCAGCGGCGAGATCAACGCGGCGGCCAGGCCGCTGGTGGCGAGCAGCGCCAGGGTGGTTTTGGTCATGAAATTCATGGTCGATGTCCTCGGTTACAGGTTAGTTAGGCGAATTCCGGGCACGACGTTGGGTCTCTTGGTCAGTCGTCGACACTGACGGTCTTGGTTGGGAAATCCAGGAGTTGTCGCCTCAGGGCGATCAGCGGCAGCCGCCCTCTGCCAGATAACGGGCGGCGACCCAGCCCTCGATCCCCTGATACTCGATTTTGCACCAGCGCGGGTAGTGGCGCAGCCGCTCGGCCTGCTCGGTTTTGCTCAGGGTGCTGTATTCCTCGAAGCTGAGACCGCCACGGCAGCCCAGATTGCGCACGCAGTCCGCTCCTGGCGGAATCTTACCGACCTGGGCTGCGCCCGGATCAGGCGTGGCACGGATGCGGAGAACATCCGTGGGCGCGACGCCGGTCACGCGATAATAATCCGGACCATCCGCCTCGGCGGCGACCGGCGCGGGATTCAACAGCAGGCCAAGGATCGTTGCCGTGGCCAGCCTTCCCAACAGGGTGGAGGTCATCAGGATGGCGCTCCGAGCGGGACTGTCGCCGCGAGATTGAAGCTTGCGGGTCACCGCCATTAAGTTAAGCCGTTCGTGGTGAGCCCTGAGCGGAGCCGAAGGGTCGAACCATGAACGGCTTCACGCGCCGAGCCCATGAAAATCGGAAAGTCTTTCCCGGAAATCGTCTTAAACCGCGCCCCACCGAGCGTTCGTGGCGCTGCAAAACGAGTTGCAGAGCCACGAAACGACGTGTCTCGCGATGGGCGCGGTTTAACGGCTCAGAAAGCGCACATTGCCGCCCGCGCGCTCGGCGGCGGCCTCGGCGACGGAGGCACGGGCCATCGTCAATAGCTCGGTAATGCCAAGCCGGTCGCTGGTGTCGATCTCGGCGATTTTCTCGAAGCGCGCGAGGGCATCCCGATGCTCGCCCAGACGCATCAGCAGATAACCGGATCCCTTGAGCGCCAATAGCAGAAAGCGCGTCAAGGTCATGGAGACTTGCACCGAGCGCCCGAGATCCGCCTCCGAAAGATCCTGCCAGCGCACGGTCAGACCGAGTCTGGACGAGACGATGCCGATCGCCCGGTCGGCGACGATCAGCGATTCTCGATACTGCTGGCGATAATAAAAATACCGGTACAGGGCGACCAGCACCGTCAGATGCTCCGGTTCGAGGAAATACGCCTGGAGCAGACTCGCCTCGGCGCTGCCCTCGCCATAACGCTGGGCCGCGTCGAGCAGCAGCGCTTCGACCTCCGGGCTGACCGGTTCGTCGAAATACATGTCCTCGGCGGCGAAATCCAGAAGATCCATGGTGGCGTTGCCTATTGGAGCAGGGCGGCTTGAGGATGACCGATTTCAGCCAGAAAGCGGCGCAGATCCAGCGGCTCGGGCGAGCGTTTGGTCTCGGTGACGAAACGGCGCACCAGCGGCAGCACCCGCTCGGCCTGGTCCGTGTCGATCTCGAAACGCAGCTGGTCGGCATACACCTGTCGCACCGCGCGCGTCCCCGAATGCTTGCCAAGGACCATGCAATGCCGACGGCCCACATCGGCCGGGTCGACGCCCTGATAGTTCAGCGGATCCTTCAGCAGCCCATCGACATGGATGCCCGCCTCATGGGTGAAAGCGCCCGCGCCGACCAGGCTCTTGTGCCAGGCCACGGGCTTGCCGGATGCCTTGGCCACCAGTCGGGAGAGACCGTCGAAGTCTTTCAGATCCACGCCGCAATCGATCCGGTGGATGTGTCTCAGACCCATGATCACTTCTTCCAGCGCCGCGTTGCCGGCACGCTCGCCGAGTCCGTGGACCGTGGTGTTGACATGGGTCGCGCCGCCGCGCACCGCCGCCAGGCTGTTGGCGGTGGCCAGGCCCAGATCGTCGTGTGCGTGCATCTCGATCTCCAGATCGACGATGGCGCGCAGGTCGCGGATGCGCTCGAAGACGGCGAAGGGATCCATCAGGCCGACCGTGTCGGCGAAGCGGAAGCGCCGCGCGCCGGCCTCCTGCGCCGCCTCGGCGGCCCGCCAGAGGAATTCGGGGTCGGCGCGCGAGGCATCCTCTGCGCCGACGCAGACCTCCAGCCCCAGATCCTGCGCGGCATTCACCTGGCGGCGGATCTGACCGAGCACCCAGGCGCGGTCGCGTCGGAGCTTGCGGGCGATCTGCTGATCGGAGACCGGGATCGAAAGGTCGACGAGATCGACGCCGAGGTCGCGGCACTGGGCGATGTCGTCCGGGAGCATCCGGGTCCAGACCATCAAGCGGGCCGAGAGACCGAGTGCGGCGACGGCGCGGATCGACGCGCGCTCGTCCTCGCCCATGGCCGGGATGCCGATCTCCAGTTCGGGGACGCCGAGCGTGTCGAGTCCGCGGGCGATGGCGAGCTTTTCGTCCAACGAAAAGGCGACGCCAGCGGATTGCTCGCCGTCGCGCAGGGTGGTGTCGTTGATCGTGACCTTGAGGCGGTGGTCTATCATGGCTGGCTCCCAGCTGCCGATGAAGAGATTTGAAACAAACCTCAAGCAAAGCAAGTGCCAGCGGATTTAAAATATATTTATCAAAAATTTACAGATTCAGTCGATGCCGATTGGGAGATTTGCGACAAAGCGGACAGAGGCCGTTCTGTCGTGGAGATGACCGAAAACAGCGCCAGGGATACGCATCCCTTGCGGTTCAACGGCGTTGCAAATCGCCCATCAGAGACGTGCACACCGGCGGCGCGATCTCGGTCCGATGCGCATATTCGGGATGATCGATACCAATGGACAGCGCAGCGCCCTCGCGGAGCGCGGCAATCATGGGCGCCGAGAGTTCGAAGCGTAGAAAATGCACCGCCGAGGTTCTGGTCGCGTCCTCTCGATCCAGATCTTCGTCGGCGATCGCATGGACCCGATCAAAGCCGGCGATCTGGACCCAGACCCGATCCTCGATCCCGCGCAGACGCGCCAGCGCGTCGCGGCGTTCGTCGGCATCCTCGTACTCGATCATGAAGGTCGCCTTCCAGTTGGCGCCGTCCGGGATCATGGGATTGTAGGCGTCCAGTTCGTCCTGAATCCCCTGGGACTCGAAGATGCGCTCGACCCGCAGCATCTCCTGGATCTGATACTGCATGGTCAGGCGATCTTCGAAATAGAGGGTAGCGTGGGTGCCGATGGCGACCTGGCGGTATTGCTTGTGCGCCATGACTCGGGCGCGGAAGTCGCCGCGAATCCGCGCATACTGCTCCAGGCTGTATAAATCGTCTCGCGTCAGATGCATGTTCGTCTCCGCTTGATCCGGTCGCGCCCGACCGCGGGCGCCAAGTGTCAGAAAATCTTTTTCAGATGCCGTAGGCCAGGCGCAGCAGACTCAGCGGATGGCGCTGCTGGCCGTCGCAACCCAGCGCATGGGCGATATGCGCCCCCGCCATCGGGCAATCGCTACCGAAATAATCGGGCGCCGCCTTGTCGACACGCCCCGCCACCGGGCGCACGATCTTCATGGCGGCTGCGTAGGATTCTTTTTTCACGGCATAGGTTCCGTCGTGACCCGAGCAGCGCTCGACGATCTCGACCGTCGTGCCCGGCACCAGGGCCAGGATCTCGCGGGTCTTCTGTCCAATGTTCTGGACCCGTTGATGACAGGAGGTCTGATAGACCACGCTGCCCAGCGGCTGCTTGAAGTCCAGGTTCAGCTTGCCGTGCCTGTGGCGCAGCATCAGGTACTCGAAGGGATCGAAGATGCGCGACTTGACCAACTGCACAGCGGGATCCTCGGGGAACATCAGCGGCAGTTCCTGCTTGAACATCAGCACGCAGGATGGGATCGGCGCGACGATGTCCCAGCCGTCCTCGACCAGCCGCCTGAGCACTGGGAGATTCGCTTCCTTGGCGGCCCTCACCGACTCCAGATCGCCCAGTTCCAGCTTGGGCATGCCGCAGCAGCGTTCCTTCTCCGCCAAGGCCACCGGGATACCGGAATGCTCGAAGACGGCGATCAGATCCTGACTGACGCCGGGCTCGTTGAAGTTGCCATAGCAGGTCGCAAAGAGCGCCACCTTGCCCGTGGTGGTTCCGGCCGGCTCGCCCGTCGCGGTCCGACCGATCCGCGCCTTCTCTTGCTTGCGCAGGGTCCGATTTCGGTATTCGGGGACGCGGGCATCCCGATGGACATCAAGGACCGCCTCCAGCACGCGGCGTCCGAGCGGGTTTGCGTTGACCGCGTTCACGAGACCATTGATGACGGGAAAGCCGGCCAGCGCGCCGACCCGATCCGTGCTCGTCAGCACCCGATCGCGGAATTTGACCTTGCCCTGCCGGTATTTGACCGCCTTGGCCCGCAGCATCAGATGCGGAAAGTCGAGATTCCATTCATGCGGTGGCACATAGGGACACTTGGTCATGTAGCAGAGGTCGCACAGATAGCAGTGATCGACGACCTTCCAATAGTCATCCTTGGCGACGCCGTCCACCTCCAGGCTTTCGGACTCGTCGACCAGATCGAACAGGGTCGGAAAGGATTGACAGAGACTCACGCAACGGCGGCAGCCGTGACAGATATCGAAGACGCGCTCCAACTCATGGAAGAGCGCGCCTTCGTCGTAAAACGCGGGGTTTTGCCAGTCGAGCGGATGGCGGGTGGGCGCTTCGAGGCTTCCCTCCCGAAGAGTGGGCGTCGCCATGGGTCTCGCTCCTTTTGGTCAGCGGTCAGCGGTCAGCGGTCAGCGGTCAGCGGTCAGCGGTCAGCGGTCAGACTCAGGATAGATATCGACGAGGCGCTGTTCCAATCGCCACTTCAAATCGACATCATTGCCCTACCCTTTTAAACCGCACCCAGCGCGGTAGGCAATGTGTTTGGATTGGAACAATCCTCGGCAGCCTCTGTGACTGTCGGAGCGGGCGCGGTTTAAGGTGATTTCCGGAAAAGCACATACCATTGCCCCGCCTGAAGCCGTTCGTGGTGAGGCACTCGAACCACGAACGGCTTCAGGCGGGGCGTTCACACCGAGAATTTCCGAATCTGAATGCCCTACCCCATCCATGATCAAAACGCATAAACTGGCGGCGTTTCCGGTCCAATCCGAGGTAAGACGCGCAATGTCTCCTTCAGCCAACACCGCGCAGGCTCCGCCGCGAATTCTCACGGTTTTCGGGACACGCCCGGAGGCGATCAAGATGGCGCCCGTGGTGCGGGCGCTGGCGGCCGATCCGGCCTTCGACAGCCGGGTCTGCGTCACGGCGCAGCATCGGCAGATGCTCGATCAGGTCTTGCAGCTCTTCGAGATCCAGCCGGATTTCGATCTGGATTTGATGCAGCCGGGACAGGATCTGACCGATATCACCGCCAATGTCCTGATCGGCCTGCGCTCCGTGTTGAGCAATTTCCAGCCCGATCTGGTTCTGGTCCATGGCGATACCACGACCACCTGCGCCGCCGCCCTCGCGTCCTATTATCAACGGATTCCCGTCGGCCATGTCGAGGCCGGTCTGCGCACGGGCAATATTTATTCCCCCTGGCCCGAGGAGATGAATCGCCGGCTCACCGGAAATCTGACCGAACTGCATTTCGCGCCGACCGAACGGGCGCGCGACAACCTGCTGCGCGAAGGGGTGAATGCCGAGCGGATCACGGTCACCGGCAATACCGTCATCGATGCCCTGCTGGACGTGGTGCAACGTCTGCGCGCCGATGACGGTCTGCGTCAGGGCCTTCTGAGCCAGTTCGACTTTCTCGATCCCGCGCGCCGACTCATTCTGGTGACAGGGCATCGGCGCGAGAATTTCGGCGAGGGATTCGAGCGAATCTGCGCGAGTCTGGCCACCTTGGCCCGGCGGCCCGATGTTCAGATCGTCTACCCGGTTCATCTGAACCCGAACGTGCAGGAGCCGGTTCGTCGCCTGCTGGGAGCATCGGACAAGATCCATCTCATCGCGCCTCTGGACTACCTGCCCTTCGTGGCGCTGATGGATCGCGCCGACCTTCTGATCACCGACTCGGGCGGCGTGCAGGAGGAAGCGCCCTCCATCGGCAAGCCGGTGCTGGTGATGCGCGACACGACCGAACGACCCGAAGCGGTCGAGGCCGGCACCGTGCGTCTGGTCGGCACCGATACCGTCGCCATCGTGCGCGAGGCGACCCGTCTGCTCGACGATCCGGACGCCTATCGCGCCATGTCGCGGGCGCATAATCCCTATGGCGACGGTCAAGCGGCGGCGCGGATCCTGGCAACTCTGCGCGCATCCCTGGGAGCGCCAACCTGGGAGCGCCGGTCTCTGACCGGCCCAGGGGCGGGCGGTCTCTGACCGCCCGTCACTTGGCGTCACGGATGCACCAGAGAGCCGCTGCACGCCGGCGCTCCCTGGGCCTTGCGAGGCGGAGAAATACGCATCTCCGACGCTTTATCTCACACAGGAAAACAGGATTCATGAGCCACATCGACCCGCAATTCCGCAAACTCTGTGTCATGGGCCTGGGCTACATTGGTCTGCCCACCGCCAGTCTGCTCGCCAGCAAGGGCTTCGAGGTCCATGGCGTGGATGTCAGCCCCCGAGTGGTCGAGACGATCAACGCCGGGCGCATTCATATCCGCGAGCCGGAGTTGGATATTCTGGTCAAATCCGCCGTGCAGAGCGGACGGCTCAAGGCCGACACCCAACCGGCCCCGGCGGATGTCTTCATCCTGGCGGTGCCGACGCCCTTCATGGACGGTTATCAACCCGATCTGACCTATGTCGAGGCGGCCACGCGGGCCATCGCCCCCGCGCTGGTATCGGGCAATCTGGTGATCCTGGAATCGACCAGCCCGGTCGGCACCACCGAACTGGTCGCGCAATGGCTGGCGGAGGAGCGCCCCGACCTCCGTCTGCCCGGACGCGGTAACGACAACGTCGACGCCGCCGGAACGGTCCGCGTGGCGCACTGCCCGGAGCGCGTGCTGCCGGGTCAGATCATCCGCGAGTTGGTGGACAACGACCGCATCGTCGGCGGCGTCGACGACGCCTCCACGGCCACGGCGGCGGAATTCTATCTGCAATTCGTGGCGGGCAAGGTGCTGACGACCGACAGCCGTACCGCCGAACTGGCCAAGCTCACCGAAAACACCTTTCGGGATGTCAACATCGCCCTCGCCAACGAACTGTCGCAGATCTGCGATCACCTGGGCGTGGATGTCTGGGAGTTGATCCAACTCGCCAACCATCACCCAAGGGTCAACATCCTGCGCCCCGGCCCTGGGGTGGGCGGGCACTGTATCGCCGTCGATCCCTGGTTCATCGTCCATTCCGCGCCCGAGCAGAGCCGACTCATCCGCGCGGCGCGCGAGGTCAATACCGGCAAGCCCGATCTGGTGGTCGCCAAGACGCGCGCCAAGGCCGCGCGCATCCAGAATCCCACCATCGCTTGTTTTGGCCTAGCCTATAAGCCTGACATCGACGATCTGCGCGAAAGCCCCGCCGTCGAGATCGCGCAACATCTGGCCGAGCAGCGGATCGGGCGCGTGCTGGCCGTCGAACCGCATATCGATACGCTGCCGAAAGCGCTGGCGGAGGCCGGCGTGGAACTGCGCGGCGCGGACGAGGCGCTGGTGGAGGCGGATATCGTGCTGGGATTGGTCGCGCACCGTCGCTTCCAGAAGCTCTCCCGGCAAATTTTGCAGGAAAAGATCGTGATCGATACCTGCGGGCTGTGGCGGTAAACCGCGTCCGATCCGGGGCGCCGACTTGTCGTCGGCACATGAGGGCAGTCGACATGTTGTCGACTCCTCGCCCAGACGGCCGACAGCCTGTCGGCGATCCCAGAGATACCTCCTTCGTCCCGCAGATCGCTCAACAGGCTCGTTTGAGTATGATTACTTATTTGGATCGTCACCTTGATCGGCTATCATTCGACTCAAATTCTTAAGGCTACCTGTTTCGACGAGCGTAATGCCTCTCTGGGAGCAGCGATGAACGAAGGTCGCTCATCAATGGCCCGGGTTTTGCCTGTGCTATTTTAACCGACCCCGAACTCGCAGACAGCGTCCCAGTTGTTCGCTGGCTCCGCTCGCTGTTCTTCTGACGCAATAAGTCATCAACCTTCCGACGCCAGAGGCGCTTACATGAACAGAGACCAATTGATCGGCAAAGACCCTGAACAATCGGGGGGTTCCGCAGGCACTCAGCCCGGAATCAGCGCGGGGACGACGCGGCGGCGGTTGCTCAGACAGGCTGCGACTGTTGCGCCGGTAATTATGACGCTGCGAAGTGGTTCTGCGTTGGCAGTGGGAAGCGCTTGTATTGATAGACTCGCCGTAAAAACCATACAACCCTCGCAACCTCCATATTTAGATGATTACGTATGTATTGGGGGTACATTTACAGAGGTCACCCCCGCTACAAGTCCTCCTACGTATACGTGCGCGGGTACCATCGTAACCGCCTCATCCGAATCATCTAGTAATTTGGAGGATAAATATTGCGATGAATAAATATTTGGCGATTTGAACTAAACGACTTTCGTTCATTTGGCATCACTTGGTTTTGATCTGATTCAAAATCTTAAACGGATGCCAATTCGAGTACGTATACACTCTGCAATATGATGAACCCCGAGACTAGGAAATGGCATATTTTACCCTCTTCATTGCTTAAATCAGACTGGGACGGAGAGCGCATCATCTATCACGCAACCTCGGGCGAAACCCACTTCCTGAACTCAATGGGGGCGCGACTGATTGATCGATTGCTAGAATCTCCTGCTGGCCTTGACGACCTTCTACCTTATGCTTACGAACTAAGATTGGATGGTCTCCCAGCACGAGAAGAACTTCGATCCCAGATCATCGCCATCCTCCGTCGTTTCGACGAACTTGGTCTTGTCGTCTCCGTTATCCCTACATCCGGCCCATGAACATCGCGGATCTCGGTTACGACAGGTTTCATCGGGAAATCGGCGCATCGACTGGTCTTGACCTCCAAATCGGCCCCTTCGTCATCCACTTAAACACCGATGTCGCTTTGTTGGTTCCGCTCATGTACGAGATGTGGCGCGACTATAAACTCGTTCCGGACGCGGCGATTGTCGATTTTCACATTAGACTGATTCGGGGCGATTGGCGTCGCCGCTGGTGGCGCCCGCAGGTTCAATGCTCGGTCGATGGGCGCACGCCTTTCCAGCCTCTTCATGCAAATCATCACTTACCCATGCTGGAATGGGGGATCAACTGGTGCATCGCGAGACGCAGTCATCATTTGCTGATGCTGCATTCCGCCGTCGTGGAACGCAACGGCCGGGCGATCATTCTTCCCGCGTGGCCAGGTCACGGCAAGTCAACGCTCTGTACCGCGCTGATCCATTCCGGCTGGCGCCTGTTGAGCGATGAATTTGGATTGGTCAGACCCGAGGACGGCGCCCTGCTCCCGCTGCCGCGTCTGATTCCGCTCAAGAACCAGTCCATTGAGGTGATTCGATCCTTCGCGCCCGCCGCGCACATTGGCCCATCCTTTTATGGGACACGCAAAGGGACGATCGCCCATGTCCGCCCCCCGACCGAGAGTGTCGAGCGGATGGACGAAACCGCGCGGCCTGGTTGGTTCGTCTTTCCGCGTTGGGTCGCAGACGCACCGCTGCGGCTGGAGCCCATGCTGAAGAGCGAAGCATTTTTGATGGTCGCGACCAACGCCTTCAATTATGAAGTGCTCGGTCAGACAGCGTTTGAACTGGTGGCGCGGATGGTGGACGACTGCGATTGCTATTCCCTGATCTACTCGGATCTCCCCGAGGCGATTGCTGCGCTGGATGAGTTGACGCGGGCATCCAATGTCTGATGCGACGAAGCGGACCAGTTCGCTCCTGCTCACGGCGTTGCGAGCGCCCGAGACATTGACCGCCTTGCCGGCACGGAACTGGGATCTGCTCGTGAGAGTGGCGCGCCGCACGCGACTCCTTGCACGCCTGGAGGCGGACCTGGCGCAATTGGGTTTGCTGGATACCATCCCTCCCAGGGTCGCCAATCATCTACGCTCCGCCAGAAATCTGGTGCAACATCGTCAGACCCTGCTGAACTGGGAGGTGAATCGCATCCTCTGGGCACTGGACGGCCTGGATGCCCCCATCGTCGCGCTCAAGGGGATGGCATACAGTCTGGCCCAACTTCCCCCGGCGCGGGGCCGTTTTTTTGCCGATGTTGACTTGCTGGTACCGCACACCGACATCGAGGCCGTCGAGCAGCGATTGCTCGCGCGGGGCTGGACCAGAATGCGTATCGACCCTTACGACGACAACTACTATCGGGTCTGGATGCATGAGATTCCGCCACTGCGTCACCGCGAGCGCGAGATCGAGATCGACATTCACCACCGAATTCTCCCACGCACCAGCCGACTCCAACCTGACCCGGTCCGGCTGTTCGAGCAGGCACGCACGCTCCCCGGCTCAAGGATCCGGGTACTGGCGCCAAACGACATGGTCCTTCACGCGCTGGTCCACCTCTTTCTCGAAGGCGACCCGCAGGAAGGGCTGCGGCTGCGCGACCTCATCGATGTGGCCGACCTGTTGAATCATTTCGGCGCTGAAACCGGGTTTTGGGATGGGCTGGTGCCACGAGCAAATCAGTTGGGTCTTGGGCGCCCGCTGTATTATGGTCTACGTTTTGCGCGCCGTTTACTGGATACCGAGATTCCTGGTTCCGTGCTGGACGCGGCGGCGCAAGGGGCGCCCCCGCTGCCGGTTCGGGTTCTGATGGATTGGCTGGTACCCTTGGCCATCCTCCCCGAGCATCCCGATCATCCAAGACGGCGCGCGGCGATCGCGCGCTGGCTGCTGTATGCACGGGCACACTGGCTACGCATGCCACCGTTTCTGCTGGCGCGCCACCTTGGCTATAAAGCGTGGCTGCGGGCATGGGGCGTGCGCAAGGGTATCGCGGTCATTCCACAAAACCTGCCACAACGATGAAGGAGCCTAAAACTGTGCATGCATCCCCATAGGATGCCTTGCGCGGCGGTCGCTTTCCTGGCGCCCTGTCGCGCGTCTTGAGCGACGACTTGATAAAACCATTTTTATCTTGCTGTAAAATGGGTCAGACAGGTGGCGGTCGGCCATCGGTTCTGCGCACTGAAATGACGACATTCGTAAAGGATCCGAGATGAAAAACATCCTAGCTGCATTTGGTTCTCTCGTCGGTTGGTCAGGGGTCGCGCTCTGTCTTGTCGCCGGCATGTTTAAACTGGTCGGTTCTTATTACGTTTTTAGCTATGAGGCAATGACCCTCTTTACCGCGGGCATTGCAATGATCGCCGCAGGTTGCCTGGCAAAACTTGAGGCACGGGGGATGTAAAGCGAATTTCCGGGATGCGGTTCTCCGGAAACAGTCTGGGGTTTTTTTATCGTCAACCGTCGTTTTGGTCGACATGTTTCAATCCGCGCCCGGCCTAGCCGGGCGACACCGCACGGAAGAGGTTACTCTTCATTCCATGCGCATGATCCCCCGTAAGGGGAAAGCTTCTACCGAAGGATTGCGATGAGGTAATCGCTGTCATTCGCTCCGTCGTCTTGTTACGGATTGATCCCAATCAAGAGTCCAGCGTATGCATTCTATTCGTATCTTCCGTCATTACATGCGGTTATCGCTCATTGTCATCGCGGGAATAGAAAGCATCATTTTCGCGACGTCTTTCTATCTCAGCGTTCATCTTCGCTGGTGGTTCATTGGCACCGATGTCGATTCCGAGCCGACCGGCCTGCTGACGTACTCGCTGTTTGTCGCGCTCGTGTTCGTGATGACCATGGGTGCCATGGGCCTCTATGAGGCCAACCTCCGTGAAGGGATGACGGGCTCGCTGATCCGGATTCTCATGTCCTTAATGCTGGGTTCTTTAATCCTGGCCGCCGCCTCGTACTTTTTCCCGCCATTAGGACTCTGGAGAAGCATTCTCTCGCTGACGGTCGGACTTTCATTGGTGTTCGTCGTCTCGTTACGATTACTTTTTTACTATACCAATCCAGGTATATTCAAACGCCGAATTCTCGTGTTCGGCGACTCGCCACTTGCCGACAAGCTGATGATCGCGAATCAGAAGAGACTGGATATCGTCGGATACATTCCAACGACGCCGGAGCAATCGATCAACAATGGAATGAAGGTCATTCCGCACGACAAGCCACTGATGCAGATCGCGGTCGAAACGCAGGCCGATGAAATCGTTCTTGCGATCCATGACCGCCGCGGCAAACTGCCGATCGAAGAACTGCTCGAATGTCGCATGAGCGGGATTCAAATCCTTGAACAGCAAGATTTTTTTGAACGTGAATTAGGTGTGATCAAGCTGGAGTTGCTAAAACCTAGCTGGCTGGTTCACTCGGATGGCTTCCAGCATGGCGTGATGACGACGCTGATCAAGCGCCTCTTCGATGTCCTGATCTCCCTGATTTTTATCGCATTGCTTTGGCCTGTCATGCTGCTGACGGCGCTGGCCATTTTCGTCGAGAGCGGTTTTCGTCACTCGGTTCTGTATCGTCAAATGCGGATCGGCGAGAACGGCGTCCCCTTCGAGGTGGTGAAATTTCGGAGCATGCGAGTCGATGCGGAAGCCGACGGCAAGGCCCGTTGGGCCACGACAAACGATTCACGCATCACCCGTGTCGGCCGCTTTATCCGCAAGGCGCGCATTGACGAGTTGCCGCAGATCTTCAATGTCCTGAAAGGCGAGATGAGTTTTGTAGGACCGCGGCCGGAACGCCCGGAATTCGTCGCCGACTTCGCGAGAAAGTATGAATATTACGCCGCGCGTCATCGCCTGAAGCCTGGCTTGACTGGCTGGGCTCAACTTAGCTACCCCTACGGCAATACCGAAGAGGATGCCCTACGGAAGCTTGAATATGACCTGTATTACATTAAGAACCAGAGTACCTTTCTGGATCTTCTGATTCTGGTCGAAACCGTGGAGGTCGTGTTATTCGGAAAGGGTGCCGTTTAGGGGATTTTTGGAAAAGCGCATACCACTCGCTCCGCGCCCAAGGATTTCCCGTTCGTCCTTCGATAAACTCAGGACGAACGGGAAATCCTAAGCATATGTATAGCCTTCGCACCGGATATGCAGGCATGCTTTGACGTAGAGGCGGGTTTCAAACCCGCCCCTACGTCCGGTTATCACGTTCGCTGGCTATATTAAGCCGTTCGTGGTGAGGTACTCGAACTACGAACGGCTTCAAGCGCGGAGTCCGAGGATTTGCCGCCCATCCTTCGGGTCCGCTCAGGGTTTGGTATGAGCGGAAAATCGGTCATATCTTTCCCGGAAATCACTCTGTCGGGCAACATCGGGAACTTGCAATTAGGCCGTTTCTAAACCACCGCATCCTTATCCGTCAGCACGCTGCCGAGCGCCTCTCCACACGCATCGGGGCCGATCCCAAGACGATCCAGCAACCATTGATTGTCCATTGCGCTCGGCTTTGCGCCAAGCCTCCAGGGCGAGTCGGCCAGCAGACTGTCGGCAAGACAGGTGAGGCAGACCAGGTTCTCATGCTCGCCTCGATAGGATGGGTTGTGATGCTGGCGAACGACGGCGCGCAATGCTGGCGGCATCTCCCACGCCTCGAACAGCCAGAGACCGAGTTGCGTGTGATCGACGCCAAGCGCCAAACGGTCGATCTCGGGGAGCGCCAGGGTTGGATTTGCCCGGATCAGACGACTCACGAACCGAAATTGTTCGGGCAGAAGATGACCGAGCAGGAGATAGCCGATGTTTTGCGTGATGCCAACCAGGTGGATCAGACCGGGCGGCGAACGCATCTCGGCAGGGAGTTTTTTGGCGAGCGCCTGCATCAACTCACCGCATTTGACGCCATGACGCCAGACCGCGTCACGCGCGATCGGCCCCTCGTTCGGGGTCTGCAGCGGACTCAACGCGGCAAGCGCCAAGGCCAGATTGAGCGCCAGATCATAGCCCAGTGTCCGCACGATGGCATCGCGCACGGAGGAGACCGGTTCGCGCAGGCCATAATAGGCCGAGTTTGCCCAGCGCAGAATCTGGGTCGTCAGCAAGGGGTCAAGTTCGACGATTTCAGCCAACATCGGCGCGCCGGCATTGGGATCGTTCCGCAGCCGGAGCAGCCGGCGGCTGATTTCCGGCAATGGGGGAAGATCGTCGCTGGAGCGAATCAGGTTGCGGATATCGCCCGGCGGACGCTGGTCGGCCGCCAGCCCGGAGGCCGTCTCCAGATTCCAGCGCATCAGCCCGACCTTGACGTCGAGCGTCGCGAGATCAGTGGTCACTGCCATTCCGCTCATACGGTAGGTTGAGTCGGTATCGCTTGAGCTTCCGATATAACGTCCGCTCGCTGATCGACATGCTGGCCGCGACTTCCGTCCGACTGCCGCGATGCCGCTGTAGAAGATCCATGATGTATCCAGCCTCGGCGGCTTCGATCGGGGAGAGTTGCTCCAGCCCCGGATGGCGGATCTCTTGAGCCGGTTTCCGCGCTGGCGACGGCTCATTGCCGGTGTCGGACAAGCGGATCAAATCCTGCGTGATGACGCCGTTTGGGGAGAGTGCCGCGGCAAGATGCAGCAGGTTACGCATCTCCCGGACGTTTCCAGGAAACTCGTAGAGCAATAATTTTCGCATGGCATCCTGCTCCACCCGATAGCCTCGGTTGTTATTGGCTCCGATATTCAGCAATAAATGATCCACCAGCGCGGGAATGTCTTCCCGACGTGCTCGCAGGGGCGGGATCGCGATCGGGAGCACCGCCAGCCGATAGTACAAATCCTGCCGAAACTCGCCGCGCTGCATCATGGCCTGCACATCCTGGTGCGTGGCGCTCACGACGCGCACATCCGCGCGGCGGGTTTTGGTCGCGCCCACGGGTCTGAAGACACCGGTTTCGAGCGCGCGTAGCAGTTTGGGTTGTTGCGACAGCGGAAGTTCGCCAATCTCGTCGAAAAACAGCGTGCCCGCGTCGGCCAATTCAAACAGCCCAACCTTGTGACCGATGGCCCCCGTAAAGGCCCCTTTGACATGGCCGAAGAGTTCGCTCTCGAACAGATCCTCGCTCAAAACCGTGCAGTCGACGACGACGAACGGCCCTTGCGCGCGCCGCGAATGGCGATGGATGAACTCGGCCGCCAGTTCCTTACCCGAGCCGGTTTCGCCACCCAGAAAGACCGAGACATCGGTCGCGGCGGCCTGAGTCAATTCCTGTTTCAGGCCACGCAAGGCAGCGGAATTTCCGACCATCCCGGGCGTGTCCGAGTGACTTTTTGGGAAATGCAACGCTTCGCCCAAATAGACTTGAGCGTCTTCGTCGATCACCGGGAATCCCTGGATCTGGGCAAAGCGGATGTCGCCCCCGGCGGTCATCAGTGCGTGGGTCTCGACATAGGGTTCCAAATCGCGGAAAAACCGCCGATGCCGACAGTCCTCCATGGCCACGGCATCCAGCCGGCAACAGGAGCAGCCAGCCAGGCGCACCTGATCGAGCCCGAAAGCCTCTTCGAGCGCCCCATTGACATCGCGAATCCGGCCTTCCGCGTCGATGACGAGAAAGGGTTTTCGCTGCGCCAGCAGCAAACTCGAAAGCGTTGGTGTTCGCGACACGGGAAGAGCGTGCACCTGTATCCGATGGCGGTCCTTGTCAGACAAGTTTGTCATTCGATTGTCAACCGTTGGCGTGGTTGCATGCAACATCGCGTGAGCACTCCAGAGGTTTGACGCATGCGTCCATCGTCGCTCCACTGCCATTAAGTGAAGCTGTTCGTGGTTCGACCCTTCGACGGACTCAGGACTCACCACAAACGGCTTCACTTAAGCTCACGGACCTGATCCGACAAGTCGCGCGGTCTCAGCGCCAGCATTCGACACGGGCGACGAACTGGTTTGCCTCCTTGAGAAGATTATCACGCTTTGCCGTGACGCCAGTCGTCGTTGGGGAGACCCCGCTACGTTCCAGAAAGCTCAGGGACAGACGGTTCGGGATGGCCACGCCAACATCCCGTACCACGCGTCCCGTGTTTTTATAGACCGCGGGCGTATCGACCGCGGCGAATACGACGCCAACGACACGCCCCGCCCCATCGAGCGCCGGTCCGCCGCTGTTTCCTGGCCGAACATTCGCGTGAATCGAGATCGGACGGGAAGCGGCGGTCTGGAGATTGGGCGCCGAGATCCCCCCAGCCGTCAGGAGTGGACGGAGGGGGGCCAACCCCTGATTCGGATAACCAATGATCGAGACCCGCGTTGGGAGCAGCGCATCCGGCGGCGCAAAAACCGCGCCCCGTTGCGGGCGAAAATCCGTTTTAATCAGCGCCAGATCGATCCCCGGTTCGGCGGCGATCAAGCGGGCGGGCCGCATCTCACCCCCAGGACGCGACACGACCAAAGCCCCGCAATCCTTGACGACGTGGGCATTGGTCAGCAGGGCACCCTCGGTATCGACAAAAAACCCCGCACCGATGCTCGCCAATCGCTTGCCGGGGACGGTCGGATTCAGGTTCGCGTCAAACGACTCCTTGACATAGGAGCGGCGACGATCCCGGATCGCCGCCGCCTCCGCATCGGTAACCTGGCGGCCCTGGCAATTGTCCGCGCGAATCCGCGAGACCATCCCGCGCGCCTCGTCATGGCAGTTGACGAGCGCGGAGGCGCTCGCCGGCTGAACCTGAACATCCACGATCACCAGCAGGAAGACGGGGATAAGCGACCCCAACAGATTGCGAAAGGGGGAATCGAGGCGTGACATATCGCTTTTTCTCCGGATCCACGCGCGTCGCGGTTGACAAGAGGATCGATGTGATACGCGAATTGAGTAGGCTTTCAACAGGCTATCGGACTTAGCCTCTTGGTGCACGCCCCTAAGCGAAAATCGAGGCGTTCGGGGGAATCGAATCCTCTAAATTCAAGCGTCGAACGACAATCATGGCGCAACTCTGCGCGGATTTTCTTTTCCAAGTGCGTTTTACTCGCCCTGCGGATCACCGCCAGGTGTCGGGCTTTTTTACAGTGCTGAAGATGCAATGAAGCCATTGCAAGATTGAGTTACGATAGTAAATATTTGCTCCGCATGTTGACCAACGTTTGCATCGGGTGGCCGTCACGGCTGGCGAAACTGCGGCTGGCCATTTTCCCGCGAATGAGCATCAGGCCCAATATACACAACAATTTAGGACCATCCATCCTCCTGTTTGCTGCATGGATTTCGTTCCCAGACCTGCTATAAAGTAGTCAACGTGAAACCACGATGAAGATAGCGATGTCGGTTATCATGCAAACAGATGGATTAAACAGGAGAAAAATGTCCTGGACAAGGGGGTCGCTTGAGTTGGCGAAAGCCGGGCTTAAAAACGAGTCGAACTCCAAAATCTACGAGACTAACGCTAATTTTTCAATAACTTAAAAATTCAACCAACTCTCATGGCAATCCAATTAAAAGTGGCCTGCAGCCCACAAGAAATCGACGACGCGCTCTGGCTCAGACATCACGTCTACGTGACGGAGGAAGGCCTCTATGAGGGGAAGAACTGGCCTGACCAACGAATTGTCGATCGGTTCGACGTAATCCCGAAAGTGGCTCACATCCTTGCCTATGACAGAAACACTCCCGTGGGAGGCATCCGGCTGAATTGCGAAACAAGGTTAGGACTCCCGCCAGAACGTTACTTCGATTTCCGATTTCATCTCCGTTCCCTTGCGCATACATCGATCCATCACACTACACCACCGATCATCGCTTCTGGAGGGATGCTGGCGGTCCGCAAAGGCTGGCGGCAACGTCGGGATGTCATCCTCGCGATCTACCGGGTTGCGGCAGGCGTCTTCTTTTCATGGGACGTTACACGGATCATCGCAACCGTCAGCCATAAATCGGCATCCATGTACCATCGAATGGGATTTGTCTCCGTCGCGGACCAAATCTGGAACCCGGAAATCGGAGACCATATCGTCCCGATCATGGCGGATGCGAAAAACTACTACCGATGGGCGTTCGGCGAGTCGCAGATTCCCATCAATCCCATTTGGCAAGAACGCCGAAGGTCTAGCTGCGACGATTGCCATCGCCTGATCATCGAAGATCCACCCATGACCGCGGCACCCGCCAAATTCAGCTTCAATTAGCATCGGGAAGCTTAAAACATTCATGTAGGATCGGAAATCGTCTTGCCCTCGCGAGAAATGGCAAAGGGCAAAATAGCGGAAGGAATCGCACGGCCGTCCGCACCATGAGGAACCCGGCATTGGACAACCATTTTGATCGCTACTTCGACATCCTCTTTGCCAACACCCCAGACCTGCTGGAGCAGGTCAACCGCGTTCGGTATGACGTCTACTGTCGGGAGTTTCACTACGAACAGGAAGAGGATTGCCCTGGTGGCATGGAGCGGGACGAATATGACGACGACGCACTGCAAATCCTCGCCGTCCAGAAGACCACGTCGGCTCCGGCGGGCTGTGTCCGGATGATTTCGCCGCCACTCGACCAACCGGATTTTCTGCTACCGATGGAACGCCACTGCGGTCACACCCTGAATCACCCCGAACGCCATCCTCGACTGTTGCCACGAGAGGGCTTGGCCGAAATCTCCCGACTGGCCGTTCATACCTCCTTTCGCCGGCGGTTGGGCGAGACGGATTCCCCGATCGGCGTTTTAAATCCGACCGCAATGAGCGAGCAGGAGCAGCGCACCTTTCCGCTCATCAGCCTGGCCCTGTTCGCGGGCGCCACCGCGCTGCTGGCCCTGACACGGCGCCCACACATGTTCGTGATGATGGAGCCGCGGCTCGCGCGTCGCCTACGCAGTCTGGGTTTTCCCTTCGTGCAGGTCGGAGAGATCCTGGAGTATCACGGGAAGCGCGCGGCATATCATGTGACGGTCGATGAGTGCATGGCGGCATGGGATCCCGTCATGCTGAAAATGTACCAATTCATTCATACGGCGTTGCAGGAACGTGCTGATCGACAGGGGCTGTCGTTCGCTTAGTCGAACCTTGGGAACAAACCGGCGCACTCTCCAACATCGGAAGTGTCGGAAAATTTTACAGTTGCCATTATAGGCTTTTTCCGCACCAACCCGGGCTGCTACAGCCGTTTCGGCCAGGGTCTCGCCTCGCTTCCGGTAAAAACAGATAATTATCTTATTTTATGATGACTTAGATTTCAATCAAAGCCGGTTACGGAGCACATTCATGACGGCCAACTTCAACTACACCGAAGCGTTCAGCCGTAACATCGGTTGGATTACCGACGCCGAGCAGCAGATTCTGCGCGGCAAACGGGTGGCCATTGCCGGTATGGGCGGCGTTGGCGGAGCACATCTCCTGACCCTGACACGGCTAGGTGTCGGAAAATTTTACATCGCCGATTTGGATACCTTCGAACTCGCTAATTTTAACCGACAGGTCGGAGCGACCACTGCGACGCTTGGCCAGCAAAAGGTAGAAGTTCTTTTTCGTCAGGCGCTTGAGATCAACCCGGAACTCGATCTGCGGATGTTTCCGACAGGCTTAAATACCGATAACCTTGATGATTTTCTTCGAGACGTGGATTTATTTGTCGATGGGCTGGATTTTTTCGCGCCGGACATCCGCTCTCTGGCGTTCGGTCGCTGTCATGCGCTTGGCATTCCGGCAATTACCGCCGGACCGATCGGCATGGGTGCGCCCTATCTGATTTTTCTGCCGGGCGGGATGAGTTTCGAGCAATATTTCCGCCTGGACGGCCAGCCTGTCGAGCGACAGTATGTCAATTTTTTACTCGGTTTGACTCCGACCGCACTCCATCGCGGATATCTGGTCGAACCGGGTCGGCTCAATCTGGCCGGTCGATCTGGACCCTCGACGGGGATGGCCTGCCAGCTCTGCGCCGGGATTGTCGGAATCGAGGCGTTGAAGATCCTGCTCGGCCGCTCGCCGGTCCATGCAGCGCCCTGGTACCAGATCTTCGATGCCTATCGCGGCCGCTACATCCGCGGCAGACTGCGCTGGGGAAACCGCGGCCCCCTACAGACCATCAAAAGGTGGATTGCCTATCGCGCGGTGCGTCAGCGACTAGCGCAAGAACGATCCGCCGCATTGATTTGAGCCAAGGAGACGAACATGGACAATTATCGCGGCTTTCAGGGATGAGCAAACCCGACTCCACGCCGATTCGCCCCGTCGTAGTGTCGGAAATTTTTACACTTAACTTCCTAACGGATTCGCCTGAAAAAAAAATCTCTTAAAAAACAAAAAGATAAGATAATGGCGTGTTATTTGCTTTCTATTTGAAGAGAAAATGATCCCTAACCACTAACAACCACAGGCGATATAGACAACGATCATGAACACGAAAATCAAGTATGCGCTTGCCGTGTCTCTGTTGGCGGGCCCGGTCGTCTTTAGCACCGCCCAAGCAGGGGAGCTGATTTACCTCGATGTTGGGCAAGATATCGATGGTCCATTAAACCTACTTTTGCCGGCTGTTTTTTTCGGCGACCCCAACAACATCACCGATTCATTCAGGCGGCTTAATCTGAATTTTACCGCGACCTCGGTCTATACCGAACGCGCTGGCGGTATCGACAACATCATTAACAACGGCGAAATCCTGGATTTTACAGATACAGGCTCGGTCAGGATGGGAAACCAGGGCAATCGCATCAAGCGCTGCTAACATTAGCGGGTACCGATGTATCAGCGTCGCCCTTCCTCTGAGGCGACTCGAAGAGCAATTTCGACAGGTAGGACTCGTCCCAACCGGCTTTCAAGCGTTTGTTCTGGATGCCGAGCTTGGTGCCGTCATTCTTGAGGCGCGAGAGGGCGAGGTGACGCAGGACGGCAAGATTCTCGCGCGCCACCGGATCGCGGACACGGCACTCATCCTCACGAAAGGCGATATCGAGATTCCAATGCAACCCGTTTTCGATGCCCCAGTGACCGCGTACTGCGTGGGCAAAGCGCGCGGCGCTGGTGCCGATGCTGCCAATGAAATAGCGGGTCTCGACCGAGACCTTGCCGGCGACCTCACGGCGCGATTCAACCATGCCGATCATGTTCATTGCCTCCCACGAGGCGCTGTGCGGCACGCCGGAAAGATCGCCCAAGGTTTGGTAGCGACGGGTTTCGAGACGACCATGCCCTCGCTCGACGGTTTCGAGGAATGCCGAATCGACACCGGCGTAGCCTCTGGCGTCGGCGTCGATGAACGCCTCCTCGACCTCGGCGGCCAGCGTTTCCTGGTTGCCTTTGAGCGCGAGCACATAGTCCCCTCCCTGGTGGATGATCTGCGCGGCAATCTTGGTCTGGCAGCCCATGGCGTCGATGGTGACGATGCAGCCCTCCAGCTTCAGCCACTCCAGCAGACGTGGAATGGCCGTGATCTCATTGGATTTGGCGTCGGTGGCGACCTGTCCGAGCACCACCCGATTGGCCGTCGCCCAGGCACTGACCAGGTGCAACGCCGCCAAGCCCTTGCCGCGGCTGTGGGAGCGGCGCAGGGTCTTGCCATCGACGGCAATGATCTCTTCGGGGATCAGTTCGGCCACCGACGCGCTCCATTGGCGAAAGCAGGCGGCAAACTGTGCGGGATCGATGAGCGCAAACACCCGCCCGAAGGTGTCGTGCGACGGAATGCCCGCGGGCAGTTTCAGAAACGTGCGCAGCCACGCCTCCTTGGCCTGTCCGAACGTCTCGACACCCACCCAACCGTCGGCGCCACTGAAGGACGCCGCGATGGTGATCACGATCATCTCACTTAAGAGGTGCCGTCGTTGGATCGCGCTGCGCGGCTCGTCCAGCGGGGCAAAATGGTGCGCAATCGATCGCTCCACACTCAAGTCGCACATCGGCGAGATCTCCCCAAGATTCTAAAGACTCAAATCATTGGGGCCGCAGTACGGATTGTCTAACAGTATGCGCTAATGCGTTGATGCGATTGCCCTGGATGGGAAACCTGGATGTCGGCGGCTCGCAGTTACAACAAAGCTCGGACAGCCTTGAGGGCTACGGGGCGAATTGGTTTTTCCGATTCGATTATCAAATCAATGGCTATTCTACTGCTTCTGTTTCCAGTCCAATCGACATGACGACCGTGACTTTAGGGCAGGAATTTCTGGCCAATGAGGGCTTAATCCCGACCTTTACAGACGGCATTCTTAAAATCTTCATCGATGCACCCAGTGCTGCGTCTCCTCTGAATTCAAGAAATAATCAGCAAGTTCTTGAAATGAAGCTGACAAATGGAGGGGCCGAGATTGCTAACCTGGATCTGCTCGGTTATGTCGATTACACGTGGTATGAACTTCTACCTGTCGATTCGTTTATCGAGGATCTTTTTAACTTCCAGGTTCCAAAGAATGGCCTGACGTCCTTTTACGATATCTGGAAGCATGCGCAAGTCAACAATCTGGCTGATGCAGCGATCAACTGGGATCTCAATACCAATCTCACGCCGAATTTGATTCCCATGGTTGGCGGGAACGGTAATTATCCGGTCGCATTGGTTAATAATGCTCCCCCCTGCGCAGCAGGAACAGCCTGCCGCTCGACCGCGTTAAATACGGATATCGGTTTTTATGTCCCCGAGCCTGGTTCGCTGGCACTGCTGGGGGCCGGTCTGTTCGGTTTTGGCGGTATGAAACGGGCTGCCAGTCGTCGCCGCCAGCAACCTTGATCGGCAAGCTTAGTCCATGCAAACATCTTGAGCGCCCTCGGGAAACCGAGGGCGCTTTTTTGTGTAACCCCGAACCGAGAGGACGCCTTCCATGCTCGTTCGCGCAATGGCCCGATGGCTCGGTGTCGCCTTTGTCCTAAGTCTCGTTGCGGCCATCTCCCACGCCGATGAGTCGCTTGACGCCGGCACCGCGCTGGCCCGCCAAGTTTACGCCCGCCCCGATGGTCGCGATCTGAGTCTGCGTCTGCGCATGACCCTGACCGAGCGGGGACACGCCCCCCGCAACCGGCTGTTTTACAGCTACCGTCAGGATCTGGGTGGCGGCAATGTTCGCTCGCTGGCGCGGTTTCAGGAGCCCGCCGATGTCGCGGGCACCGGCCTGCTCACCCTCGACACACCCGCCGCGGAATCCGCGCAGTGGCTCTATCTGCCCGCGATCAAGAAGGAACGGCGTATCTCCGGCTCCCGCAAGGGCGGCCGGTTTGTCGGCTCCGATCTGTATTTCGAGGATCTGCGCGATCGCCCGGTCGAGCGCGACCGTCATCGCCTGATCGGCACGGACAGTTTTCAGGGGACCAGTTGCCAGGTGCTGGAGAGCATTCCCAGCGACCCCGATAACTCGGTCTACAGCAAGCGTCTCAGTTGTATTCATCCCGAGACCTTCCTCCCGCTCAGAATCGAGTTTTTCGCGGGTGGCAAGACCGTTCCCGCCAAACGCTTTACCGTCAGTCGGATCAAACGGATTCAGGGCTACTGGACCGTTCTCGACAGCACTATGACCGATCTGTCCAGCGGTCACGAAACCCGGATCGAAGCCGAGGCGGTGAAGTACGATCAGGGTCTTCCCGCCAGTCTATTTTCCGTGCAAACGCTGACCGATCCTGCTCAGGACAAGCGCTTCCGTCCATGAACTGGCGGAGCGGGCACCTCGTCAACGGGCTCATGCTCGCGGTTCTGGGGGCGGGAACCGGCCCCTGGACGCCCGTCGGCGCGTTAGAGCCGCTCGTGATCGAAGGTGGGGATGCGCCAGGAACCCCGATTGCCGGCGCGCGGCGGACGGTCGATCCACCCCGCGACGGCGTCGGATGGGGGCTTGCCCCTTCCCAATTTCGCCTCGAACTCGGGCTTCCCGATACCGATGCCGCCGTGACCGGCAGCCACTACCTTCATGCAAGCACCGGCCTGGAATGGCGCGCTGGCGATCGCTGGGAGTTGCGCCTCGCCGGTCGGCTCGATGGCGCGCGGCAAGCCGGAACCGCGTCGCTCCGTTCGCTCGAACTCGATTACGCGGAAAGTTTTCTGCGTTATCGCAGCAAACATGTGCGCGTCACGCTCGGCCCTCAGATCATTCTTTGGGGCCGGCTCGACGAGCAGGCTCCGACCGACCGCATGAGCGTGGTCGATCTTGATCGCTTTATCCTCGATGATCTGGAAGACCGCCGCCGGGCGGTCACGGCGCTGCGCATCGAAGGTTTTCTGGACGATGACGATCGGGCAGATTTGGTCTGGATTCCCCGCTTCCGCCCTGCGGAACTCCCCGACGCCGACAGTCTCTGGTATCCGATCGACCGCCAGCGGGGTCGGGTGCTCGGCATCCCTTCCGACCCACTGCTCGCCGCATTGGTCAAGAACGGAAGCTTCGACGAGAGCGCCGACGAGCAGGATGGACAGATCGGACTGCGCCTGAGCCGCTCCGGCCGACGTCTGGATTACGCGCTGACCGTCCAGCATACCCGGCAGTCCACGCCCTATTTCCGACTCGACCCGGCGGTCCGCGAGCGTATCTTGAGCGGCATGGATCCCCAAAGCGCCATCGCGGCGGTCGCGCCGCCCACCTTTGCCGCCCAGTATCCGCAAGGCTGGCTGTTCGGCGGCGATCTCGGATTCGCCGCGGCTGGCGCCACCTGGCGCTTCGAGGCCGCGTATCTGAGCGATCTGCCGGCCACGACCACCGATCTGCGTTATCTCACCCGCCAGGGTTTCGACTGGGGGGTGGGCGGCGAATTTTTCCCCGGCGACGGCGATACTCGGGTGACGCTGCAACTCCTGGGTCATCATCTGCTGGACGCGGGCGAGGTAGTGGACTGGCAGCGCACCTATGCGCTGACCGGCGAAATCGAGTCCAGTTTCGCGCACGCCCGCTGGCGCGCCAATCTGCGCTTCTGGACCGGTTTGAATCAGTCCACGCTCTATCTCAATCCTTCCCTGAGTTTTCTCGGCTGGGATCCGCATGAGTTTTATCTGGCGCTGCACGCCTTCAGCGGCGAAGACGGCACGGCCGGCGGCTTTTATCAAGACAATGGGTTAATCACGCTAGGCTGGCGGGCGCAATTTCGTTGAGCAATTCAGGAGTCGCGGGCCATGTCCATTTTCCGTCAACCTCGTTGGCATGCCTATGCGGCGGTGTTCCTGCTCGCCTGTATGCTCGTGGCGTCCAATCTGCTACTGTTGAAACTCACAATCAACAATGCCCCCCAGGTCTATCTGCCCGCCGATGCACCCTCGGTGATTCTGGATCGCGCATTGCGCCAGGAATTCCCCAACGATCAGATCCTCGTCGCACTGTTCGAAGGCACGGACATCTATTCGGACCGCGTCCTGCTCGCGCTGGACCGTCTGGCGGAGCGGCTGGAGCAATGGCCGCTGATGGAGCGGGTACTCGGCGTCACGCGCGCCGATCACATCAGCGCCACCGCGGATGGATTCAGCGTCGAACGTCTGCTGGATCTGAAGGAGCTTCAGACACTCACTCTCGAACAACGACGCGAACGGGTTCTAGCCGACCGCTTTGCGCCAGGCGCGCTGGCTTCGGCGGACGGTCAGGGCCTGAGTCTGATCGTGCGGCCCGTGCCTCTGGGCGAAAGTCTCAAGCGGATGGAACTGGAAGAATTCTTCCGCGCCGCCGTGACCGAGGTCGGTCTTGCCGGACATTTGACCGCGCTGGCCGGCATGGTGCCACTGGATGCCGCGGAATTGCGTTCGATGCTACGCGACAACCTGATCTTCGTGCCGCTCACCAGCCTGGTGGGTCTGGTTCTGCTGTGGTGGATGGTGCGCCACCTGCGCGCCGCGCTGTTCGGTCTGCTGGCGGTCAGCGCAACGGTTTCCGCGACGCTTGCCGGTTATGTTCTGAGCGGTCAACCCTACAATCTAGTGTCGAGCATGACGCCACCTCTGATTTCCGCACTGACGATCGCGCTGCTGCTGCATCTTTATAATTCAATGGCGCTGGCGGCCCGCTTGGGGGTGCGCGGCTCCGAACAAGTCCACTGGGCGGTACGCGAGATTCGTAAACCCGCCCTGTTCACCGCACTGACCACCGCCGCGGGTCTTGCCTCGCTGAGCCTCAGCCCGATCCCCCCCATTCGCTCGCTGGGTTTGACCGGCGCCGCTGGCGCCATCCTGATTTACTTCGTCGTGATTGGCCTCCTGCCGCCCATCCTGGCTCACTGGCCTGGCAAGGCATGGCCAACCGACCGTGGCGGATTGCGGTGGATGCGCTGGCTGACGGGCTTCCTTTCCGCTTGGGGGATTCGACGCCCCGTCTGGACCCTGGCGGCTTTCGCTCTGCTGCTGGGGGCGGGCATCCCCTTCATCTGGCAGGTGAAGACCGAGACCAATTTATTGAAATTTTTCGCTCAGGATCACCCGATCACGCAGTCAACGGCACGCATCGATCAGCAATTATCGGGGGTGACGCCTTTGCAAATCGTGTTCGATGGCCCGTCGCGCGATTCGCTCAAGGAGCCCGATAAACTGGCCGTTATCCAGGCCGTCCAGGATTGGGTGTTGACCCTGCCCGAAGTCGACCAGGCCTTTTCGCTGGTCGATTTTATCGAGGAAATGCATTGGGCCTTCCACGGACAGGAACCCCGCTTCCGCTCTTTGCCAGAGGATGCGGCGCTGATCAGCCAATATCTTTTCGTCTATGACGGACGGGATCTATACGATTTTGTCAATCATGAGTTCCAACGCACGGTCATGTTGCTAAATCTAAACGTGCACGGCGCACGGGAAATCGGACAGGTCATCGCGCGGATCCGAGCGCATTTACAGGATCTTGCGGAGCCGGATCTACATTGGGAGATTGGCGGCGAGGGCAGGCTTTTTTCCGACCAGGAAACCTTGCTGATCCAGGGACAAATCCGCAGCCTCTGGGGCGCGCTGATGATCATTTTCATCCTGCTCGTCTTGGCCTGGCGCTCTCCTGGCGCCGGATTGCTCTGCATGCTGCCCAACATCGCCCCTATTTTATTTATTTTCATGGTGATGGGTGCCGTCGGCATCAACCTGAACATGGCCACGGCCTTGATTGCCAGCGTTGCGGTCGGTATCGCGGTGGACGATACCATCCATTTTTACGATGGCTACCAGCGACGGAGACACCAAGGGCTGTCGGTCATCTGGTCGTTGGCCAGAACATACCGTCAAACAGGGCAGGCGTGCGTCGCAACCACCATCATTCTCTCAGCGCAATTCGCGGTCCTGATGTTCTCGGATTTTCAACCGATCGCGCAATTTGGCTTATTGACCAGCGTCGGTCTCTTGGCCGCGCTGCTCTTCGACCTGCTCCTCCTGCCGGCAATTCTGATCGTGCTCCATGCGTCGAATTTGCGCCAAGCCAAGCGTCGCTCGCAAGGCGAAAAGCCGTTACTCTGATTCCAGAGCGATCCCGCCCCAGGTTCTCCGACATGCGTTTGACCATCGCTTTCTTAGAGGGTGTAGACAAAATCAAACCGTTGTGGTCAACCGCCGCAGCAGGATGCGCGCCTCCGCCAGCCAAACCCAGGTTTCGGAGACCGCTGGCAGACGGTCATGATGCATGATCAATCGACGGGCACGCTCATTCCACGCATGGGTGCGCTCGACAACCCAGCGCTTCGGCAGCGGAACGAAGCCGTCGGCGTTGGCGATCACCACTCGGTCAGGCGCCCCGTCCACGTGCCAGGAGCCAACGCTTTTGTTGGCTGGATGGCGCACGACTTCCACGCGGATCGCGTGGGTCTGCTCGGTGGTTTGGGCAAATTGACCGGCGTAGGCGCTATCGACAAACAGCGTGTTGATCTGGGGGTACTTGGCGGCCGCGTCAGCGACGGCGCCCGAGGCGGCATCGCGGTCCTGAAGATTGGCCGCGACCACGCTCACCGCCAACACGAACCCCAAGGTATCGACCACCAGGCTGCGCTTGCGCCCCTTGACCTGCTTGCCCGCATCAAAGCCGCTCGGTCCACCCTGCGGCGAGCCGCGGGTCGATTGCGCATCCAGCACCGCCGCCGTCGGCGCGATCTCACGCCCCTCGCGTTCGCGCCATTGCCCCCGCAGTCGATCATGCATCTGCTCAAACTTCCCAGCCGCACTCCAACGGCGAAACGTCTTGTAGACATTCTGCCAAGGCGCGAAATCGTGCGGCAGCATCCGCCACGCGCACCCCGTGCGCACCACGTAGCAACACGCCTCCAGGATGCTCCGGCGCGACACGCGGGGCGGTTGACCCCGCCCGCCCGGCATCTCAAAGAGAGCGGCGACCAAGTCCCACTCCGCATCGGTCAGACAACTTGGGTAGCTTTGGTCGGGGTCGTGGCGACGATGCGCATCCGTATACCCATACCGACGCGGCGTTGCGCGCGCTTGCGCCTCGAGACCACTCTCGCCCCGGAGGCGCGTGACGCCCGCCTCCCGCAAGGACTTGCGAATCGTTGCTTCATGAGCCTCGATTCCCGTCCGTGCCGCGAGTTCCCGGGCAATCTCTGACAGCGTGGAGGTCGGGCGATCCGTGACAATTTGACGCAATACCGCTTGCTCCGCCTCGTGAATCTTGGGGGGACGACCAGCTTTCGACATCAGCGCACACCAGCTCAGTTGTAGACTGGTATACAAATAGCAGCTCAATTATTTTTGTCTACACCCTCTTACAGTCCGCCAATCATGGACAGCATCGTCGACACCAATTTTCTTAGCCAGCTCATTAGTTCCTCGCAGCTCATCGAGCAGCACGCCAACCTGGAGGAAGGGCTGACCGAATTGGCCCGGATGACCGCCGAGCTGATTCGCACGGATCGCTGTTCGATCATGCTCCTGAGCGAACCCTTGAATGGCGAGCGGGAGGCACATCTGCGGATCTTCGCGTATTTCGGCCCGCTGCCGCCCGAGGCGCTGCGTCAAACGGTCAGCATGAGCAAGGGGATCGCGGGCCATGTGCTGACGACGCGCACCCCCTTGCTGGTGCCCGATATCGCGACATCGCCATTCGCGTCGGTGGCCCGGTTCAAGGATTCGGGCAATCCAAGCTTGATCTCGGTGCCGATCGAGGTCGCCTCCCAGCCGGTCGGGGTTCTCAATGTCAAGGGACCGAGCGATGGCCCCCTGCTGACGCGCAAGGATCTCGAACTCATTACCATTTTTGCGATGTTCATCGGGAAGTCGATTCAGACCTTTCAGCTCCAGAAACTGGCCGAATCGCGCATCCTGCAGATGGCGATCCTGCGCGAGCGTCAGCAGGAAGCGCCCGGCACCACCCCGCGGCCAATCGCTCCGGAGCCGGCACGGATTGCCAAGCTCGTGGCCAAAAGCCTGTATCGGGAGTTGACCGAAGCGGGCTTTGGCCCGAATGCGATCATTGCCGTGACCTCCGAGGTGCTGAGCCTTCTCAATCACAATCTGCACCATGACTGAAATGGGCCGAGTGTCACTCGGCGATCCCTGGGAGATCCCTTGGATCCGATGCGCCAAATCATGGTCCGCCACAGCCGCGCCGGCCGGACAATCCAGACCGCCGCTTCATTGTGTTCCAGATCGCGCTGCGGCATCATTCCGGCCCAGCACTGACGTCAGTGACTTGACTGAATGTCCGCAATGCCAGCCATCACGCTTGGATTATCGAATACACCCTTCATGCGACCAGGAGAGGCTACTACTATGATACGTGTACCAAGTAGACGATATGGATTGATCGCCGTCGTTCTGACGGTTCTGACCGGCACCTGCGGTGCGGCTGCTCCTGAAAACGATCTGGCCCGCGGGGAGGCTGCGCTGAAACAGGGCGAACTGAAAACGGCGGTCATCGAACTGAAGAATGCACTGCAGGCGGATGCGCAGAACCCGCGGGCGCGCGCGCTTCTGGGACAGGCCTATCTGCGGATGGGCGATCAGGCCGCGGCCACGCGGGAACTGGAGCGTGCGCAAAAACTGGGGGCCGAGTCAACCGACGTTCAACCTTGGCTGGCGCTGGCATGGCTGCGACAGGGCAATATCCAACGTCTTCAGGAGCTAGCGATCCCGGATACCGCGACGAGCGGACTGCGTGCTGAACTCCTGGCGATCCAGGCCGAATCCTTGCTCGGCCAAGGCGATCCGGCCGGGGCGGAAGCCAAGGCGTCCGAGGCGCTGAAGGCGGATGGCGAATCGGCCCCCGCACGGCTTGCCATGGCTCGCATTCAGGCCAGCAATCGCAAGCTCGACGAGGCGCGCACCCTGGTCAACCAGGTACTCGAACATGATCTCACTAACGCCACTGCGTTGAATCTGCTCGGCGAAATCGAGCGCGCGGCGGGCGACCCCGCAACCGCGGAGGCGGCCTTCACCAAGGCCATGGCGGATCCCGTCATCGGCGTCCAGAGCCAGTTGAGCCGTGCCTATGTGCGCATTCAGGCCAATCGGCTCGACGAGGCGCAGGCAGACATCGAACAGCTCCGCAAACGTCTCAAGAACAATCCTCAGATCGACTATGCCGAGGGTCTTCTGCTCTACACCCGGAAGGACTATGCCAAGGCGATCGATCGCCTGACGGTTGCGCTTGGCGCCAACCCGGATTTCGCGGCCGCCCAGGCGCTTGCAGGCGCGGCCCGCATGGCGCGGGGCGAGCCTGAGCTAGCGAAGATCCATCTGGAACGCGCGGTCAGCGCGCGACCGGACGATCTGGCGACGCGGCGGATGCTGGCCATGGCGCTTCTGCAATTGGGCGAGGCGCAAGAAACCGAACGGCTCGCGCGCGCGATCCTGCAGGAAGCGCCTGGCGACGTGGCAACCATGGATCTGCTTGCCAGCGCGCTCATGACTCAGGGCAAACGCGAGGAGAGCGTGACCTATCTGCGTCAGGTCAAGGCGGTGCTCCCTGACTCAGCCGCCGCCAGCGCCCGCTTGGGCGCGGCCCTGCTGGGTCAGGGCGACTCGCAGGAGGGGCTGGCTGCTTTACAGGAAGCCCTGAAGATGGATCCGACCTTCCAGGGCGCCGCCGAACAATTGGTGCTGGGAGCCGTACGCGGCGGCGAACTGGACCGCGCGTTGGAGGCTGCGCTCGATTATCGCAAGCGCGAACCTGGCTCGGCGCGCGCGCAGACGCTGCTCGGCGTGGTCTATCTCCAGCGCAAGGAGACTGCTGCGGCATCCGAGGCGTTTCGCAAGGCACTGGATCTGGACCCGACCGATCTTGCCGCGAGCAGCGCCCTGGCGGCAATGGCGCTGCAGGACAAGGATCTTGAGAAGGCGAAGGGCTATTTTACCGCGAGTCTCAAGCATCATCCGGAGAATGCCCAGGTACTCATCATGCTCGCCAAGCTAGCGCTGGCGCAGAATGATCAGGCTGGCGCCAAGTCCTATCTGGACGATGCCGTCGCGCGCAATCCGAAGGCGCTCGAACCCCGTCTCTATCTCGCGGCCTACCATTTACAGCGTGGCGAGCCGGCACAGTCGCTGGAGATTGTCTCCGGCATGCAAGCGGACTTTCCGAAGAACACGGCGCTACTGGGCGTGATGGTGGATGCGCAGATTGCCCTGAAGCAATATGGCGCGGCCAAGTCGACGCTCCAGGAATTGAGCGGCCTGGTTCCGGACGATCCCAAGATCCGGGTCGCACGGGCACTCGCCGACGCGGGTCTGGGAGATTCCGAGCAGGCAAAGCGCGAGTTGGAGCAGGCGCTCGTGCTTGACGAGACATTCGTGCCCGCCATCAATCTGCTGGCTCGGCTGGCGATCGCGGAGAAGGATCTCGCCGGGGCGGAACGCCGTCTTCAGGAACTGAAGAACCGCCTGGGCAGCACGCATCCGGATGTGTATCTGATTGAGGGACAGGTGGCCCAACTCAAGGGCGACTCCTCGGCGGCCAACGAGGCTTTCCAGGACTTGCTGACCGCGGAAGGCGCGGGGGCGGACTTCGACACGGACTCCAAACTCTGGGGCGCGGCCGAGCAACTGGTGCTGGGCTATCTGCGCAACGACGATCAGAGTGGGGCACTGCAGGCGGCGCTCGATTTGCGCAAGCGCCAACCGGAGTCGGTACGCGCGCATACCCTGTTGGGGATTCTGTATCTGCGCGATCAAAAAACCGATGACGCGGCGCAATCCTTCCGCAAGGCGCTTGAGCTGGAGCCAGGAAACGTCGCCGCCAGCAGCGGACTGGCGTCCATCGCCATCCAGGCCAAGGATTATGTCGGAGCCAAGACTTACTATGAGGAAAGCCTGAAGCGAAATCCGAGTAACGTTGGCATCCTCGCCAGTCTCGCAAGACTGGCGCTGATCCAGGAAGACCAGGCCGCCGCGCAGCGTTATCTTGATGAGGCAGTAAAACTGAATCCGCGACAGCTCCAACCGCGGCTGTATCTCGGTGCCTATCATCTCAAGCAGGACAATCCAGAGGAGGCCATTCGCGTGCTCTCGGAGGTGCGTTCCGATTTTCCACAAGATGTCAGTCTGTTGGGACTGCTGGCGGAGTCGGAGTTGGCGTTCAAGCGTTTCGAGGAGGCGCGGAAGACCCTTGAGCAGCTTGCCCGTCTGACCCCGAACGACCCCAAGGTCTCGATCGCCATCGCGCGAGCCGAGGTCGGCCTTGACCATCCGGACAAGGCGGAGCAAGCCCTGGAGCAGGCGTTGCAGATCGACCCCAAGTCGATTGCCGCGTTGAGCGGGTTGACGCGACTTGCCATCGCGAAGAAATCAGTCCCAGACGCGAAGTCCAGGATCGTCGAACTGAAGAAAATCGTCGGTGCGGAACATCCGGATGCTCTGCTGCTCGAAGGGAACCTTGCCGAAAGCCAGGGCGAATGGGGCGCCGCGCTCTCCTCGTATCAAGCGCTGTTCGACCAGACGCCCTCGACGGCCAACCTGGTTTGGCTGGCGCGCGCCCGCATGCAATCTGGGGATACCGACGGGGCTGAGCGCTTGATGGCGAAGTGGGTCGAACAGCACCCCGAGGACGGCCTGATTCAGTTTCAGCTCGCGCAGCTTTATATGAACCTTAAGCGCACGGACGACGCCATCGTTCACTTTGAACGGGCACTGGGGTCAAACCCGAAGAATGTGATCGCGATGAATAATCTGGCGTGGCTGATTCAGGATCGCGACCCCTCAAAGGCGCTCGATTATGCCCGGCAGGCTTATGCGGCCGCTCCGAAATCCGCCGATATCGCGGACACGCTGGCAATGGTTCTGCTCCGCAATGGAGATGCACGAGAAGCCCGGCGCGTCATCGACAAGGCACTGGAGATCGACGCCGACAATGGCAGCATCCTGTTCCATAAGGCACAGATTCTGCGCGAAGGCGACGATACCAGAGAGGCAACGCAGGTTCTGGAATCAGCCTTGAAGGGGGATCGTCAATTCCCGGAACGCTCGGAGGCAGAGGCACTGCTTAAGTCCCTCCGGGGTCGCTGATCCGAGACCGCCTCGATCATCGTTAGGAACTGCAGCGGACATCCGGCTAGTCAGATCGGGGGCGGGTATGAAAACCCGCCCCGGCGTCGGCTGCAACTGCCGTGACTTGCGTCACGATCAAACGGTCAACACCTCGGCCTAATCTCGCCTGAGCCGATCAACCTCAGGACTGAGGCGACTTAGGCGAATTCCCGAAATGACTTTGCCAAGCGTCAAACCCCGTAGGAGCTCGCTTGCGGGCGAAAGGTGAGCGCACGGAAGACACCTTTAGCATGTCACGTCGCCCGCAAGCGGGTTCCTACGGGAAATCGCCTTAACCAGCAAGACTGGCCTTGGAGTCGCTCTGACGAACGCAACCTTGAAGCAGGCAGCGGTACACATTGACCAGAACTTTCTCACGAAAAGTGGCTGGCTGGTTCAATAGACTCAGTTCCTGCTCATAGTATTTGATGCGCTCATTGACCGCGAGATTTTGGATGCTGGCATAACTGGCCGTTTCAGTCATTGGATGCTCCGCATGGTCGTCGTGCGTATAGGCTTTTCCCCACCAAGGGGAACTCGCCGGACACGGGTTAAGCCACATCTGCAAGGCGCGGGGTCGAACCTTTGCCGCAGCGACGTTCGCTATCGTTTAGGATGTCGAGACCGGAAACCTCATGTTCGGTAGCGAGTCTCCGTCAACCGACATGCATCGAGCGTACCAATTACCTGGCCCTGACCGAACGCGCGTCGACCTGCCTCTTCCTGGAGCGATCTCGCATGCATGTCCGGCTTCAGCCGCAGCCAGACGAAAACCGCCATTTCGACTCACGCCTGCCCCCTATCGCCCGTAAGACGGGGGCGGGAGACGCACTCTGGACACCCCCGATGTGTCGGGACTTGACAGGTCCGCTGTCAAATTTGACAGTCATCGATCACACCGCGCGGTGCCTCCGCGAAACCTTGCGTATGGTTGACGGGAGATAAACAATGCTCAGGCGGATTTCCGTCTCTCTCCGAATCGAGGCCAAAGCATGGCGAATCACGATCCAACGTCAATACCTGGCGCGCCGACGACTGCCCGCCTTGCCAGGATCGTCAAGGAACTTTGAGTATGTATGAGCGTTTTTATGGCCTGACCGCGGATCCTTTCCGCCTGAGCCCGGATCACCGTTTCTGCTTCAATCACGAGAATTTCGCGAGAGCCAAGGCCTACATCGACTACGCGCTCCATCGCGCCGAAGGCTTTGTGATGATCACCGGCAAGCCGGGCACGGGCAAGACGACGCTGGTCTACGATCTGCTCGATCGTCTTGCGGGCAGGGATATCAAGGTGGCGATGCTGACGAGTACGCGGCTGGGCGCCGAAGATCTCCTGCGCATGACGGCTTACGCATTCGGGCTGGGTTCCAAAGCGTCGAACAAGGCAATGGTGCTGCAAAGCCTGATGGAGTTTCTGCGTCAGCAATATCAGCACGGCAAGCGCGCGCTGCTCATCATCGATGAGTCGCAGGATCTGTCGGCGTCGGCGTTGGAGGAATTACGCCTGCTGACCAACCTTCAGCATTCCGGACAGCCACTGCTGCAGATCGTGCTGATCGGTCAGGAATCACTGCGGGATCTGGTGCGCAGTCGGGAGATGGAGCAACTCCATCAGCGCTTGCTGGCGGCCTGGCATCTGGAGCCGCTTGGCCCCCTGGAGACGGTCGGTTACATTCAGCATCGGTTGGCGAAGGCCGACTGGCGCGGCGATCCCGCGTTCAAGCCCGGCGTCATGCAAACGATTCATGGCTTCAGCGGCGGCCTGCCCCGCATGATCAACCTGTTCTGCAGCCGGCTGATGCTGCATGGTTTCATCGAGGAGTTGCATGTCATCAGCCTCGCGGACGCAGAATTCGTGCTGGGCGAACTGCGGCAGGAGGAATTGGCGCCGCGAACGTTTTCGTCCGTCGGCGACCTTCCGGAAAAGTTCGAAGGGATGTCGACTCTGGATGCCGTCGAACAGGGACAGGCCGACGTTGTGCCTGCCACCGGGAGCAATTCTGACGTCGACTGGTCTCGGATCGATACCGGTCTGTCGATGCCCCCCGCGCAAAGCCGGGAGACCGTCGCAAGACATGCCGGCAACGCGACGGATGCGCACCGGCATTCGCCCCCAGCTCCGGTTCGGACGCCAGCGTCCGGCGAGCCATCGGGTCAGGAGTCGCCTCCGTCCAGCGTCCTGGCCGAGACAAGGCAGGAGCCGCTTCGGACCTTGCCTCTGGACGACGCGATATCCGAGCCAGCGGCTCGGGCTGAACCGAGGCCGAACGAAATCCCTCAGTTGGGCCAGATTCTGGAGCGCGAGGATGATACCGGTTGGACGGCGGATGTCATGGAGACAATCGCGAGCGCGCCGTCCGCAGTTCCGTCCGGGTTCGGTTCATCGCGCGCCCGGCCCTGGTTTCTTGGCCTGGGGTTCGTGTTCGGGCTCGGACTGATGGGATCGGTGGCGGCATTCTATCTACTGGAACCCGTCGCCTGGAAGCCACTGACGGACAAGGTCGAGCAATGGATCGGCGCCGCCACCATGGAGGTCAGAACCCGCTGGAGCAGATCGCCGGATCAGTCCGGGGAGTTGCCACCCCCGAGCGTGCCCGCCGCCTTGGACAGTCTCGATCAAGCGCGTCCATCCTCCGTTGCGCCGCGGCCGACGACAGGCATGGCCGTTACCAGTAGTCCGGCAGCGCTAGGGGTGGACGGTGGGTCATCCTCTCCGCTTGAGCCGATCGCATTGGTTGAGTCACAATCGGATACGGAACCGACAGCAGACACCGCGTCCACCGAGATCCCCGTTCAGGAATCGCGGACGAGCGCGACGAACCCCTCCCCATCGCTGTCAGAGGAGGTAACTTCGTCTCCCGCTGCCGTCGCCGCCGATACCGCCGGGAAACCTCGGAGCGGCTTGACGCAGCCGGATTTGACACCCCGCGCGTGGGATGCAGCCGGGAAAGAAAGACGGGTTGCGGCCGACGAACGCACTGCCGATCCAACCGAACCAACTGACGACGATGCCATCGCGACCCTTGAACCCGAGCTTGAGCCGTCCGATGCGCAACCGCCAGAACCCATGACCTCGTATGTTCTGTTCGGCTGGAACAGTACGGCTGTCGACGCGCGTTTCGAACCGATGCTCGCCGAGGCGATCGCCGCGCTGAATCGGTCCAGTGAGGCCATCGCCTGGGTTGTCGGCTACTCGGATCGTTACGGAGATGCCGCGTACAATCTTAATCTTTCGCGCCGGCGGGCGAACGCTGTCGCCGATTATCTGGTCGAGCATGGCGCGCCTCGGGAGCGTCTGCGCGTCGAGGGCCGTGGTCCACGCGACCTGGAGACCATGGGGAATCGCCACGAGACCTCCCAGTCGGAGGGCAGAATGGTGGAATTGTCGGTTTCCCACGGCGAGAATTAACGCCGCACTCCAAACTGCGCCGCGTTGCCGTAAACCCCATCGCCGGCGGACAGCCGGCTCCGCCTTTTATCGGTTGCCACAGGATTGCATCGCTGAGACATGACGGTCGGACTCTTTAGCTATCTCGCGGCCCTGCTCGCTTATCTGCTGCTGACCGTGCTGCTCATTACCTCCTGGCGCGGTCGTCTGATGGGACTCTTCGCTGTGCTGGCGGCGGTCGCAACCGCTGCCTGGGCGATGGTGAACGCCATCCTGCTCAGCGATCTCCGCTTGCCGGCACAATTGCCCGCGATCGTCGAATTAGCGCGGAATGGCGCCTGGCTCATCTTTCTCGCACACATTCTCGTCGCCGACCACGAACAGCAAGCCAGCCGACTCTGGATCCGGGCCGCATGGGGGATGATCGGGCTCGGCGGCCTACTGACCGTTGTGCTGCCAGCCATCGTTGCGAGTCTGGATCGGGCATCTTCGATGGCCACCAATGCAACCCTGCTTGGCTGGACCCTGCAAGCCATCGTCGGGTTACTGCTGGTCGAGCAGGTATTCCGCAACCGGCGCCTGGAGAAACGCGGAGAGATCAAACACCTTTGTCTCGGGCTGGGAGCGGTCTTTGCCTACGACCTTTTTTTCTACTCGGATGCTCTGTTGATGCACCGGATCGATCCCGGCCTATGGGAGGCGCGTGGGATCGTCAACGCACTGATTGTCCCGCTGATTGCCGTCTCGGCGGCCCGCAACCCCAGTTGGTCGCTGGAAGTGCATGTTTCGCGCCATGTGGTTTTTCATTCCGCAACCCTGTCCGGCGCCGGCATCTATCTCATGGCGATGGCGGCAGCGGGATATTACATCCGTTATTTCGGCGGCACCTGGGGCGCCCTGCTGCAGATCGCCTTTCTGTTTTCGGCCGGTATATTCCTGCTACTGCTGCTGTTCTCTGGACAGTGGCGAGCGCAGATGCGCGTCCTGCTTAGCAGGCATTTCTTCAGCTTCAAGTACGACTATCGCGAGGAGTGGCTGCGCTTCACCGAGGCCTTGTCGCGCCGGGGCGCCAGCCTTCCCGAAGCCATCGTGACCGCGCTGGGGGGGATCGTCGACAGTCCTGGCGGGATGCTCTGGGTCATGAACGAATACGGTGTCTACGAGTTGATGGAGCGGGTCAATCTGCCGGAGCCCGGGATCCTGGTTCAGCCGGCGGAGCATCCGATGGTCCATTTTATGATGCGTCTCGGCTGGGTTGTCGATCTCGATGAGTACCGCTTACGGCCAGAACTCTATGAGGACTTCGATCTGCCAGAATGGTTGGAAGAATTGCCCGCTGCCTGGCTGATCATTCCGCTGCTTTTCCGCGACCAGATGTGCGGCTTTGTCGTGCTTGCCCGCTCTCGTATCAAGCGTTCGTTCAATTGGGAGGATCGCTCTCTGCTCAGGACCGCCGGGCATCAGGCGGCGAGTTATGTCGCCCAGCATCTTGCGGACCAGGCTCTGATCCGCGCGCGTCAATTCGAGGCGTTCAGTCAGCTGTCGGCCTACGTGGCCCACGATCTGAAAAATCTTTTAGCCCAGCAATCGCTGATTGTCTCGAATGCCGAGAAACACAAGCATAACCCAGCGTTTATTGAGGATGTGATCACGACGATCAAGAGTTCCGTCGAACGCATGAACCGTTTGATGAATCAATTGCGCGACGGGGTCCGTGGCGAACCGCAAACCTGCGTGCGATTGGATGATGTGATTCGCGAGGCGATCGCGGCGCATGCCGATCGCAATCCGAAGCCCCAGACCGAATCGTTGCGCGAAGGGCTGCGGATGAAGGTCGACAAAGAACGCTTGCGAACCATCTTCGGACATCTGATCCAAAACGCCCAAGAAGCCACCCGACCGGACGGTTCCGTCCGTATCCGGCTGGATCGAGAAGGACGAAACGCCGTGATCGACATCGAGGACGATGGGATTGGGATGTCGCCCGAGTTCATTCGCGACCGGCTGTTTCGTCCCTTCGACTCCACCAAGGGACTGACGGGCATGGGCATCGGGGCATTCGAGAGCCGTGAGTTCGTTCGTCTTCTCGGCGGCGATCTGATGGTGCGTAGTCACCCCGGCCGGGGTACACTGTTTCGAGTTTTTTTACCCTGTGACGAACCGGCGAGCGGCCCGGCCGAGACCCGCGACGATTGACGAGAGGCAAGGTTTTGAAGGAACCGATCAAGCGTCTGCTGGTGGTCGAAGACGATCCAGGGCTGCAAAGTCAGTTGCGATGGTGTTTCGATGGCTTCCAGGTGCTCCAGGCAGTGGATCGGCAGGAGGCGCTCGCGCAAATGCACCGCCACCGTCCCAGTGTCGTCACCCTCGATCTCGGTTTGCCGCCAGACCCGGGTGGCGTGAGCGAAGGGCTGGCAACCCTGGAAGAGATTCTCGCATTCATTCCGGAAACCAAGGTCATCATGGTCACGGGCAATGATGATCGGCGGCATGCGGTCAAGGCGATCAGCCTCGGAGCCTACGATTTTTATCTCAAGCCGATCGACTCGGAGACCCTGAATCTGGTGATCGAGCGGGCGCATCGGCTGTTTGAATTGGAGTCGGAGAACCGCAAGCTCCAGCGTTCCGAGTTCAACTCGCCGCTGCGGGGGGTGATCGCAACCAGTCCGGAAATGCAGAATGCCTGCCGCACCGTCGAGAAGATCGCGGCAACCGATGCAACCGTGCTCATCCTGGGCGAAAGCGGCACCGGGAAAGAGTTGTTCGCGCGCGCGCTCCACGAGATGAGTTCCCGTTCGCAGGGTAAACTGATTGCGATCAATTGCGCGGCGATTCCGGAGAATCTGCTTGAGAGCGAACTGTTCGGATACGAAAAAGGCGCCTTCACGGGAGCCGCGAAGCAGACGCGCGGCAAGATCGAATATGCCGATGGCGGAACCCTGTTTCTGGATGAAATCGGCGATCTTCCCCAGGCACTACAAGCCAAACTGCTTCGGTTCCTGCAGGAACGCGTGATCGAGCGGGTCGGCGGACGTCAGGAAATCCCGGTCGACCTGCGCGTGGTCTGCGCCACGCATCAGGATCTGAAGTCGCGCATCGCGGAGGGCGTTTTCCGAGAAGACCTCTTTTATCGGATCGGCGAAGTCACCATTCATCTTCCTCCACTGCGGGAGCGGGAAGGCGATGCACTGTTACTCGCCAGGGTCTTTCTCGATAAGTATAACCGGCAGATGGGAAAATCCATTCGTGGTTTCACGAAAGAGGCACTGGCGGCGATCGAGCATCATGCCTGGCCCGGCAACGTGCGCGAAATCGAGAGCCTTATCAAACGGGCAGTGATTATGGCGGAAGGGCGGCAGCTCTCGCTGGAAGACCTGGATCTCGCGCCAGTCGATGCTGAAGCCCGCCTTCCGGTGACTCTGCAAGAAGCGCGCGCGCGCGCGGAGTCCCAGGCGATCCGGCGGACGCTCGCGAGGGTCAACGGAAATATCACCCTGGCGGCTCAGGAGTTAGGCGTTACGCGGCCGACGTTATACGGTTTACTTGAAAAATATGAGATCAAGAATTCATAACGAACAACGATAATCTAAAATTCACCCGAGCAATGAGACGAGTGCGCCACACCGTCATCGTCTCGTGGTTTTCGCCTTTCCGCTCCTGCCCGCACGCGGCATGCAGCGGAAATTCAGGGTCTGTTCTATCTTCACGTAAGCGCTTGGCCACTCCCGCGGGAGTCGGAGCTGGGAGGTTTGCGACGGATCAACTGACGTTCAGGACAAAGGCTTTCCGGGAGAATGTTTTGAATATGTATTCTTCATCGATCAAAGGCTTCGTCATCTTGGCGAGTCTGTGCATACTACTCGCGTCGGGATGCGCGATAAAAAACAAGAAGCTCCCTCCGGTTCCGCCCGAACAGAGGGACTTGACGGTCCAGGAAGGCTATTTTTATGAGGTCGCGCCCGGGGACTCGGTCAACATCTTCGTCTGGGGTCTTCCCGAATTATCGGGCAGCGTCCCCGTACGCCCAGACGGCATGTTGACGACCCCCTTGATCGAGGACATTCCAGCGAGCGGCAAGACGCCCTCCCAGCTTGCGCGGGATCTCGAAAAACTGTTCGCCGTTTATGTCCGTTCGCCCATCGTGACGGTGATCGTCAACGGCTTCGTTGGCTTGCCGACGCAGCAGGTGCGCATCATTGGGGAGGCCATGCAGCCGGCGGCCATCCCATTTCGCAAACACATGACCCTGCTTGATCTCATGATCCAGGTCGGCGGTCTCACCGATTTCGCATCGGGAAACAAATCCGTCCTCATTCGCTATGATGGCGGACAGCAGCGTCAGTATTCCGTGCGTCTCGACGATCTCATTCGCGATGGCGACATCTCGCAGAATGTCAGTCTGTTGCCCGGCGATATCCTGATTATCCCCGAGGCATGGTTCTAGCGCAGCCCGATGCTGGATCCGCTTGAAACCTGTACATCATCCGTAAGTGAACCGTCATGCATGAAATTCTGGCTCAGATCTCCGGTTACGCACGAGGAATGTGGCGCTATCGCTGGCTTGCCGTCGCGCTCGCCTGGGCGGTCGCGATTTCCGGTTGGATCTACGTTGCCCGGATGCCCGACGAATACACGGCTTCGGCAAGAGTCTTCGTCGATACCAGCAGTGTGCTTCGTCCGCTGCTGCAAGGACTGACGGTCCAGCCAGATCTGGTTCAGCGGGTCTCATTGATGAGCAGGATGCTGCTGAGCCGTCCCAATCTGGAAAAGATCATGAGCATGAGCGATCTGGATCTGGACATCCGCACCGAGCAGCAGAAAGAACAACTGCTTTCCAGCCTGGGCAATCGCATCAGTATCGCGGGGGACCGCTCGAATCCATCGCTGTATTCCGTGCGCTTCCAGCATCGCAACCCCGAAAGCGCCAAGAAAGTCGTACAGTCGCTGGTGTCGGTCTTCATCGAAGAGGCACTGACCGGAAACCAGCAGGCATCCACGACCGCGCGGGATTTCCTGGACCAGGAGATCGACGAATACGAATCCCGCCTCAAGGAATCGGAGCACCAACTCGCCGATTTCAAGCGCAAATATGCCGGCTTGATGTCAGGCGATCAGGGTGGGTTTTACAGCAATCTGGAAGCGGCGAAGGCAGGACTCAAGGATTCGGAACTCGCGCTGCAAGAGGCGATCCAGCAGCGTGAAGAACTCAGCGTACAGATCACGTCGCAGGATCAGGCGTTTATTTCCGGTATCGACGATCTGCCCGCGGAACAGTTGGAAGACCCGCGCATCGCTGCATTAGAGGGAAAACTTGAGGATCTGCTCTTGCGTTACACCGAGAAGCATCCGGATGTTCTGGAACTGCGCAGACTGATCGATGCCAGCCGCGCCCGCAACAAACAGCAAACGCTGACCAATCGTAGCGAGTCGGCGATCGGAAGCGTGCAGGCCGACACCTTTTATGGCAGCCTGCAACTTGCGTTAAGCGAGGCGGATACTCAAATCGCGGCCATGAGGGCGCGCGTCGAAGACTATACCAGACGCGTGAAGCAGCTTGAGGAGCAGATCGACAGCATCCCTCGAATCGAGGCCGAATTGAAGCAATTGACAAGAAATTACACGACGGTTGCCGGACAGCATCAATCGCTGCTGCAACGGCGCGAGACGGCCAGACTCTCCACGCAAGTCGAAAAGACGACGGAGGGAGTCAAGTTTCGAGTCATCGACCCGCCTTTCGTGCCACAAAAACCGTCCGCGCCAAATCGGATTGCGCTTTCCGGGGTTGTGCTGCTGCTGGCAACCGGGGTGGGCCTGGCGGCGGCCCTGGCCATGGATCTGCTGCGTCCCGTCTTCGACGATCGTCGCCAACTCTATCGCGTGACCGGGCTACCCGTGCTTGGCACGGTCGCGCTCGTTCAATCGCATGCGGATCGACGCCGGGAACGCATGATGTTGATCCCGTTTTTTGCGGTGAGCACTGGACTGATCCTGGCATTCATCCTGGTCGTGACTGGCATACCGGTGTTACGGGGCCTGATTTAGCTCGGCCTTACCTTGCAACATGGCGGAGACATTTCGTGAGCACCATCCAAAAAGCGCTATCGAAGCTTGAACGAAACGTTGACGAAGAAATCCGCTCCACGGGCTCGGGCGACTCGATCAATGCTCTGGCCGACGTCAATCCCGCGAATGGCGACGGGCATCGGGGAGTCAAGGTTGACCATCGGGTCGTCGGCGGCGGGCCCGAGACACCGCCGATGGATCAGGAACAGGGTAAAGTACACCGTCTTGCGCTCGACAAATTGCGTCAACTCGGTATTCTCACGCCGGACGCCAAGCGATCCCAACTCGCCGAGGAATATCGGCTCATCAAGCGCCCTCTACTGCTCAATGTCGATAAAAAGGGCGCGGATATTGTCGACAATGCAAATCTCATCATGGTGACGAGTGCCTTGCCTGGCGAAGGCAAAACCTTTACCGCCATCAATCTTGCCATGAGCATTGCCATGGAGCGGGATCGCACTGTTCTGTTGGTGGACGGCGATGTCGCAAAGCCCACGGCGGCCAAGCGACTGGGGATCGAGGGGGGTCAAGGATTGATCGATCTTCTGGCGGGGTCGCATCTATCGATCGCCGACGTGCTGGTCAGAACGGATATTCCGAACATGCGCGTCATGCCGGCGGGCAGTAAGCACGAGCGGGCAACGGAGCTCCTGGCAAGCGAGCGCATGTCGGAGATGATGGAAGAGCTTTCCTCCCGCTACAGGGATCGGATCGTCATCTTCGATTCGCCACCCCTCCTGCTCGCGAGCGAAAGCGCCGCCTTGGCCGAAATGATGGGACAGATCATCCTGGTGGTCGCCGCCGAAGAGACGGTGCAGCATGCGACCGCCGATGCCCTGACCCGGCTCGGGGAGAATAAGATTAAGGGTCTGATATTGAACAAATACCGGCCGAGCATCGGAAACCGTTATGGAACCGGATATGGTTATGGATACGGGTACGGGTACGGATATGGGCAGCATTCGCCGAGCGCCGCCGAGGCGGACGCTCTGCCTGCGGGATAAGCGTTCGGGATCTCCCTGGATGTCGACGCGAGGACAACCCTGGAACGAGCGATTTTTGCAATCGCTTCCCCTGTGCCTGTCGGCGCTGCTGGTGTCGTCTCCGGCCTGGCCAGCGGACTGGTCCGTCTCCAGGCAGTTGACGACGCGAGGCACCTATACCGATAACCTCAATCTTGATGCGACCGACGACCGGGGAAGCGGTTTTTTTGTCGACCTCGCGCCCGGCTTCGTTGTCACGGGAGCCGGACGCAGGCTCAATCTGAACCTAGCCTACTCGCCGCAATTGATTCACTATCTTTCCGCCAGTGACAGCGATGAGCTGAATCATCGTTTACAGGCCAATGCTCGGTCCGAACTCTATCGGGATCATCTGTTCCTTGACCTCAGCGCGACCGCGCGTCAGGAATTGATCGATTCGCTGGGACCGTCGGGCGGGGATGCGACGAATCCCACCGGCAATCTGCAAACGACCTATACCTATTCGATTTCACCCAGTTACAAGAATCGTTTTGGCCGCCAGGCGGTACTGAATGTCAGTTTTGCGCACGATGGTGTCCTGTATTCCGAGCAGGGAAACGACAGCCCCGGCTTCAGCAGTCAAATCGAACTGTCCAGCGGGCCCGCCTTCGGCGCTTTGAGCTGGGGAATCAGCGCCCAAAATGACCGCTTCGAATTCGAGGAAGGACCGGCGAACTCTTTCGGCAACGTGGACGGTTCGCTGGGGTACCGATTCAACGGACGCTGGCGGGTCGATACGAGCGCGGGTTACGAGAATAATGACTATTCCTCATTGAACGAAACCAGTGGCACCAACCTTCAGGCATCAGGTACCTGGACGCCGACGACACGCACCTCTGTCAGGCTGGGGATTGGCCAGCGTTATTTTGGCTGGACGCCCGTCCTGGATTTCAGCCACCGCAGTAAGCGCTCGGTATGGACCGCCAGTTACACAAGAGATGTTTCCAGCGCCAGGAACGATCGCAGGAAATCCGAAGTATTTGCGTTCGAGGACGCATTTGGCAAGCCGATCGTTCCAGCGACGGGGGACACGGTGGCTGTTCGCCCCGGAGAGGCGACGCCAACATCGGCGACCTATGTCAGCAATAATTTCCAGGCCGGCTATACGCTTCAGACGCGCCGAAGCACACTCGGCACGTCCCTTCGCTATGTGCTACGCGAATACGAAGGTCTGACTCAGGATGAAGAAACGGCCAGCGCCAGTCTCTTCTGGTCGCGACGCCTGACGACCCTGACCAGCAGCAACATGGCGCTTAGCTGGGACCGTGGCGAACGCAGAAACACCACGGATGCGGATCTTGATGCGGAGGAGAGCAATTACTTCAACTTCGATGCGGGTCTGAGTAGACAATTATCGGCACGCACCAACCTCGATCTACAATACCGTTTCGTTGACGGCGAAGACTACACTGAAAACCGTATCACGCTCGGATTGCGGATGAGTTGGTCGGATTAAACCGCGCCCGGCTTGAAACGCTTCCCTGGTCAATTCGATCCCTGCATTGGCGCCCTTATGACACCTGTAACCAAAGACGCGAATTTGACCACAAGCCCCAGACGCAATGCCTTCACCATTGATGTAGAGGACTATTTCCAGGTCTCCGCCTTTGAAGCTCATATCGAGCGTCGCGACTGGTCCTCGCTGCCGTGCCGCATCGAACGCAACATGGATCGCATCCTGGCGATCCTCAACCGACATGGCGTGCAGGCAACCTTCTTTACGCTTGGCTGGATCGCGGAACGTTTCCCGCGCATCATTCGGGAACTGGTTGATGGCGGGCACGAACTGGCCAGTCACGGCTATGAGCATATCCGCGTGACGCAGCAGAATCGCGCTGACTTCGGCCAAGATATCCGTCGTACCAAAACGCTGCTCGAAGACATCGGAGGCGTGGAAGTTCTTGGCTATCGCGCCGCCAGTTACTCGATCGATCGTTCCTGTCTCTGGGCGCATGACGAACTGCGGGAAGCGGGCTATCGTTACAGTTCGAGCATCTACCCCATCCACCACGATCTTTACGGGATCCCCGACGCGCCGCGTTTTGCCTACTTCCCGCGAGCGGACGACGATACCTTCGTCGAGATTCCGATCACCACGACCGACATTTTGGGCTATCGCCTGCCGTGCGGCGGCGGAGGTTATTTTCGTCTCTTTCCGTATGCGCTGTCGCGGTGGGCAATTGAACGCGTCAATCGTCAGGACCGGGAGTCGGCGATCTTTTATTTCCATCCGTGGGAAATCGACCCCGAGCAACCGCAACAAGTTGGTTTGAAATTCAAGACCCGGTTCCGTCACTACCTGAATCTGCACCGCACCGAGGCCCGACTCAACCGACTGCTCACTGACTTTCAATGGGATCGCATGGATCGTCTCTTTCTCGCCGTCGACAAAAGCACCGCTGGAGCGTCTGAGTCAGGAGCGGCCCCATTGACCCGACCGCACGCGCCGCCTGATCTCCAGGAATCATGGAGTCCGCAATGACCATTCCGGTCAAGTCTCTTTGCATACGGCAACTGACCGCCCAGGATGCGCTCCGTTGGGACGCCTTTGTGGAGCGCATGCCAGAGGCAACCTTTTTCCATCGCGCCGGTTGGAAGGACGTGCTCGAACGTGCATTTGGTCATTCCGCGCATTATCTGTTCGCCGAGTCGGCTGGAGAGATTCTCGGCATCCTTCCGCTGGGCCATGTGCGCAGTCGATTATTCGGCAACGGCCTCGTCTCCACGCCCTTTTGCGTCTACGGCGGCAGCGTTGGCGTCTCAGCCGAGGTCTGCGACCGACTGGACGCGGAAGCCTGCCGCCTGGCCGAAGAACTGCGGGTCGATCATCTGGAACTGCGCTATCGCGCATCGCACCACGCGAACTGGCCACGCAAGGAACTCTATGTCACCTTCCGCAAGCCGATCGCGCCGGATCCCGAGCAGAACCTGCTTGCGATTCCGCGCAAGCAACGGGCCATGGTGCGTAAGGGCATGCAGGCTGGGCTCGTCAGCCGACTCGATGGCGGAATCGACGCGGTGCACCAGGTCTATTCGGAGAGCGTCCGAAATCTCGGCACGCCGGTCTTCTCCAGGCGCTATTTCCGCACCTTGAAAGACGTCTTCGGCGACGCTTGCGAGGTATTAACCGTTCATCAGGGCAACGCGGTGGTTGCTGGCGTGCTGAATTTTTACTTTCGCGACGAGGTACTGCCCTACTATGGCGGCGGCAACGCGCAGGCACGCGCCTTGAAGGCCAACGATTTCATGTATTGGGAGGTGATGCGGCGGGCCAGCGAGCGGGGTTGCCGCCTGTTCGATTTCGGACGCAGCAAACTCGGCACGGGCTCCTTCGATTTCAAGCGAAACTGGGGGTTCGAGCCACAACCCATGAGTTATGAATTTTACCTGGTGCGTGCCAAAAACCTGCCCGATGTCAACCCCTTGAACCCCAAATACCGGCTCTTTATCGAGGCATGGAAACGGCTTCCACTGCCCGTCAGCCGGATGCTCGGGCCGATCCTGGCCCGCAATCTCGGTTAAGGATCGTCTCCGGCATGGAAGATCTGCTCTTTCTGGTGCATCGGATCCCCTATCCGCCAAATAAAGGGGACAAGATCCGCTCCTTTCATATCCTGGAGTATCTAAGCCGCGCATATCGGATCCATCTCGGCACCTTTATCGATCAGCCCTCGGACCGCCGCTATTGCGCGAAGGTGAGCCAGTATTGTACCAGCACCTGGTTCGGCACTCTGTCGCCCCGCCGAGCCAAGGCAAGGAGCCTGGTGGGCTTTCTCACCGGCGAGGCATTGACCCTGCCTTATTATCGCCAGCCTGGACTCACACAGTGGATCCGAACCCTGCGCAAACACAATCGCATCCGGCGCGTCCTGGTGTATTCGTCGGCCATGGCACAGTATGTCCTCGGTCACGACTTCGACGACACCCGCCGGGTCATCGACTTCGTGGATGTCGACTCGGACAAGTGGCGTCAATACAGTGCCGCGAAACGCTTTCCGATGGATTTGATCTACCGGCGCGAGGCCGCTCGCTTGAGCGACTTCGAGCGACGGGTCGCGGACATCTTCGATGCCAGTGTCTTCGTGTCCGAGCAGGAGGCGGCGCTCTTCCGTCAGAATCCGAGCCAGGGTGCGTCTTACGTCTTTGGCATCAATAATGGCGTGGACGCCGATTATTTCGCGCCGGACCCGCACCGTCCCACGCCCTTTCGCGGCGACGGTCAGCGGATCGTCTTTACCGGGGCAATGGACTACTGGGCCAACGAGGATGGCGCGGACTGGTTTGCCCGCCAGATCCTGCCCGCGTTGCGACAGCGGTTCCCGGCATGCGAGTTTTTTATCGTCGGCATGAATCCGACCGACCGCGTGCGTCAACTGGAGCGCTTGCCGGGCGTGACGGTCACTGGAAGTGTGCCCGATGTCAGACCCTATCTGCAGCACGCAAGTGCCGTGGCGGTTCCCTTGCGCATCGCCAGGGGTATTCAGAACAAGGTGCTGGAAGCGATGGCCATGGGCCGACCGGTCGTGACGACGCCTCAGGCGCTCGAAGGCATCAACGCGCGGGCGGGCCGAGAGATTCATGTTGCCGAAGACGCCGGCGATTTTGTCGAGCAGGTGGCGCGGCTCCTGGCCGAGGGCGGCGAGACCATGGGCGCTGATGCGCGTCGCTTTGTCGTCTCGCACTTTTCCTGGGAATCCAGTCTGCCGAAGCTGCTGGAACTATTGGAGGATGAGACATGAAAGGGAATGAGGCATCCGTGAGCCAAATGCGTTTGTGGCCAAGGCTCCTCTGGTTGTGCCTGCTGATTGCCGCCCTGCTGGCCCTGTTCTGGTCCACCTACGCCAGCATCGTCAGCATCTGGTGGCGCTCCGAGACCTTCGCGCACGGTTTTCTTGTCCTGCCGATCGTCGCCTTTCTGGTGTGGCGCAAACGCCTCGCGCTTCAACAAGCCACGTTTAGGACCGATCCACGGGCGTTACCTCTGCTCGGCGTGACCGGACTGATCTGGTTCCTGGCGCATCTGGCCGATGTCGCCGTGATCGAGCAACTTGCCGGCGTCCTCTTGATCCCACTCCTGATCTGGATGACGCTCGGCTGGACGACGGTCAGGATTCTGGCCTTTCCGCTCGGATTTCTGCTCTTTGCCGTCCCGATGGGCGAAGGCCTGATCGAACCGCTGATGCAGTTTACGGCCACCTTTACCGTCAGCATGCTGCGCCTGACCGGAATCCCCGTGTTTTGGGAAGGTACCTTCTTCAGCCTCCCGAGCGGAGACTGGTCGGTGGTGGAGGCATGCAGCGGTCTCCGCTATCTCATCGCGTCGCTGTTCCTGGGCGTGCTCTATGCCTATCTCAACTATCGCTCGCTCTGGCGCCGGGTCGCCTTCATCGTCCTGTCCGCGATCGTCCCGATTCTTGCCAATGGTCTGCGCGCTTACATGATCGTCATGCTCGGACATCTGAGCGGGATGAAGCTGGCGGTCGGGATCGATCATTTGATCTATGGCTGGGTCTTTTTCGGCATCGTCATGTTCCTGCTCTTTGCGATCGGTAATCTCTGGTCCGAGGCTCCGTTGCCGGAGGCTGCGGATCCTCGGACGCCACCTTCGGCATCCGTCCCGGAGTCGGCCGCCAGGGGACACGCGATTCTGATCCTGGGTTTACTGCTATTGGCGCTCTGGCCCATGCTTGGCGCCTCTCTCGATCGCTCCAGAACGCAGATGGACACGGTTCACTTCGAGATGCCCCAAGGTCAGGCCGGCTGGCGGACGCTGACCAGCGCACAGACCGACTGGACACCGCGGTATCTCGATGCGGCGCTGGAGATGCGGCAGGATTTCCAGCACGAGTCCGACTCGGTCGGGCTCTATCTGGCCTTCTATGGCAACGCCGACGGCGAACTCATCAATTCGCAAAACGTCATGGCGGTTCAGAAGGACGAGGTTTGGCGCATGCCGTATCGGCGCTCGACTCAGGCGCGCATCGCGGGAGAAGACGTGACCTTGAGCGAGTCGCAAATCCAGTCGTCCGGACAGAAACTGCTGGTCTGGAACTGGTATTGGATCGATGGACATCACGTCGCCAATGACTATGTCGCCAAACTCTTTGAAACGTTGGCCGTCATCCTGGGCCGGGATCACCGGCAGGCTGGCATCGTCCTCTACACCCCCATGGGCGCGAAGGCGGAACCTGCCCGAGAGCGCCTTCGGCGTTTTACCGAAGAGATGCTGCCGGCCATCGACGATCGCTTGGATGCCATGCCTTAACGTCGGCCCTGACTGAACTAGGATCAAATCGAATGTGCGGAATTGCTGGAATCTTCGATACCCAAGCGCGCGGCCCCATCAACGAAGAGTTGCTATCGCGCATGAACCAGGCCCAATTTCATCGTGGCCCGGACGATGGCGGTCTGCATCTGGAACCGGGCGTCGGACTGGCGCACCGACGCCTGTCGATCATCGACCTCTCTGGCGGCCATCAGCCGCTGTTCAACGAAGATCATTCCGTCGTCGTCGTCTATAACGGGGAGATCTATAACTTTCAGGGACTCGCAAAGGAACTCGCCGAAGCGGGACATGTATTCCGCACGCACTGCGACACCGAGGTCATCGTACATGCCTGGGAGGAATGGGGCGAAAGCTGTGTGGAACGGTTTCGGGGCATGTTTGCCTTCGCCCTGTGGGACCGCAACCGCGAGACACTCTTTCTGGCGCGCGACCGACTGGGGGTCAAACCGCTCCATTATTCCTTGCTGCCCGATGGCCGACTTCTGTTCGGCTCCGAAATCAAGGCGCTCCTGACCGATCCCTCGCTGCCGCGCGAGTTTGACCCGCGCGCGGTGGAGGAATACTTCGCCTACGGCTACATCCCCGATCCGCGCAGCATCTTCAAGGCGGTGCGGAAACTGCCGCCCGGCCATACCCTGACCCTGAAACGTGGAGACGGAAGACTCCCCGAACCCCGCGAATACTGGGACGTATCATTCCGGCCAAACGGCGTTCACGATCTGAACGAGGCCACTGACCAGGTCATCGAGCGTCTCCGTGAAGCGGTGCGGATCCGGCTCGTCGCCGAGGTGCCGCTCGGCGCCTTTCTGTCGGGCGGCGTCGACTCCAGCGCCGTGGTCGCCATGATGGCGGGACTCTCGGATCGCCCGGTCAATACCTGTTCGATTTCATTCGGCGATCCGCGCTTCAACGAGAGCGCCTTCGCCGAGCAGGTGGCCCGGCGTTACGGCACCAGCCACTATGTCGAGTCCGTCGATCCCAATGATTTCGACCTCGTCGACCGTCTGGCGGGGCTCTACGACGAGCCCTATGCCGACAGTTCGGCCATACCGACCTATCGGGTGTGCGAACTGGCCCGCAAGCGGGTCACGGTCTGCCTCTCCGGGGATGGCGGGGACGAGAGCTTCGCCGGTTATCGGCGACATCGCTGGCACCTGCATGAAGAACAGGTGAGAAGCCGAATTCCCCAGTGGTTTCGCGGTCCCGTCTTCGGGTTGCTCGGCGCGGCCTATCCGAAAGCGGATTGGGCGCCACAGGTGTTGCGCGCCAAATCGACCTTGCAGGCATTGGCGCGGGACTCGGTCGAAGGCTATTTCGATAGCGTCTCGATCCTGGACAATGCGACGCGGAAATCGCTGTTCTCGTCGCAATTCAAACGCGATCTACAGGGCTATCGCGCGGTCGAGGTGCTCAAACGCTATGCTTCGCGCGCCCCGGAGCATCCGCTGTCGCGTGTCCAGTATCTGGACATGAAGACCTATCTCCCCGGCGATATACTGACCAAGGTCGACCGCGCCAGCATGGCGCATGGCCTGGAAGTGCGCGTTCCCATCCTCGATCACGAGTTCCTGGATTGGGTCTCCGGCCTGTCGCCGGATCTAAAACTCGCTGGACGCCAAGGCAAATACGTGTTGAAGAAGGCGCTGGAACCCTACCTGGAGACCGACAACCTCTACCGCCCGAAGATGGGGTTTGCCGTTCCCCTGTCCGATTGGTTCCGCGGGCCATTGCGGGAGAAAGTCCGTGAAACCCTGCTGGGCGAGCAACTGAGCGACACGGGCTTGTTCGATCGCAAACGCTTGCACTGGATCGTGGAGCAGCATCAGTCCGGCGCGCGGGATTTCAGTCCGGCCATCTGGAGCCTGCTCATGTTTGGCGCCTTTTCCAGCCAGTTGCGCCCGCTTTGCGTCTCGCCCTTGGCTTCATCCCGAATCGCCCATCGACATCACCCCTGACGCGCATTCACCGCCCAGACCGCCGCTTCCACGCGGCTCTTCAGTCCCAGCTTCTTGAGAAGATGTTTGACGTGGACCTTGACGGTTCCGACCGCCAGGTCCAATTCGCGGGCGATGAGTTTGTTGCTCCAGCCCTGGGCGATCAGGTCGAGGATCTCGCGCTCCCGGGGGGTCAGGCCGGCCGCGTCCGGATCCCGGGGGAGCGGGCTGTCGCGTAGCGCGCGGGCCAGCAGTTCGGTGAGCTGCGTGCTGATGGCGAGCCGCCCGTGCATGGCGCTGCGGAGCATCTCCAGAATGGCCTTGGGCTCCATGTCCTTGAGGAGATAGCCATCGGCGCCGGCACGCAGCGCGGCCAGGACATCGCTCTCGGTGTCGGAGACCGTGAGCATGACGACGCGGGCGTCGAGCCCGTCGTCGGCGCGCAGATGCCGGAGGGTTTCGATGCCGTCCATGACCTTCATGTTGAGGTCGAGCAGAATGAGATCCGGGCGCAGCGCGTGCGCGAGATCCAGGCCCGTCCGGCCATCCGATGCCTCGCCGACCAGCCGCAACGATGGCTCCATCGCGATCAGGTCCGCGACGCCTTTGCGGAACAGCGGATGGTCGTCGATGACCAGGACCAAGGACTCAAGTGTCTTGCTCATCAGTGATTCCTGTCTCGGTAGTGGACGCTCCAGGCGGGGTTTCGCCGGGTCGATCACGGTCCGTGGCCGCGCCCTCGGGAACGAGTCCGCGCGGGCGAAAATGCAGCCTGATCCGGGTGCCCCGGCCATTGTCGAGCGGGCTCTCGATCTGGAGGTCGCCCCCCAAGCTTAGCGCCCGTTCGCGCATGATGCGCAGCCCGAAATGGTCGCGCCCGACCGGCTCGTCCGCGAGTCCCCGACCGTCGTCCGTGATCAGGACATCGATCCCGCCGTTGCGCCTCTCCAGATGGATCGACCCATGGCGCGTGCCGGCATGCCGGACGATGTTCGAGAGCGCCTCGCGGATGATCCGCATGACGTGCACCTCCTCGTTGGGCGTGAGCAATCCGGCGGGCAGGCGGTCGACGAGGTCGATGTCGAGATTGGCGCGATCCTGAAATTCCCGCACCGTGCCCGACAAGGCTGTGGCCAGACCCCGCTCGTCGATTCGGAGCCGGAAGGTTGTCAGCAGTTCGCGCAGTTGACGGTAGGCGCCATCGATGCCGTCGCGGATTTCGGACAGGATCGCGGACGCCGGGGGCAACGCCGGCTCGCGCGCGTCCCTGGGCGCGTCCTGGGGCACGCTCAGCGCGACTTCCATCCGCAGCACCTGGATCTTCAGGTAGGAGAGCGACTGGGCGAGCGAATCGTGGAGTTCGCGGGCCAGGATGCCGCGTTCCTCATGGAGCGCGAGCCGGCGGTCTTCGTCGATCCGCGCCTTGAGGTTCAGCGACCGCGCCAGATGCCCGGCGAGCGATTCGAGCAGCGGTTGCCGCCAGGACTCAAGTTGTCCGCCCGGCGGGAGGGTGGCACACAGGGTTCCGAAGCGATGGCCCAGTTCGCCCACCGGGAAGCCGATGACGCTGGGGCCGGATGTGGCGGTCGCGTCTCGCGCACGGGGTTCGGAGTTGTCCGGGGTTTCCGCCGGGATCTCATCCGGCGAATCCCCCGAGCCGGACGCGGGCGCGTCGGCGGGCGGGACATCCCGCAGACAGAGACGCAGATCGACGAGTCCGAGTTGCTCGCGGAAATCTTCCAGCACACCGCGCAGGACCGAGTCCGAGAGCGACGCCTTCTCCAGCGCGCGGCTGGTGTGATAGAGCAGGGCCAGCGAGCGGTTGGTTCGCGCCAGATCCCGGGTCTTGTCAGCGACGCGCTGTTCCAGCTCGCGGTAGATGTCCGAGAGCCCTTCGGTCATGAGGTTCATGGCCGCGCCGACCCGGCCCAGTTCGTCATGTCCGATCCAGGTGGCGCGGGTGGAGAAATCGCCCCGCCGGATACGATCCGCGCAGTCGAGCAGTTCGCCGAGCGGTCGCAGGATGCGTCGCTGGACGAGGATCAGGGTCACCAGCACCACGGTCACGGTCAGCGCCAGGGCAATGGCCTGAATCCAGCGCAGCAGCCGGATGCGGCGCTCGGCGCGTTCCTCCAGGAGCCGCACCAGGGCATGAATCTCGGCGACGAAGTCATCGACCCGATCCAGATACTTGGCCGTCTCGGCCAGGCTCGCGGCCGCCTCCTCGCCCGCGTCGATGAAGCCCAGCACAGCCTGCCGCATCTCCTTCACCCAGCGCACCCGCACCCCTTCGTAGGCCAGCCGGACCGGATCCGTCGCCTGATCCGGCAGCACGGCGGTCAGGCGTTCGCTGATCAGCCAGCGATCATATTCCGCGGCCAGCAGACGGGCCCGCTCGCGCCGCGTCTCCAGCGGCACCCGGTCGTCGGTCAGCGCGACCCCCACCCGGTAGGCCTGCATCCTGAGCGTTCCGGATTGATTCACCGCCGTCGCCATGCCTTGGTTGATCTGGGCGATGACGATGGAGGTCAGCATGCCCGTGACGCCGAGGATGACGACCGAGGTCATCAGCAGACCGATGACCAGCAGGATGCTGTGTCGCGGGGGCAAGGCGCCTCGGTTGTTCATCGTGTCGTTCTCCCTCACGGGTAAAGGGGTTACCACCAAAGCGATACAACACCGGCACGGACGCTGCCGAGGCTTGATCAGAACAAGAGATCCGCTGAAATTACAAGCGCTTATCGTGAAATCCAGCATACCCCCAAGGAGGTATTTCGGATTGTTTTGCTTGGACTTTCAGTCGCTTGCGCCAAACGGATCGGCGGGTAATCTTGAGGTTGATCAAGATTGAGTGCGCGTCACTCGAATTCGTCAAGCCCCCGGAGTCTCCTTGATGAATAGCCTGGACAACGCGAAAGCCACGCTGCCATTGCTGGAGCAGGCGACGCTGTTCGACGCCCTGCCGAGGGAGGCGCTGCGCCTGATCGCCAGCGGCTGCCGGGTGCGCCAGGCGGACCGCGATCAGGTACTGTACGAAAAGGGTCAGCTCCTCAATGGCTTCTACCTGCTGATCAACGGGCGCGTCAAGCTGGCGGTGTTGTCCAGCGAGGGCGCTGAACGGGTGCTGGAAATCGTGCTGCCGGGGCAGACCTTCGCCGAGTCGGCGGCCTTTCTCGGTCGCCCCTGTCCCCTGCATGCGCAGACGCTGGCGGACTCATGCCTTGTGTTCGTGGACCTGAACCGCGTGCGGCTCGCGATCGAACGCTGGCCGGAGGTGGCCTTCCGGATGCTGACGCTGGTGGCCGAACGCGCCCAGCGGCTGACCGCCGACCTGGAAGCCTGTTGTCTGCATTCGGCGGTCCAGCGGGTGGCGGGCTTTCTGCTGCGCGAGGCGGTCTCGGATCCGGCGTCGCCGGATCATGCCGAACTCGTGCTGCCGGCGGCCAAGACCGTGGTGGCCTCCAGCCTGAATCTGTCTCCGGAGACCTTCTCGCGCGAACTGCATGGACTGGCGCGGCGGGGCTTGATCGAGGTCGAGCGCAGACGGATCCGGATTCCCTCAGTGAGCCATCTGCGCGCGCTGGCCGCGCTCGATGTCGAGCGCTCGGACACGCCGCCACCGTTCCCCATTCTCTCTCAGGAGTCAGCTCATCATGCCCATTAACGCGGATCGTCAGGAATTCCGAGAGACCCAGAGCGACCTCCTGAGCTGTGTCGTCCAGACCCGCCCGAACGCGGGCAGGGAGGTCGCCGAACGGCTGGCGAACCTCGTCGGCGTCGAGATCCACGGGGGCGCCGAGGTCGACAAACTCATCCTTACGATCGAGGACGCGCCCGACTTCGCCGCCGCCGACCGGCTGGCATCGCTCAATGACATCGAGGGCGTGATCAACAGCATCCTCGTGTATCACTGCACCGGCAGCGCCATCGATCCAAGCCCGGAGGCCGCGCGCGGCTGATGGTGCTGTCTTCAGTATTCGACTCTTATCGGAGGAACCGTCCGTGACCATGACCCGGCGTGAATTCATCAAGACCCAGGCGATCGGCGCCGCCGCGGCGGTCGCGGGCGTTGCCCTACCGGCCGATCTGCTCGCGCAGACCCAGAATCAGACGGTCGATCCGGGCATCCGCTGGGACAAGGCGCCCTGCCGTTTCTGCGGCACTGGCTGCTCGGTCCTGGTCGGTGTCAAGGACGGTCAGGTCATTGCCAGCCAGGGCGATCCGGATGCGCCGGTCAATCGCGGTCTGAACTGTATCAAGGGCTATTTCCTGCCCAAGATCCTTTACGGCAAGGATCGCCTGACCCAGCCGCTGCTGCGCAAGCGCGACGGCCATTTCGACAAGGATGGCGAGTTCGAGGCGGTCACCTGGGACGAGGCGTTCGACGTCATGGCTGAGCAGTGGAAGAAATCCATCCGCCGCTCCATGGAAGAAAATACTGGCAAGCCGGTCGACGAGATGACCTCGCGGGTCGGGATGTTCGGCTCGGGTCAGTGGACGGTGTGGGAGGGCTACGCGGCCTCCAAGCTGCTCAAGGCCGGGCTGCGCTCCAACAACCTGGACCCGAACGCCCGGCATTGCATGGCGACCGCCGTGGTCGCCTTCATGCGCGCCTTCGGGATCGACGAGCCGATGGGCTGTTACGACGATCTGGAGCACGCCGATGTCTTCGTGCTCTGGGGCGCGAACATGGCCGAGATGCATCCCATCCTCTGGTCGCGGCTCACGGATACGCGTCTGTCGCGTCCCGGCTGCGAGGTGCATGTGCTCTCGACCTTCGAGCACCGCTGCTTCGAACTGGCCGACAATCCCATCGTCTTCACGCCCCAGACCGATCTGGCGATTCTCAACTACATCGCCAATTACATCATCGAGACCAAGTCCTACAACCAGGACTTCATCGATAAACACGTCCAGTTCGAGACCGCGACCACCGATATCGGCTATGGCCTGCGGCCCGAGCATGCGCTGGAGAAGAAGGCCGCCAACGCGGGCGTCGACAAGAAGCTGCCGTCGAGCTTCGAGGAGTTCGCCAAACAGGTCGCGCCCTATACCCTGGAGTACACCTCAAAGCTCTCCGGCGTGCCCGAGGCCAATCTGCTGCGTCTGGCCAAAGCCTACGCGGACCCGAACAAACGGGTCAGTTCCTTTTGGACCATGGGCTTCAACCAACACACGCGCGGCGTCTGGGCCAACAACGGCTGCTACAACATCCACTTGCTGATGGGCAAGATCTCCGAGCCCGGCAACAGTCCCTTCTCGCTCACCGGCCAGCCCTCGGCTTGTGGCACGGCGCGCGAGGTCGGCACCTTCGCCCACCGGCTGCCGGCGGACATGGTCGTCACCAAGCCCGAGCACCGCGCCTTCGCCGAGAAGGTCTGGAAGCTGCCCGAGGGGACCGTTCCCGGCAAGGTCGGTTATCACGCCGTGCTCATGCACCGCATGATGAAGGACGGCAAGCTCAACTGTTACTGGCAGATGTGCAACAACAACATGCAGGCGGCGGCCAACCTCAACGAGGAATCCTATCCCGGCTGGCGCAACCCGGAGGTCTTCGTCACCGTCTCCGACCCCTACCCGACCGTCTCCGCCCAGGCGGCCGATCTGGTGCTGCCGACCGCCATGTGGGTCGAGAAGGAAGGCGCTTACGGCAACGCCGAGCGGCGCACCCAGTTCTGGCGCGAGCAGGTCGCCGCGCCGGGACAGTCCAAGTCGGATGTCTGGCAGATGATGGAATTCGCCAAGCGCTTCAAGGTGGAAGAGGTCTGGCCGCCCGAACTGGTCGAAAAGATGCCGGAATACGCGGGCAAGACACTTTACGAGGTGCTCTATACCAACGGCCAGGTCGATGCCTTCCCCTACGAGGGCCAGATCCTCGACGACCGGGGCAACGCCTACCAGAACCACGAGAGCAAGGACTTCGGTTACTACGTCCAGAAGGGGCTGTTTGAAGAGTACCGGCGCTTCAACTCCGCCCCGGACATCATCAAGAAGGGCCATGAGATGGCCGAGTTCCAGCGCTATCACGAGACGCGCGGACTGCGCTGGCCGGTCATCGACGGCAAGGAAACGCTCTGGCGCTTCCGCGAGGGCTATGACCCCCATGTGCGCGCCTTCAATCCCGAGGTCGCCAAGGGCGATGTCTATTTCTACGGCAACCCCAATGGGCGCGCGAACATCATCTTCGCGCCCTACGAGCCGGCGGCCGAGAGCCCGGACGCGGAATACAACCTCTGGCTCTGCACCGGCCGGGTGCTGGAGCATTGGCACTCCGGCTCCATGACCCGGCGCGTGCCCGAGCTGTATCGGGCGGTGCCCGACGCGGTCGTCTACATGAGCAAGGAGGATGCGAAAAGGCGCCGTCTGCGCGACGGCCAGATGGCGATCATTTCGAGCCGGCGCGGCGAGATCAAGGCGCGGGTCGAGACGCGCGGGCGCAATCGTCCACCCGATGGGCTGGTCTTCGTCCCCTGGTTCGATGCCAACCGGCTGGTCAACAAACTGACCCTGGATGCGACCGATCCGCTCTCCAAGGAGACCGACTATAAGAAATGCGCGTGCAAGGTGGTGCGGGCTTGATCGACGTCGCTCCACTTCTGGTCACGAAGCTCCAGCTTCGTGACCCGAGCGATGAAGCTCTGCTTCACGTCCGCGCGGGCTAAGTGAAGCAGAGCTTCGTCTCGCGGGTGACGCCGCTGGAGCGGCGTCACCAGAGGCGTGGTTCGCCAGGCGTAACAGGATGGGCACGCTGCGCTTTGCCCATCCTACGATTCTGACAACTGACAACTGACAACTGACAACTGACAACTGACAACTGTAAACGCCCCATGAGCACCGAACGCCAAAAGACCGGCAAGACCCTCAACCGCCGCCAATTCATCATCGGCGTGATGAAGACGGCCTGCGGCGTGGGACTCGCCGGTCTCGGGCTGGGACTCTACAGCCAACGGGCGTCGAGCCTGCCGGCCTGGGCCATTCGTCCGCCGGGCGCCTTACCGGAGGACGACTTCAACGGCGCCTGTATCCGCTGCGGTCTGTGCGTGCGCGACTGTCCCTACGACATGCTGCATCTGGCCCGGCTGGGCGAGGAGATCCCGACCGGGACGCCCTATTTCATCGCCCGCGAGGCCGGTTGCGAGATGTGCGAGGACATCCCCTGTGTCGCCGCCTGTCCGACCAATGCGCTCGATCATGCCCTGACCGACATCCGCGACGCCGAAATGGGGCTGGCGGTGCTGATCGATCAGGAGAACTGCATCGCCTTCCAGGGGCTGCGCTGCGAGGTCTGCTTCAATGCCTGCCCGCTGCGCAACGAGGCAATCACGCTCGACATGCAGCATAACGAGCGCTCCGGCAAGCATGCGCGCTTCATCCCGGTGGTCCACTCCGAGCACTGCACCGGCTGCGGCAAGTGCGAAGAGGTCTGCATCCTCGATCAGGCCGCGATCAAGGTGCTGCCGCTGCATCTGGCCAAGGGCGAATTAGGGGCGCACTACCGGCTGGGCTGGGAGCAGAAACGCGAGGCCGGCGGCGCGCTGGTCACGCCCGATGCCGAGCACCAGTACAACCTCCCCGAGGGGATGCGCTACGAACATGGCGGAGCAGGCTTGATCCAGGAGGCCGTTCCGGAGCCGCTGGGCGTGCCCCTCCCGGCCGATCCGCCATTCCCGGACAATCCCATGGACTCACTCAACCGCAAGGGGCCACTGTGAGATGAACGCAGGCATGGACTACCCCGGCCAGATCGCCATCGCTGAACAAGGCTGGCTCAAGGCGCACCAATGGCTGCTGCTGCGACGTCTCAGTCAGCTCGGCATTCTCGCCCTCTTTCTGGCCGGCCCGGTCGCCGGGGTCTGGATCGTGACGGGCAATCTGTCGGCGAGCATGACACTCGATGTCCTGCCGCTGACCGACCCGCTGCTGCTTACGCAATCCAGCCTCTCGGGAACCCTGCCAACCCTGAGCGGACTGATCGGCGCGCTGATCGTGCTCGCTTTCTATGCCCTGGTCGGCGGGCGGGTCTTCTGCGCCTGGGTCTGCCCGGTGAATCTGGTGACCGATCTGGCCGCCTGGACCGGTCGGTGCTTCGACATCCGCCCGAGCGGCAAGCTCTCGCGCAGCCTGCGCTACTGGCTGCTGGGCCTGATCCTGCTCTTCCCGCTGCTGACCGGCGTCATGGTCTGGGAGTTCGTCAATCCGGTTTCCATGACTCATCGCGGCCTTATCTTTGGCGGACTCTGGGGCCTGGGCTGGGCCTGGATGCTGCTGCTCTGCATTTTTCTCTATGACCTTTTGATGGTCCGGCGCGGCTGGTGCGGACACCTCTGTCCGGTGGGCGCCTTCTATGGACTGCTCGGAAGCCGGGCACTGGTGCGGGTCGCGGCGGACGGACGCGAGCGCTGCGACGACTGTATGGACTGCTTCGCCGTCTGCCCGGAACCGCAGGTCATCAAGCCCGCGCTGAAAGGCGCAGCCAAGGGTCTCGGACCGCTGATCGGCGACATCCACTGCACCAACTGCGGTCGCTGTATCGATGTGTGCAGCAAGGACGTGTTTCGCTTCACGCTCGGGAGAGGAAGGCCGCCGCCGGACCGGGAGGGAACGCCACCGCTCATGCGCCTGAATCCAAGGATCCCGTTATTCGATCCATCACCACCAGCCAACCGACCCGGCGGGAGAGAAGAATGAACAGACGAGTTGCAATCCTGCTATGCGGATTCGCCGCCGCCGGTCTGGCGCCCGCGGCGCTGGCCGAGGAGATCGAGTCGCTGCGCGGTCACGCGGTGACGGATCCCTCCGACGCCTCGCCGAACAAGCCGACACTGGCGGTGCCCGGCGGATTCGTTGTGGGTTGGGAAGCGCAGCCGCCGTTGATCCCGCATCCGATCGACAAATACAGTATCGATCTGCGTCAGAACGGCTGTCTCAAGTGCCACAGCCCGGATACCTTCGAGACCGCCAAGGCGCCCAAGATCGCCGACAGCCATTTTTACGACCGTGACGGCAACAAGCTCGACGGCCTCGCGCCACGCCGCTATTTCTGTACGCAATGCCATGCCCCCCAGGCGGGCGCCATGCCGCTGGTCGAGAATGTCTTTGGAGACCGTTAAACCGTCTCGCGAGACCTTCTGACCGACCCTCGAACGACCCAGGAGGACACCATGCCGGACCATCGTCAGACTTCAGCACCCAAGACCCGCGCCCGCCGAGCGACCTGGCTCATCCTGCTGGTTGGCATTGGGATCGGCATCCTCTTCTGGGGCGGTTTCAATACCGCGATGGAAGCGACCAATACCGAGCCGTTCTGCATCTCTTGCCATGAGATGAAAGTCAATGTCTACCAGGAATACACCGACACCATCCACTACGCCAACCGCACCGGGGTACGCGCCACCTGTCCGGACTGTCATGTCCCGAAGGATTGGGTGCATAAGATCGCGCGCAAGATCCAGGCGAGCAACGAGCTGTATCACCATTTTCTGGGGGCGCTGGACACGCCCGAGAAGTTCGAGGCCAAACGCTTCGAGCTGGCCCAAAATGTCTGGCGCACGATGAAACGAACCGATTCGCGCGAGTGCCGCAACTGCCACGATTTCGAGTCCATGGACTATACGAAACAGGAATCGCGCAGTTCCCAGGCACACCAGGACGCGGAGGACGCCGGACTAACCTGCATCGACTGTCACAAAGGCATCGCGCATAGTTTGCCGATGGAATACGACCCCGAAAAAGACGCGCCAGGCAAGAGCATTTTCTACTCCGAAGCCGTTCGTGGTGATGCACTCGCCGCCTCGCCCGAAGCCGTTCGTGGTGAGGCACTCGAACCATGAACGGCTTCAGACGCCTTCGACAAGGCTCTCCTGAGCGAAACCGAAGGGCTCAGGACGAATGGGAAAATCCTTCGCTGTCCGCCTGATTCGTCTGGGTTTTTCGCTGCATCAAGCCATACTGAGAATTGCTCCCTGCCATTCCAATGGCCGGAGACAGGCCCGAAGGCTCTGCTATCATGCCCTGCTTTGAATCACCCACTCTGGAGGACAAACCGGAATGAATCAGGATGCGATGAAAAAGCAGGCCGCCGAGGCCGCGCTGGCGTATGTCGAAGGCGGCGTGGTCGGTGTCGGCACCGGCTCCACCGTGAATCACTTTATCGATGCGCTCGCGACCATCAAGGGACGCATCGAAGGGGCGGTTTCCAGCTCCGAAGCGTCCACCGAGCGTCTCAAGGGACATGGAATTCCGGTCCTCGACCTGAACAGCGCGGGCGAACTGTCGATCTATGTCGACGGCGCGGACGAGTCCAATGAACGACTGCAACTCATCAAGGGCGGCGGCGGCGCGCTGACGCGGGAGAAGATCGTGGCTGCGGCGAGCCGGCAATTCGTCTGCATTGCCGACGAAAGCAAGCTGGTGAAGGTGCTCGGCCGTTTCCCGCTGCCGGTGGAGGTCATCCCAATGGCGCGCAGTTATGTGGCGCGCGAGTTGGTTCGGCTGGGCGGAACACCGATCTGGCGCGAGGGTTTCGTGACCGATAACGGCAATCTGATCCTGGATGTACAGCACCTGGAGATCGCCGATCCGTTGCAATTTGAACAGCGGATCAACAATCTGGCGGGCGTGGTCACGGTCGGTATCTTTGCGCTGAGGCCCGCCGATGTGCTGATCCTGGGAACGCCGAACGGCGCGAAAACCATCAAGGCCGCTGATTTCAGCGGTTAACGCAGACAAAAAAACGGGGCCAGAAGGCCCCGTTTTCATCGCATCCAGGCGATTCTCTGACCAAGAATGGTTCAGGACAGCATTAGAAGCTGTGCATCATCCCCAGGGAGAAACCGCTCCAGTTGGAACCTGCGCTGATGTTTTCCAGGTCGCTGTCGACATCGGTATACAAAGCATAAGCCGTGGTGCGCTTGCTGAACTTGTAGTCGTAGCCGACCGACCAGGTAGCGACGTCATAATCCAGCGACTTGGTGCGGTTTTCCAGGAACACTGGGCCACCGTTGATCGAGACATAATCGGCACCCATCACGACGTCGTCGGCCGAGTAATCAGCCTGTCCGTACATGGCCTTGACCATGCTGTTCCCGAATGCGTAGCCAGCCTGGATCTGCCAGAGATCGGCATCGTTGGCAGCGCCTGGAATGCTCCAGTTCGTCGCCGGATTGGTGGGATCCGTGTAAGCGGCGAAGCGGTCGTTGTTGAATTGATCCTGGTTTTCGTAGATCGCGGTCAGGCTGAAGCCGTTCCAATCGAGGAGACCCAGGCCAATACGCCAGGATTGCGCATCGCCATCCTGGAAGTTACAGGTCGAGGTGTAGGCACCGGTCACCGGGTTCACCACGGTGTTCACCGGGCAATTGTTGCCGGCAAGAGCGGTCGCCTGGTTGTTGAAGTGCTCGCTGTTCAGATTTTCGAAGGCCGCGGAGGCGTAGAAGGGGCCGTTGCTGTAGATGGCCGCGATCGAGTAAGTGTCGGCAATGCTGTCTTCTTCGAGGTTCAGACCATTGCCGCCACCGGTGGCGCCGCCGGACGGAACGAATGCAGCCGCCAACTGGAAGCCGCTCCAGCTTGGGCTGATATAGGCAACCACGTTATCGGCGCGCAGATCGCGGAAGCCAACGGTGCCATTGTAGTCAGCCATGGTATCGGAGAAGAGATCCAGCTTGCCGGTGGAGATCTTCATCGGGGTGTCATGACGACCCATCAGGAAGGTACCCCAGTCGCCGGCCAAGCCCGCGAAGGTGTTGCGATAGGTAATAGAGTCGCTGTTACTGAGAACGTTGTTGTTGGTGTCGTTCAGATTGACGCCGAACTCGATCTGATAAATGGCCTTAAGACCGTTACCAAGATCTTCCGAGCCCTTGAAGCCCAAACGGCTGGCGCGGCCTTCACCTGGGATGTAACCGTTGCTGGACATGCCCCAACCCTTGAAATCTTCGCCATCGGCGGTTTTCACGAGCGTGGGGTTGCCGTTGACGTCGAGGATCACCGCGTTATTTGCGTCACGCGCGAAGCCGTAAGTAGGCAGTACAACGTTTGATACATCCGCATAGTCGAGAGAGACGTGAACCTTGCCATAGACAATGGCTTCGGCCGATGCGGTGGTAGGAGCGATGGCGGGCGCGGCCAGTGCGGCGGCGACTGCCAGGGTAAGAAGATTCTTGTTCATGCTGTTCTCCGCTGTTGTGAATTTGTCAGACTAGACTGCTAAAGTCGTGGGCAATCATGCTTTGCGGGTTGAACTATAGTGGAGCGCATCGCGATTTGCAACAGTTTCGGCGGAAAAAAGACACACCCTTAACTTATGTCGCATTTTCACACCAATCGGATAATCAAAAGGCTATGCAAAATTCCCGCGCATTAGAGCAACGCTGCCGAAAACCCCTTCAGACAAATCGACCCGAATACGGGCTCCGAAATCGCTTTGGCAATAAGTATACAGGGACACCGAAACATCAGCAGGAACTGAATGCCTGATTTACCCACTTAGATGGTGAGGATTTCAACCACATTGAAAGGTCAGTTTTCGCTTCACTCTGGATCGCCAGGCCAGCATGCGGTAAGGATTGGCGCCATGTCTCGCATGGCATACAGCACGAGATATTTGCAAACGCAATACATATCGAAAAGATTATCTTAATGATAAGAAATTCATAATATATTTATGCTAAATTTACCTGTAATCTGCCTGGAAATTCATCGCGAGGGCAGTCCCGCCGAGTAAACCTGGTTTATCCCGGCTCCGCCCTCGCCACGGGCATCGACGCCCATCACAACCCAGAAGAGACCTGCCAATGGCACTTGACCAGTCCGCGCGTTACTCCGACCTGAGCCTCACCGAAGCCGACCTGATCGCGGGCGGCAAGCACATCCTCGTGGCCTATAAGATGAAGCCCAAGGGCGGCATCGGCTATCTGGAGGCCGCCGCTCACTTCGCGGCCGAGTCCTCCACCGGCACCAATGTCGAGGTCTCCACCACCGACGACTTCACCAAGGGCGTCGACGCGCTGGTCTATTACATCGACGAGGCGAACGAGGACATGCGGATCGCCTATCCGCTCGACCTCTTCGACCGCAACATGACCGACGGTCGCATGATGATCGTATCCTTCCTGACCCTGGTCATCGGCAACAATCAGGGCATGGGCGACATCGAATACGGTCAGATGATCGACTTCCATATGCCGGATCGCGCCATCCAGTTGTTCGACGGGCCGTCCAAGGACATCTCCGACCTGTGGCGCATCCTCGGTCGTCCGATCAAGGACGGCGGCTACATCGCCGGCACCATCATCAAGCCCAAACTCGGCCTGCGTCCCGAACCCTTCGCGCACGCCGCGTATCAGTTCTGGCTCGGCGGCGACTTCATCAAGAACGACGAGCCCCAAGGCAATCAGACCTTCTGCCCTTCCAAGAAGGTCATCCCGCTGGTCTATGACTCGCTCAAGCGCGCGCAGGACGAAACCGGCCAGGCCAAGCTGTTCTCGGCCAACATCACCGCCGACGACCACTACGAGATGTGCGCCCGCGCGGACTTCATCCTGGAGACCTTCGGACCCGACGCGGACAAGGTGGCCTTCCTGGTCGACGGCTTCGTCGGCGGTCCCGGCATGATCACCACCGCCCGTCGTCAGTATCCGAACCAGTATCTGCACTATCACCGCGCCGGCCACGGCATGATCACCTCGCCGTCCGCCAACCGCGGCTATACCGCCTTCGTGCTGGCCAAGATCTCCCGTCTTCAGGGCGCCTCCGGTATCCATGTCGGCACCATGGGCTACGGCAAGATGGAAGGCGGCGCGGACGACAAGATCATCGCCTACATGATCGAGCGCGACGAGTGTCAGGGTCCGGTCTACTACCAGAAGTGGCACGGCATGAAGCCCACCACCCCGATCATCTCCGGCGGCATGAACGCACTACGCCTGCCCGGTTTCTTCGCGAACCTGGGCCACGGCAACGTGATCAACACCGCTGGCGGCGGCTCCTACGGCCACATCGACTCCCCGGCGGCCGGCGCGATCTCGCTACGTCAGTCCTACGAGTGCTGGAAGGCCGGTGCCGATCCGATCGAGTTCGCCAAGGAGCACAAGGAATTCGCGCGCGCCTTCGCGTCCTTCCCGCTCGACGCCGACAAGCTCTTCCCCGGTTGGCGCGACAAGCTCGGCGCGGCGGCCGAGCACAAGTAAGCCGTCTGGTTCTCCGAGCCTGATCCGGTGAATAAGCGCCCCCGCCCAGCGGGGGCTTTTTGCGCTAGGATTCAGGTCCGCACAGCGGACCCTACGCAACCCCAATACCTCGTCCGTAGGGTCCGCTGCGCGGACCGCACTCCAGTATGATCCGCGCATGCGCGCTGTGAAACGTCAGGCAACCCATTCCCCCGCATCCCCCGCGAGCGACTATGAACATCGACACCGAGCAGTACCAGGTCAAACAGGAGCCCTTTTACCAGCCCCAGGGCAACGAGATCGCACTCTACGAGGCCGCCTACCAGCGCCGCCTGCCAGTGATGGTCAAGGGGCCGACCGGTTGTGGGAAATCCCGTTTCATCGAATACATGGCCTGGCGTCTGGGCAAGCCGCTGATCACCGTCGCCTGCAACGAAGACATGACCGCCTCGGATCTGGTCGGGCGCTATCTGCTGGACGCCACCGGCACGCGCTGGCTGGACGGCCCGCTCACCGTGGCCGCCCGCATCGGCGCCATCTGCTATCTGGACGAGGTCGTCGAGGCCCGTCAGGACACCACCGTGGTCATCCACCCGCTGACCGACCATCGGCGCAGCCTGCCGCTCGACAAGAAGGGCGAGGTCGTCACCGCGCACCCGGATTTCCAGCTCGTGATCTCCTACAATCCGGGTTACCAATCCCTGATGAAGGACTTGAAGCAGTCCACCAAGCAGCGCTTCTCCGCCCTCGTCTTCGACTATCCGCCGGCCGACCTGGAAACCCGGATCGTCGCCACCGAAACCGGCATCGACCCGGAATTGGCCGCCGCGCTGGTCAAGATCGCCGCCGCCGCCCGTAACCTCAAGGGCCACGGACTCGACGAGGGCATCTCCACCCGGCTGTTGGTCTATGCCGCCAACCTGATGGACGAGGGCATCGCGCCGCGCGAGGCCAGCCGCATGGCGCTCGTCGACCCGATCACCGACGACGAGGATATTCGCTCCACGCTGCACCATGCGATCGATGCGGTGTTTCCGTCGCACTGAAATAGGTGCCTGGTCATGAACCCGCGTGTGACAGACGTTCAACCCAACAACGACTATTCTCTTAATCTACGCTTTGCGAACGGCGAAATTCGCGTGTTCGACGTGTTGCCATATCTTGAGAAAGGATTGTTCCAGCAACTCAAGGATCGTGGCGTATTCAATTCGGTAAGACCGTTCCTTGGGAGTATTCAATGGAGCAACGGACTCGATCTTTGTCCGGATACTTTGTATTTGGACAGCGTCCCCTTGACGTCCGTCGCATCCGGCAAACCGCAAACGGGTCTTGGTGAGGCCGCTTAGCGAGGTGATTTTCATACCCGAGTTCGCGAAATAAGCGTCAGGGTTCGATTGATAAGCAGCAGCCGGCCAAGTACCTCGCGGTCTTGCCCGACCAACCATAGCCCCGCCGGAGCCGCCATGCCCGTCCCAGCACCGCTTTCGCCCGACATCCTGGCCCCGCTGCGCCAACAACTGCGCTGCAACTTCCCTCAACTCGACCAGGTCTTCCCCGACTGCATGACCGAGGCCCGGATCCTGTTGAGCGAGACCGGGATCCATGACTATCTGGAAGGCGCCTCGCTGATCTGCCGCATCGGGCGCGGTTTCGAGCCGGTGCTGGTCTATCTGGAAGAGATGCCCCGAGTCGCCGCCGATCTGGGGGAAGAGACCCTGGCGCTAGTCTCCCAGACGGTCTGGAAGCTCTCGCGCAGTCCCAACGGCAAGGCCATTCTGCCCTTTCTGCAGAGCATCGCCGAGGCGTCGCGTCGCCTCGCCAGCGCCGAGCTGCTGACCCGCTATACCGCGATGATTCTGGACTTCATGGAGCGCACCACCGGCTCCATCCATGGCTTCCACACCACCATCCCGAGCCCGAGCCTCCCGGACCTGCTGGAACGGATCCCCTACCTCCTGAGCCAGCTCACCTGCCATGGCCTGCGCAACTGGCTCGACTATGGCCTGCGTCACTATGCCGATCATCCCGACCGCCAACGCGACTATTTCAGTCTGCAATCGGCGGATAGCCGGGCGGTCCTTCAGCGCGAGCGTCACGGTGTTCTGTTCGTCGATCACGAGCGCCAGCTCGATCTGTATCTGCGTGCCCTGTGGCGGGAGCGCCAGACCTTCGTCCCCTATTCCGACGCCTTCGACGAACCGCGCAAGCCCCTGCCCTACTTCGACGCCCTCGGGGTGCGGATTCCGGACTGCTACGACGACCGCGACGGGGTCGCCGGGATCGATCGCTACCGCGCCCTGCTGGCCCATGTCGCCGCCCATCTGCGCTGGAGCGGCTCGCTCGTCGCGGATAATCTCAGCCCCTTCCAGCGCCTCGCGGTCGAGACCTTCGAGGATTGCCGGGTCGACTCCCTGGCGCTGCGCGAATACCCCGGACTGCGCCGGATCCTCCTGGCTCTGCACCCCACGCCGGCGGAGGACGCCTGCGACCCGGAGCGCGAATCCTGCATCCGCCATCGTCTCGCGATGTTCTCCCGCGCCGTCCTTGACCCGGACCACGGCTACCGCGACCCGAACCTGCTCGATTTCGTCGCCCGTTTTCACGCCGAACTGGCCGAGGGTCCGTCCAGCACCCAGGCCATCGCGGACCTTGCCATCGCCTACATCGCCCGCACCCGCCGCCAGCAGGATCTATCCTCCAACGTCTACTTCACGGATACCGAGGTCGACTACCGCGACGATAACCGCCACCTTTGGCGCTACATCGAACAGGGCGACGAGGAGGAAGCCTTCGAGGAACGCAAGCCGCGTCAGGCCGACGAGGTCGAAACCCTGCCGCCCCGCCACTACCCGGAGTGGGACTACCAGAGCAAGACCTATCGCCCGGACTGGGTCAGCCTCTACGAGGGCCTGCATCCCAGCGGCGACCCCGCCCACATCGACGCCCTGCTCGACAAGCACCGGATGCTGGCCAAGCGCCTGAAGCAGATTCTCGACCTGCTCAAGCCTCAGCAGTACGTGCGTCTGCGTTATCAGGAAGAAGGCTGCGAGCTGGATCTGGATGTCGCCATCCGTTCGCTCATCGACTTTCGCGGCGGGGCCACCCCGGACCCGCGCATCAACATGAGTCACCGACACGACGGGCGCGACATCGCCGTCATGCTCCTGCTCGATCTCTCGCAGTCGCTCAATCAAATCCCGGACGGATGCAGCCAAAGCATCCTGGAACTCAGTCAGGAGGCCGTCGCCCTGCTCGGCTGGGCCATCGATCATCTGGGCGACGAGTTCGCCATCGCCGGCTTCTCGTCGAACACCCGTCACGAAGTTCGCTATCAACATATCAAGGGGTATGGCGAGGGCTGGGACGATCAGGTCAAGGGTCGTCTCGCCGCGATGGAAGCCGGTTATTCCACCCGCATGGGCGCCGCCCTGCGTCACGCGGCCCATTATCTGGAAGCTCGCCAGGCAGAGAAAAAGCTGCTGCTGATTCTCACCGACGGCCAGCCTCACGACATCGATGTGGACGACGAGCGGCTGCTGATCGAGGACACCCACAAGGCGGTTCAGGAACTCGACCAGCAGGGGATCTATACCTACTGCATCAACCTCGACAGTCACGCCGACGAATATGTCCGCGACTGCTTCGGCAACCGCTTCACCGTCATCGATCGGGTCGAGCGGCTCCCGGAAAAGCTCCCCCAGCTTTTCATGGCCCTGACCAAATAATGACGCGGCAACAGCGCTTGGCGGGATGACATGGGCCGTCGCGGCGAACACAGCAAAGAGGAACTCGCGGCTCTTGCCCTGGAGGCGGCCGTGGCCATGCTGGAGGAAGAAGGGCCAACGACCCTGACGACCCGCGCCGTCGCGGGTCGGATCGGTTACACGGTCGGCAGCCTATATTTTCTCTTCCGCAACCGCGACGATCTAATCCTGCGGATCAACGAACGCACGCTCGATGAGTTACGCGCCGGGATCGAGATGGCCGTGGCGGACTGTCGCGAACCGCGCAAGGCCATTCTTGGCATGGGACGCGCTTATCTCACCTTCGCGACCGCGCATCCGGTCCGCTGGCGGCTGATCTTCGAGCATGTCCTGCCCGCGGACGCGGAGGTTCCGGCTGGCCTGCTCGCGAAGATCGAGGATTTTTTCACGCGGGTGGCCGGCTATCTTTCCGCCCTGGCGCCCGAACGCGATCCGCTTGCCGTGCGCCGGTCCGCTCAGGCGCTCTGGAGCGGCGTGCATGGCATTACCGTGCTGGCGATCACCGACAAGCTCGTCCTGGGCGGCGACACCGCCGCCGAGGCGCTGACCGAGGATCTGATCGGACGCTATCTGGACGGGCTGGGCGCCCGTTGAAGCTAGGGAGAGGCTAAACCGCGTCCAGTGCGGTATGCGATGTTTTTGGATTGGATTAACCTTGGCCGCATCGACGATCGTCGGAGCAGACGCGGTTTAAGATATTAAAAATATAAAATTTTAAACCGCGTCTCTCGTGAGGCTGGTGAAATCCCCAGAGTCAAACACAAACTGAAAATTACGCATGTCGCGCTGGACGCGGTTTAACAGGATGCTTTTTTCGGCTTTCCGCAAAAAATACGCGATCCTTGGGGGATAATAACCGGTTTTCCGCGGCGCGCTGGAGCCGAAGCCAACCCATGATGTTCAATGACGCCATCGACATCCACGACCCCCGGCAACTGGACAACCTGTCCGAGGAGCAACTGGACCGTCTGCCCTGCGGGGCGATCCGCGTCGATGCCGAGGGCGTCATCCTATTTTACAGCCGCTCCCAGGCGGCGATCACGAATCGCACGCCCGAGGCGGTGATCGGGCGCAACTTCTTCTCCGACGTGGCGCCCTGCACTGTCGTACCCGAGTTCTATGGACGTTTCCGCCGGGGCGTCCTGACCGGCCAATTGAACACCGCCTTCGAATTTGTCTTCGATTTTCAGATGCATCCGATTCAGGTCCGCATTTCAATGCGCGCCTCGCACCGCCCCGGCGAATTCTGGATCCTCATCGAACCGCTGCGCCAGCTGCCGCCGCGCAACGAACAGGTCGCCCATGACCTGATCTCCGGCAAATTCTGCGAAACGCTGGCGGCGTTGTCGGCGGCCTCCTTCGACTTTTCCCAATGCGACGCGGAACCGATCGCCACCTGCGGCGCCATCCAACCCTTCGGCTGTCTGCTGACGATCGATCCCGCGACGCTGCGCATCGATGCCTGTAGCGCCAATACGGCCATGTATCTGGGGCTGGAGCCCGAGACCCTGCTTGGCGAGCCGCTAACCCTGGCCTTGCCGGACAGCGATGCCGAGCGACTCGCCTGCCTGGGCGCGGGCGAGGATTCCGCCCTCTTTTGTCCCTCTTTTTTTCGCGCGAAGGCGCCGGTCGGCGAGCTGCCGCTCGATGTCCGCGTGCACCGCTGGCGTGGCCGTCTGCTGCTGGAGATCGAGCCCCATGGCGAGATGGCGATGGATGCGCGGCTGCGCGGCTTCGATCTCGCCGCCTTCCAGCGGCGGCTGCGCGGCTGCGACAGCGCCACCAGGATTTGCCAGGAGGCCGTCGAGATTTTCCGCTATCTGACCGGGTTCGAGCGCGTGGTCGCCTACCGCTTCGAACCCGAGGACGACGGGATCGTGATCGCCGAGAGCCTGCTGCCGGGCGCCTGGCCTTCGATCCTGGGTCTGCGCTATCCGGCAACCGATATTCCGCGTCAGGCGCGCGCGCTCTATCGGGAGACGCCGCTGCGCTACGCGCCCAGCCGCGATCACTCCGACGTGCCGCTCTTGAGCAAAACCCTGGCCCCCGGCGCCATCGATATCGGTGTCGCCCATCTGCGCGCGCAGTCGCCGATTCACCGCAACTATCTGAAACGCTTCGACGTGAACGGCTCCATGTCGCTGTCGATCCTGCATGATGAGCGGCTCTGGGGACTGATCATCTTTCATCATCGCGCCCCGCATCCAGTGACATCCACAACGCGGCGCGGACTGATCGAACTGAGCGGCTGTCTGTCCGCGCGGCTGGGTCTGGTCGAGGAGCGCGAGCGCAATCGCGCCAGCGAACTGGGAATGGCGGAGGTCAACGGCATCGTCGGCGAGATCGACATCGAGCAGCCCTTTCCGGAGAGTTTCATCGGCAAGGAACAACTGTTGTGCGAGTTGGTCGGCGCGGACATGGTCCAGATCTACCATCACGGTCAACCGCTCTTTCTGGGTCAGGATTGCAACATCCCGAACGGCCACATCCAGAATCTGCTCGATTTTCTGCGGACACGTCCCGGACCGCTCTGGAGCACCGACTGTCTCTCCGGCGAATTCGAGCCGGCGGCGGCCTATCCGGATCGGCTCGCCGGCGTCATGGCGATCTTCGTCGACGACCGGCACGACGACATCCTGCTGTTCGGACGCCGACGGGTCAAATACACCGTCAACTGGGGCGCCGATCCGGCCTCGCTGCCATTCGCCGCCAGCGATGGCGAGCGTCCCTTCGGCTGGTCGAACCGAACCTTTCAGGTCTGGAAGGAAGAACGCACCCATCATGCGCGCCCCTGGTCGCGGGTCGCGCTGGCCGCCGGACTGGCGCTGAAGAATCTGATCCAGCAGGTGATCGTCGCCAATGCCGCGCATTTCGAGCGCCTCGCCCAGTCGCTGGCGCGTCAGCGCGATCAATTGCGCCAGTCGCGCGAGGAGATGCGTCATCGCGCCCTGCATGACTCGCTGACCGGACTGCCGAATCGGGCGCGCTTCCGCGAGGCGTTGGCCGAGTCGATCGAGACCAGCCAGCGCGATGGCCACTATTTTTCGGTCGCGCTCCTGGATATCGATCATTTCAAGACCATCAACGACACCCTCGGTCACGACAAGGGCGATCTCCTGCTACGCGCTCTGGCCGAGCGCATCCGCGAATCGCTGCCCGGCGACGGATTGGCCGCGCGACTCGGCGGCGACGAATTCGTGCTGATGCTGCCGCAACCGGCGGGCGAGGATCCGCTCGCGCGCATGGAGCGGATGATCGAATCGCTGCGCCAGACCATTCTGATCGAGGGGGACAGTTTCTCCATCACCTGTTCGCTGGGACTGGCCATCGGCGGCGCCGACTCCGAGCCCGGCGAACTGCTCAAGCAGGCCGATCTGGCGCTCTATCGCGCCAAGGCGGATGGCCGCAACTGCGCCCGCCCCTTCGATCGCAAGCTGGAAACGCAGGCGCTCAAACGCCTGGAAATCGACCGCGCGGTACTGGGCCGCTCGCCCATGGACGCCATCGAAATCCTGCTTCAGCCACAGATCGCCATCGGCGCCAGCGACCGGCAGCGGCGCTTCGAGGTCTTGGCGCGCTGGCGTGACGAGGATGGCGCGATCATCATGCCGAGCGATTTCATCCCGGCGGCCGAACGCAACGGTTTGATTGGCTCCGTGACCGCCGCGGTTTTGCGCCAGTCCATCCGACTCCTGCGCGAGCAGCTCGAACGCGACGACGAGGGCGTGCGGCTCGGCATCAATGTCTCCGCCGCCGACCTGGAGGCGCGCGGCTTCGCGCGCCGGCTGCTCGAAGACCTGCACGCCGCCGATGTGCCGCCGGATCTGATCGAGATCGAGATCACCGAATCCCTGTTGCTGCGCATGACGCCGAGCGTGAAGACCTCGCTGAACATCCTGGACCGTGGCGGCGTCACGCTCTCGCTGGACGATTTCGGCACCGGCTTCAGTTCCATGGTCTATCTGCGCGAGCTGCCGATCTCGAATCTCAAGATCGACCGCGGATTCATTCGCGGCATCGAGGCCCCCCGCGACCGCAATCTGGTCGCCGGCATGATCGCCATGGCCCATTCCATCGGCAAGGAGGTCATCGCCGAGGGCATCGAAACCCCGCGGCAACTCGAACTGCTCAAGGAACTCGGGTGCGATTGGGGGCAGGGTTATCTCTGGTCGCGCCCAGTGCCCCCGGAGGAGGCTTTACAGCAGAAAGGCGGATGGACAGACGGTAGTGGGCAGGCGATTTCCGGAGCAGGACAAATGTAGTTTCGCGACCGGAAAACTCGGCGAGCCCGGAAGGCTCACAAGCCTGTCGGAGGCGGCCCTTCATCCGACTCCCGCCGCTCGGCCTTGATCGCGCCGATCCGCGCGGCTCGAATCCGTTCCGGAATCAGCCGCGGCTCGCGCGTCGCCAGCGCGATGGCGCCGACATCCACCCCGGCGACGACCTCAAGCAGCCGGCGCAGCCGCTCGCCTTGCGGATACGGGCGTTCCTCGTAGCCAGTTCGGCCCCGATAATCGGCCTCGCAGGCGATCAACATTTGATGGAAACGCGCCGGTCGGCGGAGGGCGTCAGCGCCTTCGAGCAGATCCAGAATCGTCCCCGCGCGCAGTTCGTCGACCTTATGGACCAGACCATGATCGCGGGCGGTGATGCGCGCCAGCTCGCGACAGCGGTTGGGGATCTTGAAACGGTCGCACAGGACGTCCACTAGCGCCGCACCGCGCGCCTCATGCCCCCGGTGACTGGGCAGGATGTCCGGCGGCGTCGTGCCCTTGCCCAGATCATGACAGAGCGCGGCGAAGCGGATTTCCAGATCCGGCGACAGACGCGCGGCCATGTCGAGCACCAGCATGACATGCACGCCGGTATCGATCTCGGGATGCCATTGGATGGGCTGGGGCACGCCCCACAGACGATCCAGCTCCGGCAGCAGCCGCGCCAGCGCCCCGCAGTCGCGCAGCACCTCGAAGAAGCGCGACGGACGTGCCTCCCCCAGCGCGCGCGACAGTTCCTGCCACACCCGCTCGGGCACCAGCGCATCCACCTCGCCAGCGTCCACCATCGCCCGCATCAGTTCGCGGGTCTCGTCCGCGACCCGAAAGCCGAGACCGGCAAAGCGCGCGGCGAAACGGGCGACCCGCAGGATGCGCACCGGATCCTCGACGAAGGCCGGCGAGACGTGCCGCAACCGCCGCGCGTTGAGATCGGCCAGTCCACCATAGGGATCGACGATTTCACCCGATGCGTGTTGCGCTAGGGCATTGATCGTCAAGTCGCGGCGCAGCAGATCCTGTTCCAGCGTGACGCTCGGGTCGGCATGCACGGCGAACCCATGGTAGCCCGGCGCCGTCTTGCGCTCGGTACGCGCCAAGGCGTATTCGTCCTTGGTTTCGGGATGCAGGAAGACTGGAAAATCCTTCCCAACCTGCTGAAAGCCCCGCTGGAGCAGATCGCCCACAGTCGCTCCGACGACGACGAAATCGCGTTCCGTCACGGTGAGTCCCAGCAGGCGATCACGCACGGCGCCGCCAACCAGATAAGTGTTCAAGCCCTGCGTGGCAATCATGAGGCGTTTCCAGCCGTCACCAGAGGCGGCGGACCCACAGTGCCGCCAGTCGGACGGTCGGTCGCCAGATTGGCGGTGATTTCAATCGACTCGTCCACGCTCGTCTCCGCTTTCCAATGGTCCGGGGATTATATCCAATGCCGGGTTGCGGTTAGAATGAACGCATGACTTGACTCATTCATCAAGGGACAAAACAGATGCGGTTTTTCGGCTACCTGATTCTCTTCGCGCTGATCGGCTACGCTCTCTGGCCCTATTACACGGTGTATCGGCTCGACGCCGCCATCAACCAACAGGATGCCAGTCAGCTTGCCGAACTAGTGGATTTGCAGGCCATTCGCGCCAACTACAAAAAGCGGGTGGCCTCTGGCGCCGATGCGATCTTTCCCTCTGGCGACCCCGACAGCGTCATGAACTGGATCCGCCAGAATCTTGAGCGTCTGGGCGATGCGGCCCTGGATCAAGCGGTCACGCTCCCCTGGGTGCATAAAACCCTGCGCGACGCGGTCACCCGTGCGACGGGACAGAGTCCGCCCTATCTGCTGGCCGGAATCGGCTTCGCCTTCTTCGAGTCCTATCACCGCTTTTTGATCCGCATCGGCGACCTGGGCCAGGGTCCGACCCATTTGCGGCTCTCGCTGGTGGACGGCCATTGGAAGATCACGGATATCGTGCCTTAAATCGGCAACCAGTCGTCATCGTCGAGCACAAAACAACCGGCCGATTCCTCGACCGCCCAACGAATGGCAGCGGCGGTGACCTGACCGATTCCTTACGATTTGCGCGAGTTCGCCGGGAGCGGCGGTCACGACCGCCTCGATACTGCCAAAGCGCTCCAACAAACGCTTGGCGCGACTGGGACCGATGCCGGGAAGCCCCTGCAGGATATGATGCTGCAATCTCGTCTTGCCATGAACGCGGCGGCCTTTGCGCGGATAGGCGCCGGTCGCGAATCGGCGCCCCTGGCGGACCGCGTACAACATGAGTCGGGCGGTCTCCGACGAATCCATGGCGCGCAAGAGCGGAATCCCAAGAAACAGGGTCAAACTGACCAATGCGCCCTGGATCGCTTCGCGCCGCATCCGACTGCCAGCCAGACCCTTCGAGGTGCCTTCCAGAATCAAGGCGGTCTGTAGAGGTGATCCGGCGAGCTTCAATCCTTGCGAAAAAAGCCGCCCATCCTGGATGGAGAGCGTGAGATCGATCAACGTTTTACGCTCGAACAGAAAGCGGTCGTCGATGAGATAGTCGCCAACCGGCAGGCGCCGAACCTGTACATCCACGCCAGTCTGCATCTTCAGCACGTCCAGGACAGCGCTTCGGGACTCCCGGTCGTCGACCTGAACGCTGATCGTCGATTGCTTGTCCACTTGCTCCATCCTGGCTCCATCCTCGTCGTTTACCTTCCCGATTCCTTTCAGAACGAGGAAGGCAGACAGTGGACGCATCCGGGCACGGTTGACACGAAACCGCGCTCGTTGGGGTTTACATTGCAACGCCCAGGGATTGGTGAATCTGCCGCACCACGACTGGGGCAAGCCCGGTCTTTTCGGCGAACTGACGAAGATAGTCCCGCTCCTGCGGGGTGTCGACCTCGACGGCTAGCAAAGAGGCAGCATACACCTCCGCCGCGACCGCCGGATCTGGGATTTCAGCGGCGAAGGCATCCAGATTCAGCGGTTGAAGCAATTCGGCCATCAACCACTCCTGCCCCTGAGCACCGATGCCCGCGTCCGCAGCCTTGCCAACGATTCGCTGAATCTCCTCTGGACTGACCTGACCGTCCGACTTGGCGATATTCATCATGCCTTTCAGGATCAATTGCGCCTTTGTTTCCAGCAGTGTCTGCTCCGCCGGAGTCGCGGGAGGCTTTAGCCCCACGGGCGGTTCACCGCCTTGAGAGACAGCCAGACCAGTCTGCCCGGTATTGCTCATGGCCTTGAACGCCACGCCCGCCAGCATGGCCAGCACGCCGCCCGACAAGGCACCCTTGACGGAATCGCCACCGCCGCCCAATAGCGACCCCAGAACCGCTCCGATACCGCCGGCCTGCAGCGGGTTATCGGCGGCGGTTCCGAGACGGGTTTTTGCCTGTTCGAGAATGCCGGCAAGCAGGTCGCCGGTACCGCCCTGACCGCCGGATGCCTGTCCCAGATTGGCTTGCAGATCCTGCAGGGCATTACCGATCCGACTCTGCGCCGACTGCCCTACGTTACTTTGCAGGAGCGCCCCGAGTAAATCGCCAAAGTTGGTCATGTCGCTGTCTCCAATGGGTTATTTGAACACATCAATTTCGCGAGCAACCTGCCGATCCCTGGCGTCCAAGACAATTTTCATTCAAATCGAAGCGCATCACGTATACACGTTGGTTGTGTCAAGCGCATGACTGATGATCGCCTGATCGACTAGACGGCGTCCGGCAGGGCGATAAAGGGACCGATCGGGTCGCCGGCGGCAAGCCCCAGCAGATCATCGGCCCGACCCCGATTCACGGCGATCTCGACCAGACCGAAGGCGTTTTTATACCAAAAGGATTCGCCCGGCACGACCTGGCAAAAGGTGCGGGCGTTTCGCAAGGTTTGTTCACCGACCTGAAGCCGATGCCGTCGATCGCGCCCGCGGGCATGCAACCCGGAGATCAGATTGCCGAAGCGATCGACATAGAGAATGACGCCCCGTTCTTGCGGCCAGTCGGAGCCCACCATGGCCGATGTCTCCAGGCAGGACATCCGAAGCTCCTGACCAAGACAGAGACGCGCGGCGGCTGGCGCAATCCAGTCGCGACCATGGAAACTGGAAGACATCCGTTCCGGCCGCCAACCGATACGCCAGACCGAGACGGCGCCATCGGCCTGCTGGATCAGCGGCGCCAACAAACCGTTGTCGGGTCCGATCAACCAGTCGCCAGCGGATTCCACGGCCAGCAGCGCACGGTCACCGCCGACGCCGGGGTCGACGACACAGAGATACAAGGTGTTGCCTGGCATGTCGCGCACCAGGGCCGGAAGCAAATAGGCCGCCAGATCGGGCCGGAAGGGCGGTAAGTCATGCACGAGATCGATCAGCGGCAGTTCTGGCAGCAAAGCCCCCAATCGAGCCCGCATTTGACCCACATAGAGACCGTCGCCGAAGTCGGTGACAAGCGCGATCCGTCGAATTGCCGCTGGATTCAAGTTTCACTCCTAAGCGACCCGAGCTGCAACGCCCCCTTTAGCAAGACCGACATCACACGAAACAATCCCAAAAATTCGGATTCGGCGAACCTGAACAAGGCATAAAAAAACCGGGCGATTGCCCGGTTTTCTGATCGAGGGAATTCTCAATCGTCGTCGACATCGACCGCCGCTGATGTCATCGGACGGTCGACCAGTTCGACATAGGCCATGGGAGCCGCATCGCTGGCACGATAACCGCATTTGAGAATCCGCAGGTAACCGCCCGGACGATCCTGATACCGTGGCCCCAGTTCGACGAACAGCTTGCCGATAATTTCTTTATCGCGGAGCCGGGCGAAGGCCAGGCGGCGGGTATGAACCGAATCGGTCTTTGCCAGGGTAATCAAGGGTTCGGCGATACGCCGCAACTCCTTCGCCTTGGGCAGAGTGGTTTTGATCAGCTCATAACGAAACAGCGAAGCCGACATGTTGCGAAACATCGCCTCGCGGTGCGAGCTGGTACGGTTAAGATGCCTTCCGGCTTTGCGGTGACGCATGATCCTGATCCCGAAATGTTCTTTGTAATCGATTTTATATGCAACGAGAAACGCGACGTTGGCCGCGCCATGCTCGTTACCGAATGCTCAACTCGGCAATGTTCTCGGGCGGCCAATTCTCAAGACGCATGCCCAACGACAGGCCGCGCGTCGCGAGGACATCCTTGATCTCCGTCAGCGATTTCTTACCGAGATTCGGAGTCTTTAGAAGCTCGACCTCGGTCCGCTGAATCAAGTCGCCGATCAGATAGATGTTTTCAGCCTTCAGACAATTCGCGGAGCGCACCGTGAGCTCAAGGTCATCGACCGGACGCAGCAGAATTGGATCATAGGGCGATTCGTCACGGGCCTCGGTAACCTGAACCTCCGAGGGTCCAGTCCCCTCCAACGCGACGAAACTGGATAGCTGATCACGCAGGATCGCCGCCGAACGCTGAATCGCTTCGCGCGGGTCGATGGTCCCGTTGGTCTCCAGATCGATCACCAGACGATCCAGGTCGGTGCGCTGCTCGACGCGCGCGGACTGTATCTCGATCGCCACGCGACGGACCGGACTAAAGGAGGCATCGATCGGCAGCTTGCCGATCGGACGATCCTCGCTGACATCCAGTTCGCGCTGAGTCGTCGGCTCGTAACCAAGCCCGCGCCGCACCGTCAACGTCATACTCAGTTCGCCCGCCGACAGGTTGGCGATCACCAGACCTGGATTCGCGATTTCAGCGGTGTGATCAATGGCGATATCCGCTGCGGTCACCGGGCCGGGACCGCTCTTGCTCAACGTGAAAGTCGCCTCGTCTTTGCCTTTGAGTGAAATCGCCAACTGCTTGAGATTCAGAAGGATCTCAAGGACATCCTCCTGCACGCCAGCAATGGTCGTGTACTCATGCAGCACACCCTGAATCTCGACTTCCGTCACGGCGCATCCATCCATGGAGGACAGCAAGATGCGTCGAAGCGCGTTTCCAAGCGTGTGCCCGAAACCGCGTTCGAGCGGTTCCAGAGAGATTTTCGCATGGTTCAGGTTTCCATGAACCAACTCGACTTTTACAATGCGCGGTTTTAGAAATTCGCCAATAGCGTCATTCATTCAGTGCCTCTCAGGAAACTCCTTACTTGGAGTACAGCTCGACGATCAGCGACTCGTTGATGTCAGCCGGCAGATCCGAACGGTCTGGAACACGCTTGAAGACGCCTTTCAGGCCTTTAGTGTCAACCTCGACCCAGTCAGGAAAGCCGTACTGCTCGGCCAGCGACAACGCATTCTGGACGCGCAGTTGCTTCTTGGAAGGCTCGCGCACCTCGACCTGATCTTCCGCGCTCACCTGATAAGAAGCGACATTCACGATGCGCCCGTTGACCAGAATGCTTTTGTGACTCACCAGTTGGCGAGCCTCAGCACGGGTTGAGCCAAAGCCCATCCGAAACACCACATTGTCGAGTCGACGCTCCAAGAGTTGCAGCAGGTTTTCGCCTGTCGCACCCTTGGCTTGAGCCGCCTTCTTGTAATAATTACGAAACTGCTTTTCCAGCAAGCCATAGATTCGGCGCACTTTCTGCTTTTCGCGCAACTGCACACCATAATCGGAAAGCCGGCGCCGACGGTCGGTGGTCTGACCTGGCTGTTTTTCCAGATTGCACTTGGTATCCAAAGCGCGTGCGCGGCTCTTCAGCGATAGATCCGTACCTTCGCGCCGCGCCAGTTTGCAGGTTGGGCCTGTGTAACGTGCCATGTTTCTTCCTGTTGAACTGTCAGACGTCAGACGCGCCGCTTTTTGGGCGGACGGCAGCCGTTATGAGGGATCGGCGTCACGTCGGTGATACTCGTGATCTTGAAGCCGGCGTTATTCAGCGCTCGCACGGCGGACTCGCGTCCCGGCCCTGGTCCCTTGACATTGACATCAAGGTTGCGGAGCCCGTATTCCTTCGCCGCCTGACCTGCCTTATCCGCCGCGATCTGCGCGGCAAAAGGGGTGCTTTTGCGAGAGCCACGAAAACCGGAGCCACCGGACGTTGCCCAAGAAAGGGTATTGCCCTGGCGGTCGGTGATCGTAATAATCGTGTTATTGAAAGAGGCGTGAACGTGGGCGACCCCGTCCGCGACCTGCTTCTTGATCTTCTTTTTCGTGTTGCGAATCGGTTTAGCCATTCGTCATTATCCAGTCTTTCTGCGGCGATCAAGCGCGATTAGCGTTTGATCGGACGGCGCGGTCCCTTGCGGGTCCGAGCATTGGTACGGGTACGCTGACCACGCAGCGGCAAACCACGGCGATGACGGATACCGCGATAGCAGCCCAAATCCATCAGCCGCTTAATGCTCATGGAGACTTCGCGGCGCAGGTCGCCCTCAACCGTGAACTTGGCGACCTCATTACGCAGCCGATCAACTTCTTCTTCAGTCAGCTTCTGCATCTTGGTTTCACGCGGGATGCCTGCCGCGTCGCATATTTTGCCCGCACTCGTGCGGCCAATGCCATAAATCGCGGTCAACGCGATCACGGCATGCTTTTTGTCTGGGATGTTGACGCCGGCGATACGGGCCATATGGACGAACCCCTTATTCCTAATAGCTCAGCGGGTAAACCGCGCAGTATATCAAACGTTTCTGTAAGGTCAACCGATCAATGGCTAACCCTGTCGTTGTTTGTGGCGAGGGTCCGCGCAAATCACGCGCACAACACCGTTCCGACGGATAATTTTGCAGTTTCTGCACAACTTTTTGACCGATGCACGCACTTTCATTGTTAACTCCTAAATCTTGAGCGCCTGTTAGCGCAACATGCCTGCGCCAGGCGACTTCAGGTTGGCCTTTTTCATCAGGCCTTCATATTGATGCGACATCAAATGCGCCTGAACCTGCGCCATGAAATCCATGACCACGACAACCACGATGAGCAACGATGTGCCACCAAAATAGAAAGGTACGTTGTAGCCCACGATCAAAAACTCCGGCAGCAGACAGACCGTCGTGATGTAAATGGCACCCGCCGCAGTCAGTCGGGTCATGACGCTATCAATATAACGCGCTGTCTGCTCCCCTGGACGAATACCGGGGATAAAGGCGCCAGAGCGTTTGAGGTTATCCGCCGTCTCCTTCGGGTTGAACACCAGCGCGGTGTAGAAAAAGCAGAAGAAGACAATGGCGACCGTATAGAACACAACGTAAAGCGGCTCGCCCGGCGCCAACTTAGACGTGATATTCGCGATCCAGCGAAGATTCTCGTTAGCCCCGAAAAACTGCCCGAGAGTCCCTGGAAACAGGAGAATGCTCGATGCGAAAATCGGCGGAATGACACCGGCCATATTGAGCTTCAGCGGCAGATGCGTACTCTGCGCCTGCATCATTTTCCGGCCCTGCTGCCGGCGCGCATAATTCACGGTGATCCGCCGCTGTCCACGCTCGACAAAGACCACGAACGCGGTCACGGCCAGCGCCATCGCGAACAGCGCCAGCACGGCCAGCGAATTCATTTCGCCGGTGCGCGCCAATTCCAGGGTTCCTCCCAGGGCGGCTGGCAGGCCAGCGACAATCCCCGCGAAAATGATCATGGAGATGCCGTTACCGATTCCGCGCTCGGTGATCTGTTCGCCGAGCCACATCAGAAACATGGTCCCGGTGACCAGCGAAACGGCAGCGGTAAAGACGAAACCGATACCCCCATGCACCACCAGCGCCGAACCGCCCGCGGTCTGTCCCTGCAACGCCATCGAGATACCGATCGCCTGGAAGGTCGCCAGAAAAACCGTTCCATAGCGCGTGTACTGGGTGATTTTGCGCCGCCCTGACTCGCCTTCTTTCTTCAGCTGTTCGAGTTGCGGTACCACCGAGGTCATCAACTGGATGATGATCGACGCCGAGATGTAAGGCATGACGCCAAGCGCGAACAAACTCGCACGCTCCAGGGCGCCACCCGAGAACATGTTGAACATGTCCAGGATCGAGCCCTGATTCTGGTCGAACAGGATGGCGAGTGCCTCGGGATTGACTCCCGGAACCGGTACGAAAGTACCGATACGGTAGACGAGCAAAGCTCCTAACAGGAACAGCAGACGGCGCTTCAACTCCGTCAACTGCCCCATTCCGCCAAGCGATTTACCCATTGATCCGACGTTCTTAGCCATCCGAATTCGCGCCTGTTGGTTAGTCTTCGACCTTGCCGCCGGCCGCTTCGATGGCGACGCGCGCCCCCTTGGTCACACCGATGCCACGGATCGTAAAGGCGCGGGAGACCTCTCCGGAGGCGATGATCTTAGCCGTCTTGATGGAGCGATTCACAACTCCCGCCGCCATCAGGGAAGCCAGATCGACCACATCGCCTTCGATACGATGAAGTTCGGTCAGGCGCACTTCCGCGCTGACCAGCGATGCGCGCGAGCGAAAACCGACCTTCGGCAAACGCCGCTGAAGCGGCATCTGACCGCCCTCGAAGCCAACCTTATGATAGCCGCCCTTACGGGATTTCTGCCCTTTGTGGCCACGTCCGCAGGTCTTGCCCAGCCCGCTGCCGATACCGCGTCCGACGCGCTTGGCGGAAGGCCGGCTGCCCTCGTCGGGCTTGAGATCATTGAGCCGCATGGTGAGACTCCTCCACGACCTTGACCATGTAATACACGGCGTTGACCATCCCGCGGGTGCAGGGCGTGTCCTCGACCTCGACGACCTGATGCATCCGCCGCAGGCCCAGACCGCGCACGCAGGCCTTATGTTTTTCAAGGCGTCCGCTGGTGCTGCGCACCAGTTTCACCTTCATCATTTTTTTGTCAGACATCGCTTACCCCAGGATCTGTTCGACGGTCTTACCGCGCTTGGCAGCGATGGTTTCCGCGTCATTCATGGTACGCAGCCCCTGAACCGTCGCACGCACGACGTTGATCGGATTGTTGGTACCGATGCACTTGGCGAGGACATTCTGCACGCCGAGCACCTCGAACACCGCGCGCATCGCGCCGCCGGCAATGATCCCGGTACCGTCGGAAGCCGGCTGCATGAAGACCTTCGCGGCGCCATGCTCGCCCTGCAGCGGATACTGAAGGGTGGTGCCATTCAGCTTGACTTCGATCATGTTCTTGCGGGCACTTTCCATCGCCTTCTGGATCGCGATCGGCACTTCGCGCGCCTTGCCGCGACCGAAGCCGACCCGGCCCTTGCCATCGCCCACGACCGTTAAGGCCGCGAAACCGAATTGCCGTCCGCCCTTGACGACCTTGGCGACGCGGTTGACCGCCACCAGTTTTTCCAGAAGGTCATCGCCTTCCGGCTTGGGATTGAAGTTCGCCATGTTCGAGTCCTCAGAATTTCAGTCCGTGCTCACGCGCCGCGTCGGCAAGCGCCTTGAGACGGCCGTGATAACGGAAGCCGGAACGGTCGAACGCGACCCTTTCCACGCCGGCGGACAAGGCACGTTCAGCAATCGCCTTACCGATGACGGTTGCCGCCACAATGTTTGCCTTGTTGCCCTCGATCGACTGGCGGATGTCTTTATCCAGCGTGGATGCGCTGGCGACCACCTTGTCGCCCGTCGGGGCAATGATTTGGGCGTAGGTATGCCGGGGCGTGCGATAGACGCACAACCGAAATTCGCCCATTTCCCGAATCTTGGCGCGTGCCCGCGTCGCACGGCGCAGACGAGCCTGTTTTTTATCCATGACGTGAGACCCCTTATTTCTTCTTGGCTTCCTTACGCAGGACATTCTCGTCCGCGTAACGAACACCCTTGCCCTTGTAAGGCTCCGGCGGACGGAACCCCCGGATTTCCGAGGCGACCTGACCGACGCGTTGTTTATCGGCACCCATGACAACGACTTCGGTCTGACTCGGGGTCTCGATGGTGATGCCTGCAGGCACCGGATAATCGATCGGATGCGAAAAACCAAGGGCCAGATTCAGCACATCGCCCTTGGCCGCGGCGCGATAGCCGACACCCACCAGCGTGAGCTTGCGCGTGAAACCGGCGCTACAGCCCACCACCATGTTGTTGATCAGCGCGCGGGTGGTTCCGGCCATGGCCCAGGCGTTTGCCTGACCCTCGGCTGGAGCCACCTTGAGTTCATTCGCGTCCTGACTGACGACAACGGTCGGATGGACGCTCCACTCAAGGCTGCCCTTGGCACCCTTGACCTTGACATCCTGACCGACGATCTCGACGGTGACACCTTTGGGCACCGTAATCGGCGCCTTTGCGACTCGTGACATCTCCGTATCCTCTTAAGCGACGTAGGCGATGACTTCGCCGCCGTGACCCGCCTGGCGGGCCGCGCGGTCGGTCATCAAACCTTGCGAGGTGGAGATGATCGCAATCCCGAGTCCGGCCCAAACCTTGGGCAACTCGTTTTTATTGCGATAAATGCGTAGTCCCGGCCGCGAGATGCGCTTGATGACCTCGATCACGGGCTTGCCGCGGAAATACTTGAGCTTGATGACCAGTTCGGGCTTGCCGCCATTGGGTTCGACCGATGCCTCGGCGATATAGCCTTCTTCCTTCAGCAGGTTCGCGATCGCAACCTTCTGCTTGGAGGACGGCATCACAATGGTGATTTTGCCACGCTGCTGGCCGTTGCGGATGCGTGTCAGCATATCCGCAATCGGATCCGACATACTCATGGGATGCTCCTTGGGTCAAACCGCCTTGACGGCGCGATACCCTTCAGGTGTTTTTGATCGGCGCGATCCAGTTCACGGACAGCGCCGAAGGAGGCAAGCTTACCAACTCGCCTTGACGACGCCGGGGACATCCCCGCGCATCACGGCTTCGCGCAACTTCATGCGCGCAAGCCCGAATTTCCGATAGACGGCATGCGGACGACCGCTGACCCGACAGCGCCGTTGTTGGCGCGACGGACTGGCATCGCGCGGAAGCTGATGGAACTTCCGCATTGCCTCGTCGATCTGTTCCGCGCTCGCGCCACGATCATTGATCACTGCTTTCAGTGCCGCGCGCTTCGCGCCAAACTTGGCCGCGATCTGGGTGCGCTTGACGTCGCGCGCAATCATGCTCTTCTTCGCCATAGTGCTATCTCAGGTACGGAATGGGAACTTGAACGCCTCAAGCAGCGCGCGTCCTTCCTCGTCCGTCCGCGCCGAGGTCGTAATCGTGATGTCGAGTCCGCGAATTGCGTCGATCTTGTCGTAATCGATTTCGGGGAACATGATCTGTTCGCGCACGCCCATCGAATAGTTCCCGCGTCCGTCGAACGCCTTCGGACTCAGACCCCGAAAGTCGCGGATACGCGGAATCGCGACACTGACCAGGCGATCGAGAAATTCGTACATCCGTTCGCGACGCAGCGTCACCTTGCAACCGATCGGCCAACCCTCGCGAATCTTGAAGCCGGCAACCGACTTGCGCGCGAAGGTGACGATGGGCTGCTGCCCGGCGATGGCACGCAGATCGGCAACGGCATGATCCATTACTTTCTTATCCGCAACCGCCTCGCCAACACCCATGTTGAGCGTAATTTTCTCGATCCGCGGCACCTGCATCACGCTTTTGAAGCCGAGACGTTCCTTCAATTGGCCGACGATCTGCTCGCGATATTCTGTCTGTAATCTGCTCATTTTGCTTCCCTCGGTCAGACGTCTACGACTTCGCCGTTCGACTTGAAAACGCGAACCTTGCGACCGTCTTCCAGGATCTTGAAGCCGACCCGATCCGCGCCGCCCTTTTGAGGGTTGTACAACGCGACGTTGGACACCTGAATCGGCATGGCCTTGTCGATAATACCGCCAGGTTCGCCCGCCTGTGGATTCGGCTTCTGGTGCTTGCGGGCAATATTGATATTTTCGACGATGACTCGGTCCTCGTCGACGACACGCAACACCGTGCCACGCTTGCCTTTGTCTTTGCCGGTGATCACGATGACGTCATCACCTTTTTTGATTTTTTGCATGCCGTCGTCTCCTTACAGCACTTCGGGTGCTAGCGAGATGATCTTCATGAAGCGGTCACCCCGAAGTTCGCGCGTCACGGGCCCGAAAATACGCGTCCCGATCGGTTGAAGCTGATTGTTCAGCAGCACGGCGGCGTTGCCGTCGAAACGGATCAGCGATCCATCCGGACGACGCACGCCCTTACGGGTCCGGACCACGACGGCGTTATAGACATCGCCTTTCTTGACCTTGCCGCGCGGAATGGCATCCTTGACGGAAACCTTAATGACATCGCCGATGCCCGCGTAGCGCCGATGCGATCCGCCGAGCACTTTGATGCATTGCACCCTCTTTGCGCCGCTATTGTCGGCGACGCCTAGATTGGACTGCATCTGAATCATTGTTGTTTACCTAAACTGATTGCTGATCCCGGAGTGGATCCGGCTGCTCTGCGAATGACCGCGTCGAACGCGGCGACGAACGAACGCCAGAGTGGCGTATCGTTGCGCGTAACCTCAGCGTGCCTTCTCGATAATGTCGAGCAAGCGCCATGATTTGGTTTTGGAGAGCGGGCGACATTGCTCAACACGCACGAGATCGCCTTCGCCACAGCTATTGGTTTCATCGTGCGCATGGATCTTGGTCGAGCGGCGCATGAATTTGCCGTATAGCGGGTGCTTGACGCGACGCTCGATGAGAACCGTCACCGTCTTGTCCATGGCACTGCTGGTGACACGGCCTTCCAGGGTGCGATTGGTCTTTTTTTCGGTGTCGTCGCTCATGATTTACCGCCCGCCGTCATTTCAGTCATGACCGTCTTGATCCGGGCGATATCCCGGCGTCCCGCCTTCATCTGCGAAGGCTTGGACAACTGGCCGGTGCCCCGCTGCATGCGCAGATTGAATTGCTCGCGAAGCAGTTCCATCAACTGCTTTTGCAACTCTTCGAGGCTGCTTTTTCTAAGTTCGTTCGCCTTCATCACAGAATCGTCCGTTTTTCAAAAGTGGTCTGCACGGGCAGTTTCGCCGACGCAAGCGCGAATGCCTCACGGGCCAACTCCTCCGTGACACCTTCGATTTCATAGAGCACAAAGCCAGGCTGAACCAGGGCGACCCAATATTCGACGTTGCCTTTGCCCTTACCCATGCGCACTTCGAGAGGCTTTTTGGAAATCGGCTTATCCGGGAAAACACGGATCCAGAGTTTGCCGCCGCGCTTGACGCTGCGTTGAATCGCACGGCGCGCGGCTTCGATCTGACGCGCCGTCAAACGCCCGCGTTCGGTCGCCTTCAGGCCGAACTCACCGAAGCTGACGCGGTTCCCGCTCTGGGCAAGACCACGGTTGCGCCCTTTATGTTGCTTGCGGAACTTGGTACGTTTCGGTTGCAGCATGACTTAACCCTTCTTTCCGGCCGCTTTCGGCGCCGGTTCTTCGGGAAGCTGGTCGCCGAATACCTCGCCCTTGAAGATCCACACCTTGACGCCCAGGATGCCATAGGTCGTCTTGGCCTCGGCAAACCCGTAGTCGATATCGGCACGCAGGGTATGAAGCGGTACGCGACCTTCGCGGGCCCACTCGCTACGTGCGATTTCAGCGCCATTCAGACGGCCCGCGACATTGATCCGGACGCCCTCGGCACCGAGTCGCATCGTGTTCTGGATCGACCGCTTCATCGCGCGACGGAACATGATGCGACGCTCAAGCTGCTGCGCGATGCCTTCGGCAACCAGTTGCGCGTCGAGTTCCGGCTTACGGATCTCTTCGATGCTGATGTGCACCGGGATGCCCATCATCGCGGAGACCTTTCCGCGCAACTTGTCGATATCCTCGCCTTTCTTGCCGATCACCACGCCCGGGCGCGCCGTATGGATGGTGATATGCGCATTTTTCGCGGGCCGATCGATCTGAATGCGACTGACGGACGCCTTGGAGAGCTCTTTCCGCAGAAAGGCGCGCACCGCAAGGTCCGTGTTCAGGAAATTCGCGTAATCTTTCGTACTCGCGTACCACTTGGATGTCCAGTCCTTGACGATGCCAAGCCGGATACCGTTCGGATGAACTTTTTGTCCCATGCTGGTCCCCTGGATTCCCTAGCCTTCAGCCACGATCAGACTGATGTGGCTGGTGCGTTTCTTGATTCGGTTGGCGCGCCCCTTGGCGCGCGCGCGGATCCGCTTCATGGTTGGGCCTTCGTTGATCTGAATGGCCGCAACCTTGAGCTCGTCGATATCCGCGCCCTCGTTATGCTCGGCATTCGCGATGGCGGACTCCAGAACCCCCTTGATCAAACCAGCACCTTTCTGGGTGCTGAACGTCAGGGTGTTCAGGGCCTCCTCGACATGACGACCACGAATCAGATCCGCGACCAGTCGAGCCTTCTGGGCCGAGATCCGGGCATATTTCAGTGTTGCTTCGGCTTGCATCCGCGGATCTCCGACTAGCGCTTCTTCGCCTTGCGATCGGCCGCATGACCGCGATAGGTGCGGGTCATGGAAAACTCACCGAGTTTATGGCCAATCATGTTTTCGTTGACGAGCACGGGCACGTGCTGACGTCCGTTGTGGACCGCAATGGTCAGGCCCACCATTTCGGGCAGCACCATGGAGCGGCGCGACCAGGTTTTGATCGGACGCTTACTGTTTTGGGCGACCGCTTCTTCCACCTTTTTGATCAGATGGTGGTCCACAAAGGGTCCCTTTCGAATCGAACGTGGCACTTGCTCAACCTCGCCTTAATTATTTGCGACCGCGACGACGGACAATCATGCCGTCGGTGCGCTTGTTGTGGCGGGTCTTGTGACCCTTGGTCGGCACACCCCAGGGCGTGACCGGGTGACGACCGCCGGAGGTGCGCCCCTCGCCACCACCATGCGGGTGATCCACCGGGTTCATGACAACGCCGCGGACGGTCGGACGCACGCCACGCCAGCGGGTCGCGCCGGCTTTGCCAAGCTTTTGCAGGCTGTGCTCGGTATTGCCAACCTCGCCGATGACAGCGCGGCAGTCGGCATGCACCTTGCGCATCTCGCCCGAGCGCAGCCGCAGAGTTGCCGCCGAGGCATCGCGCGCAACCAGCTGCGCGGAAGATCCGGCCGCGCGCGCCATCTGCGCGCCCTTGCCGGGTCGCATCTCGATGCAATGCACCTGGGTACCGACCGGAATGTTGCGCAGCGGCATGCAGTTGCCCACGGCGATCGGAGCGGCTTCGCCGGCCTGCACGCTGTCGCCGGCACCGAGACCTTTCGGCGCGATGATATAGGCGCGTTCGCCATCGGCATACTTCAGCAGGGCCAGGTGCGCGGAGCGGTTCGGGTCATACTCAAGCCGTTCGACCGTCGCTGGAACACCTTCCTTGTTGCGCTTGAAGTCAACGATACGATAGCGCTGCTTGTGTCCGCCGCCTTGGTGGCGCACGGTGATGCGTCCGAGATTATTACGTCCGCCATGTTTCGATTTTTTTTCGATCAATGGCTTGTACGGAGCGCCTTTATGCAGCTCCGGCGTCGTGACCTTAACGACGAAACGACGTCCGGCGGACGTGGGCTTTGTCTTTACGATTGGCATCTTGGTCTATCCGTTTCTGTCCGCCGCCGCGCTCACGCGCCGCCGCCGAAGTCGATATCATGGCCGGGTTTCAGGCGCACATAGGCCTTCCGCCAATCCTGACGTTTGCCGAGACGTTGCTTGACCCGTTTCGCTTTTCCCTTGACGTTCAGTACATGAACGTGATCGACCTTGACCTCGAACAGAAGCTCGACCGCGCTGGCGATTTCCCGCTTCGTCGCATCCGTCATGACACGAAACGTAAATTGGCTCGACTGCTCGGCGATCCGGGTCGATTTTTCGGAGATGATCGGCGCCAGCAGCACCTTCATGAGACGTTCGTTGTTCATGCCAGACGCTCCTCAAGCTTCTTCACCGCGGCTTCGGTCGCCAGGAGGGTATCGAAGGCAACCAGGCTCACCGGATCGACTTCCTGAGCCGACATGACATTGACACCGTACAGATTACGGGCCGCCAGGTACAAGGCTTCATCCAGACCGTCGGTCAGAATCAGCACGTCCCGCAACTCGTAGGTCTTCAGGAGCGCGACCAGTTCCTTCGTCTTGGGTGCCGGCAGGGAAAGCTCTGGCACAATGATCAAACGCTCGGTCCGGACCAGCTCCGACAGAATCGAACGCACGGCACCGCGATACATCTTGCGATTGACTTTCTGGGTGTAATCGCGCGGCTTGGCCGCGAAGGTCACGCCACCGGAACGCCAGATGGGGCTGCGCGAACTACCGGCACGCGCCCGGCCAGTGCCTTTCTGGCGCCACGGCTTAGCACCGCCACCGGAGACTTCGGCGCGCGTTTTCTGTGCCTTCGTGCCCGAACGGGCGGCCGCCATATAAGCGGTCACCACCTGATGCACGAGGCCAGGCTTGTATTCGACACCGAAAACGGCGTCTGAAACCTGCACACTAGCGGCGCCAGTGTGGTTTCGAATGGCAAGTTCCATGACTGCTTAACCCTTGTTTTTCTGCTTCACGGACGGCAGCACGATCAGTCGCCCACCGGTCGGGCCAGGCACGCCGCCACGGACCAGCAACAGGTTCCGCTCGGCATCGACCCGCACCACCTCAAGGTTCTGCTGGCAGCGATTGTCGGCACCCAGGTGACCGGCCATCTTCTTGCCTTTCCAGACGCGACCAGGGGTCTGGTTTTGTCCGATGGAACCCGCCGAACGGTGCGAGCGCGAGTTACCGTGCGTCGCGTCCTGCATGGAAAAATGGTGACGACGAATGGCACCCGTAAATCCGCGCCCCTTGGTCACGCCCCGTACATCGACTTTTTGACCGGTCTCGAAGATGGACACCGTGATTTCATGCCCAACTTCCAGATCAGCGCCTTCGTCGCTCTCCAGCCGGAACTCGCGCAGCACTTCGCCTGCTTCCACGCCAGCCTTGGCATAATGCCCGGCCATTGGTTTGGTGACGCGCGAGGCGCGGCGCGTGCCGAAGGCGACCTGAACGGCGCGGTAGCCATCGGTCTCGGCGGACTTGACCTGGCTGACGCGGTTCGGCGTCACTTCGATCACGGTGACAGGGATACTTTCCCCGTCTTCTTGGAACAGGCGGGTCATGCCAGCCTTGCGCCCGATAACTCCGATCGTCATCGTCTCGTCCTCAGCTCAGCTTGATCTGGACGTCGACGCCCGCGGCCAGATCCAGTTTCATTAGCGCATCGACCGTCTTATCCGTGGGGTCGACAATATCCATCAGGCGTTTATGCGTCCGCAGTTCGTACTGGTCGCGCGCGTCTTTATTGACATGCGGCGAAATCAGGATCGTGAAGCGCTCCTTCTTGGACGGCAGCGGCACCGGACCCCGCACCTGAGCGCCCGTGCGCTTGGCGGTGTCGACGATTTCACGGGCGGACTGATCGATCAAGCGATGATCGAACGCCTTCAGGCGAATACGAATTCTTTGGCTGCTCATGTCCTTACTCGATAATCTTCGCGACGACGCCAGCACCGACCGTGCGTCCGCCTTCGCGCACGGCGAAGCGCAAGCCTTCTTCCATGGCGATCGGGGCGATCAGCTTGATGGTCATCTTGACGTTGTCGCCGGGCATGACCATTTCGATCCCCTCGGGCAGTTCGCAGGCACCGGTGACGTCGGTGGTGCGGAAGTAGAACTGCGGGCGGTAGCCGTTGAAGAAGGGGGTGTGACGCCCGCCTTCGTCCTTGCTGAGCACGTAGACTTCGGCCTCGAAGTGGGTGTGCGGGTGAATCGATTTGGGCTTGGCCAGCACCTGGCCACGCTCGACGTCCTCGCGCTTGGTGCCGCGCAGCAACACGCCGACGTTGTCGCCGGCCTGGCCCTGGTCGAGCAGCTTGCGGAACATCTCGACGCCGGTGCAGGTGGTCTTGACGGTGTCCTTGATGCCGACGATTTCGACTTCTTCGCCGACCTTGACGACGCCGCGCTCGATACGTCCGGTCACCACGGTGCCGCGCCCGGAGATGGAGAAGACGTCTTCGATGGGCATCAGGAAGGCGCCGTCGACGGCGCGCTCGGGCTCGGGAATGTAGCTGTCGATGGCGTCCATGAGCCGGTCGATCGACTGGGTGCCGATTTCGCTGTCGACGCCTTCGAGCGCGAGCTTGGCCGAGCCGGTGACGATGGGGGTGTCGTCGCCGGGGAAGTCATACTTGGCCAGCAGTTCGCGCACTTCCATCTCGACGAGTTCGAGCAGCTCGGGGTCGTCGAGCATGTCGGCTTTGTTGAGGTAGACGACGATGTAGGGCACGCCAACCTGACGCGAGAGCAGGATGTGCTCGCGGGTCTGGGGCATCGGGCCGTCGGCCGCCGAGACGACGAGGATGGCGCCGTCCATCTGCGCCGCGCCGGTGATCATGTTCTTGACGTAGTCGGCGTGGCCGGGGCAGTCGACGTGGGCGTAGTGACGCTTGTCCGTCTCGTATTCGACATGGGCGGTGGCGATGGTGATGCCGCGCGCACGCTCCTCGGGGGCGTTGTCGATCTGGTCGTAGGCGCGCGCCTCGCCGCCGAATTTCTTCGACTGGTGCGTGGTGATCGCCGCCGTCAGCGTGGTCTTGCCGTGGTCGACGTGGCCAATGGTGCCGACGTTGACGTGCGGCTTGCTACGTTGGAATTTTTCTTTGGACATCCCGCTCTACCCTTAATCGTTACTGTTTCTTGGAGACCGCTTCGGCAATGCTGGCGGGCACCTCGTTGTATTTGCTGAACTCCATGCTGTAGGTCGCACGACCCTGGGTCGCCGACCGGAGATCGGTCGAGTAACCGAACATCTCCGAGAGGGGAACCTCCGCACGGATGATCTTGCCGGATGGCGCATCTTCCATTCCATGGATCATGCCGCGCCGGCTGTTCAGGTCACCCATGACATCGCCCATGTTGATCTCGGGCGTCACGACCTCGACCTTCATGATGGGTTCCAGCAACACGGGCCGCGCCTTGGCCACGGCTTCCTTGATCGCCATGGAGCCTGCGATCTTGAACGCCATTTCGCTCGAATCGACCTCGTGATAAGAGCCGTCGTAGAGCGTTACCTTGATATCCACGATCGGAAATCCAGCCAGGATGCCGTTCGTCATGGCCTCCTTGATGCCTTTATCCACCGCCGGGATATATTCCTTCGGCACGGTACCGCCAACGATCGCGTTGACGAACTCGTAGCCGCCGCCCGCTTCCTGCGGTTCGACCTTGATGTAGACATGGCCGTACTGACCGCGACCGCCGGACTGACGGGCAAACTTGGTTTCCTGCTGGACCGTCGAGCGAATGGTCTCGCGATAGCTGACCTGAGGCGCGCCAACATTGGCCTCGACCTTGAACTCGCGACGCATGCGGTCGACGATGATCTCAAGATGCAGTTCGCCCATGCCGGAGATAATGGTTTGACCCGATTCCTCGTCGGTGCGCACCCGGAAGGAAGGATCTTCCTGGGCCAGCTTCGAGAGGGCGATACCCATTTTCTCCTGGTCACTTTTGGTTTTTGGCTCTACGGCTACCGAGATGACCGGCTCGGGGAATTCCATCCGCTCCAACGTAATAATGTTGTTCAGATCGCACAAGGTGTCACCGGTGGTGACATCCTTCAGGCCCACGGCGGCGGCGATGTCGCCCGCGTGAACCTCTTTGATTTCATGACGCTCGTTCGCATGCATCTGCAGGATGCGCCCGATGCGCTCCTTGCGGCCTTTGACCGGGTTGTAGAGCGTATCGCCGGACTTCAGCACACCAGAATAGGCGCGGAAGAAGGTCAGGGTGCCCACGAATGGATCGGTGGCAATCTTGAACGCCAGCGCGGCAAAGGGCGCATTATCGGACGCCGGGCGCTCGGCCTCTGTCTCGTCCCGATCATCCAGAATACCGCGAATCGCCGGAACGTCCAGCGGCGACGGCATGTAGTCGAGCGCGGCGTCAAGCATGGCCTGGACGCCTTTGTTCTTGAAGGCCGACCCGCACATCATGGGAACGATTTCGCTTCTGAGCGTGCGCGCGCGAAGTCCTGCCTGGATTTCCTCATTGGTCAGCGGTTGACCATTCAGGTACTTCTCCATCAGCTCTTCATTCGCTTCGGCCGCGGCCTCGATCATGGCGTCTCGCCACTCATTGCTGAGATCGACGAGATCCTCCGGAATGTCGCGCAGCTCGTATTCCATGCCGCGCGAGGCCTCGTCCCAGTAGACGGCCTTCATCTGGACCAGATCGACGACACCCTTGAAATCCTCTTCCGCACCAATTGGCACCTGAATCGGAACGGCATTGCCGCCGAGTCGGTCCTTGACCTGTTGCACGACGCGGAAGAAATTCGCACCCATGCGATCCATCTTATTGACGAATGCAATGCGCGGAACGCCGTATTTATCGGCCTGACGCCAGACGGTTTCGGACTGAGGCTCAACGCCGCCGACCGCACAGAACACCGCGCAGGCACCATCGAGCACGCGCAACGAACGCTCGACCTCGATCGTGAAATCGACGTGCCCAGGGGTATCGATGATATTGATCCGATACTCGGGGCGCTGGCGGCTCATGCCCTTCCAGAAACAGGTCGTAGCCGCGGACGTGATGGTGATTCCGCGCTCCTGCTCCTGCTCCATCCAGTCCATGGTGGCCGCGCCATCGTGCACTTCACCAATCTTATGGGAGACACCCGTGTAGAACAGGATGCGCTCCGTGGTAGTGGTCTTCCCGGCATCAATGTGCGCCATGATGCCCAGGTTGCGATACCGCTCGATAGGTGTGCTACGTGCCACGACTGAATCCGCCTTGATGAATCTTAAAGAACGCTGAACCAGAGGCTACCAGCGATAATGCGAGAAGGCCTTATTGGCTTCTGCCATACGGTGCGTATCTTCCTTCTTCTTGACGGCGGAACCGCGGGAATCCGCCGCGTCCATCAACTCGCCGGCCAACCGCTGCGCCATGGATTTTTCCGAGCGCTTGCGCGCCGCGTCGATCAGCCAGCGCATGGCGAGCGAATTGCGGCGGGCAGGGCGAACCTCGATCGGCACCTGATAGGTCGCGCCGCCTACGCGCCGGGACTTTACCTCGACGGCCGGACGCACGTTTTCCATAGCCTGCTCCAGCAGCTCAACGGGCTTACCGCCCTTTTTTTCGACAACCTGGTCGAGGGCATGATAAATAATCCGCTCAGCCACGGATTTCTTTCCATCTTCCATCATCATATTGATGAACTTGGTCAACAGCTCGCTTCCGTGCTTGGGATCTGGAAGGACTTGGCGACGGGCGGCTACGCGTCTTCTCGGCATGATCTCTAAGGCTCCGACCTTATTCGTTGAACTGGGCTTGATTCAGGGGGTCGCGAAGCGACCGATGACTCGATTACTTTTTCGGGCGCTTGGCGCCGTACTTGGAACGACCCTGACGCCGCTTTTCGACCCCGGAGGTATCCAGCGTGCCGCGCACCGTGTGATAACGCACGCCAGGCAAATCCTTGACGCGCCCCCCGCGGATCAGAACCACCGAGTGCTCTTGAAGGTTATGGCCTTCGCCGCCGATATAGGTCGCCACCTCGAAGCCATTGGTCAGGCGCACGCGAGCGACTTTTCGCAAGGCCGAATTCGGCTTCTTTGGGGTCGTGGTATACACGCGGGTACAAACGCCACGACGCTGAGGACAGGCCTCAAGAGCGGGCACATTGGTTTTCGTCACGTTCCGCTTGCGGGGCTTCCGGACGAGTTGGTTGATCGTTGCCATGCAATCAGTCTCCAGCGGCGCCCTCGCGCCATCATCACGAGAGTCAAACGACACCTGCACGGCAACTGACCGGCGGAATTGAACGCCAGCACTCGCGCACGAAATGCGATCGATCGACTCGGGGACCGGGCGGATTGCCCAGACCAAGGAACCGGACTAAAAATGAGACTAGCCGGCGCAAAGCCGGCTAGCTAAGACAGAGCAGTATAGGGAGCAAGCTAGAGCCTGTCAACGCTTTCAATCCGTTGACTAACAGGCACGAGCTTGGTTCAACTCGCCTCTGACGTGTTGAGCGCTTTCTTCAATGCTTCTTCCGGACCTTCAACCACATCGGCCTGACCGGATACCTGGCATTCCATCTGACGTCTGCGGCGACGATCCTGATGATGAGACAAACCCGTGCCAGCGGGAATCAGACGCCCGACGATGACGTTTTCCTTGAGCCCAGCGAGCCGGTCGGTTGATCCGCGCACGGATGCCTCAGTCAGCACCCGAGTCGTCTCCTGGAAAGAGGCAGCGGAGATGAAGGACTCGGTCGCCAGCGATGCCTTGGTGATGCCGAGCAGCAGCTGCTCATAGAGCGCGGGCTGCTTGCCTTCGGCCATGACACGCTTGTTCTCGTCCATGAGCACGGAATGCTCCACCTGCTCGCCGCGCAGCAGCCGGGTATCGCCAGGAGCCGTGATCTCGACCTTGCGCAGCATTTGCCGGACGATGACCTCGATGTGCTTGTCGTTGATCTTGACGCCCTGCAACCGATACACGTCCTGAATTTCCTTGACTAGGTATTCGGCCAGTGCCGTGACTCCCTTCAGTCGCAGGATGTCGTGCGAGGCGAGTTCGCCATCGGCGATGACCTCGCCACGCTCAACGCGCTCGCCGTCGAACACGTTTACATGACGCCACTTGGGGATCAGTTCCTCGACCGTTTCGCCATCGTCCTTGGTGATGATCAGACGCTGCTTGCCTTTGGTGTCCTTGCCGAAACCGATGGTTCCGCTCGCCTCCGCCAGCAGGGCCGCTTCCTTAGGCTTGCGCGCCTCGAACAGATCCGCCACTCGCGGCAGACCGCCGGTGATGTCGCGGGTCTTACTGGACTCCTGCGGAATCCGCGCCAGGATGTCGCCGACGCCGACATTGGCGCCATTGGCCACGCTGACGATCGCGCCCGAGGACAGCGCATAGCGCGCCGGCAGGTCGGTCCCCACGATATTGAGTTCGTTGCCGTCCTCGTCGAGCAGTTTCACCATCGGCCGCAGATCCTTACCCGCGGCCGGACGCTGCTTGGGATCGATCACGGCCAGCGAGGCCAGCCCTGTCACATCGTCGACCTGGCTCTGCACGGTCACGCCGTCGATAAAGTCATCGAACTCCAGCTTGCCCGCGACCTCGGTCACCACCGGATGGGTATGCGGATCCCAACTGGCGACCACATCGCCCGGCTTGACCGTATCGCCGTCGGCGACGCGCAGGGTCGCGCCATAGGGAACCTTGTAGCGCTCCTTCTCCATGCCGCGTTCATCGACCACGGTCAACTCGCCGGAGCGCGAAACCGCCACCAGGTTGTTGCCCGAGTGATGCTGCACCGTCTTGATGTTGTGCAGCCGCACCGAGCCGCTGTTTTTGATGTCGATGCTGTTGACAGCCGCGGCCCGAGAGGCGGCGCCACCGATGTGGAAGGTCCGCATGGTGAGCTGGGTGCCTGGCTCGCCGATCGACTGCGCGGCGATGACGCCGACCGCTTCGCCCATGTTGACGCGATGACCGCGCGCCAGATCGCGACCGTAACATTGCGCACAGACGCCAAGCCGCGCCTCGCAACGAATCGGCGAGCGCACGCGAAGCTGATCGATACCGATTTCATCGAAACGATCGACCCAGGTCTCGTCGAGCAGCGTCCCGGCCTTGCAGACCAGTTCGTCGGTTCCCGGCAGATAGACATCCACGGCGCAGACGCGCCCGAGGATCCGCTCGCGCAGGGGCTCGACCACGTCGCCACCCTCGATGATGGGCGTCATCAGCAGCCCCTGCTCGGTTCCGCAGTCCTCCTCCAGCACCACCATATCCTGCGCCACGTCGACCAGACGCCGGGTCAGATACCCCGAGTTGGCGGTCTTCAGCGCGGTATCGGCCAATCCCTTGCGCGCGCCGTGGGTCGAGATGAAGTACTGGATGACGTTCAGACCTTCGCGGAAGTTTGCCGTGATGGGGGTCTCGATGATGGAGCCGTCCGGTTTTGCCATCAGACCGCGCATCCCGGCGAGCTGACGAATCTGTTGCGCGGAACCGCGCGCGCCGGAGTTGGCCATCATATAGATCGAGTTGAAGGAATCCTGCTTGCGCCGCTCGGCCACCCGCTTGCGGGTCTCGCCGAAGCCGCCGATCACTCGCTCTTTCAGCCCATGTCCCTTGATCTGGTCAAGTCCGACGATCTTCGCCACCTCGGGACGGTTTTCCTCCAGCAGCGACACGGCCAGATCCTGAAAGGCCGCCACATTCATCTCGCCCCGCTCAAGCCGCTCGCCGGCCTCTTTTAGACGGGTCTGCCAGACATCGAACAGTTCGCGCGTCGCCGGCCGCGCCGACTCGTCGATCGCACTGTAGATCCCCTGGCGATATTCGGCCACCAGACGCTGCGCCTCGAACACGGGATTGGACTCGGCGGACTCGCTGCCAAGCTTACTCATCATGGCCTTGGCCACCTGATCGTTGGTGCGCGACCAGATGTCGACCACCTTGTTGTAGCGCTCGCCGTTGGTGACCAGACCCGAGGCATACTGCTGCTGGATCTCCCGCACTTCGGCCTCGGCCCCGGCCAACAGCGCGCCCTTGTCCATCTTGGCATCCTGCTCGTCGCGCGGCACCTCCATGTCTTCCAGGCCGATCGAGACCCCGGAACGCGTGGCCATGCGGAATCCGAGATACATGATCTGGTCGGCGAAGACCACGGTCTCCTTGAGACCGAGGCGGCGATAGCACATGTTGATCAGCAGCGAGATCTGCTTCTTGCCCATGGCGCGGTCGACCAGATCGAACGGCAGACCATCGGGCACGATGGCGAACACCAGCGCGCGTCCCAGCGTCGTGTCCTTGATACCGATCACCTCGCGCAGTTCGCCATCCTTGCCCTTGATGACCTCGCGGATACGGACCTTGCAGCGCGCGTGAAGCTCGGCATGTCCGGTCTCGTAGGCCCGGCGCGCCTCGTCGATATCGGCGAAGACAAAGCCCTCGCCCTTCGCGTTCACTCGTTCGCGGGTCATGTAATAGAGACCCAGCACCACGTCCTGCGAGGGCACGATGATGGGCTCACCGTTGGCCGGCGAGAGGATGTTGTTGGAGGCCATCATGAGCGCGCGCGCTTCGAGCTGCGCCTCCAGCGACAGCGGGACGTGAACGGCCATCTGGTCGCCGTCGAAGTCGGCGTTGAAGGCGGTACAGACCAGCGGATGCAACTGGATCGCCTTGCCCTCGATCAGCACCGGCTCGAACGCCTGGATACCGAGACGATGCAGGGTCGGGGCGCGGTTGAGCATCACCGGATGTTCGCGGATGACATCCTCCAGGATGTCCCAGACCTCCGGCGTACCGCGCTCGACCATCTTCTTGGCGGCCTTGATGGTGGTCGCCAGACCGCGCAGCTGCAGCTTGCTGAAGATGAAGGGCTTGAAGAGTTCGAGCGCCATCCGCTTGGGCAAACCGCACTGGTGCAGCATGAGCGTCGGACCGACCACGATGACCGAGCGGCCCGAGTAGTCGACGCGCTTGCCGAGCAGGTTCTGACGGAAGCGGCCCTGCTTGCCCTTGATCATGTCGGCGAGCGACTTCAGCGGGCGCTTGTTGGTGCCGGTGATGGCGCGTCCGCGCCGCCCGTTGTCGAGCAGGGCGTCGACCGATTCCTGGAGCATGCGCTTTTCGTTGCGCACGATGATGTCGGGCGCGACCAGATCCAACAGACGCTTGAGACGATTGTTGCGGTTGATCACGCGCCGATAGAGATCGTTGAGATCGGAGGTCGCGAAACGCCCGCCATCGAGCGGCACCAGCGGACGCAGTTCGGGCGGCAGCACCGGCAGCACGGTCAGGATCATCCATTCGGGACGATTGCCCGAGACGAGCAGCGACTCCATGAGCTTGAGCCGCTTGGCGAGCTTCTTGATCTTGGTCTCGGAGTTGGTGCTCTGGATTTCCTCGCGCATGCGCCGGATCTCGGCGGCCATGTCGATGGTGCGCAGCAGTTCGTAGACCGCCTCGGCGCCCATGCGGGCGTCGAACTCGTCACCATTGGCCTCCAGCGTCTCCAGATACTGCTCGTCATTGAGCAACTGGCCGCGCTCCAATTCCTGAACCAGGCCCGGATCGATGACGACGAAGGACTCGAAATAGAGGATGCGCTCGATGTCGCGCAGCGTCATGTCGAGCAACAGCCCGATGCGCGAGGGCAGCGACTTCAGGAACCAGATGTGCGCGACCGGGCTGGCCAGGTCGACATGGCCCATGCGTTCGCGGCGCACCTTGGCCAGAGTCACCTCGACGCCGCACTTCTCGCACACCACGCCGCGATGCTTGAGCCGCTTGTACTTGCCGCAGATGCACTCGTAGTCGGTGATGGGGCCGAAGATTTTGGCGCAGAAGAGCCCGTCGCGCTCCGGTTTGAAGGTGCGATAGTTGATGGTTTCGGGCTTCTTGACCTCGCCGAAGGACCAGGAACGGATCATCTCGGGGGAGGCGAGTCCGATCTTGATCGCGTCGAATTCGAGAGCCTGACCCTGTTGTTTGATGATTTTAAGCAGATCTTTCAAGACCTTAATCTCCTACCTGGAATAACTGGCGGCGGCGCGGGATGGGTGGAACCGGCCCCGGCCAAAACCGAAGGGCGTAGCGAACCCATCCTTGACCGCGACCGATGCAACCTCTTCGTCAATCCTGCTGAAGCTCGATGTTGATGGCGAGCGAACGAATCTCCTTGACGAGCACGTTGAAGGACTCCGGCATGCCGGCCTCCATCCGATGGTCCCCATCCACGATGTTCTTGTACATCTTGGTGCGACCGTTGACGTCGTCGGATTTCACCGTGAGCATCTCCTGCAGCGTGTAAGCCGCGCCATAGGCTTCCAGCGCCCAGACCTCCATCTCACCGAATCGCTGACCGCCGAACTGCGCCTTGCCGCCCAACGGTTGTTGGGTGACCAGACTGTAAGGGCCGGTGGAACGGGCGTGCATCTTGTCGTCGACCAGATGGTTGAGCTTGATGATGTACATATAGCCGACGGTCACCGGACGCTCGAACTGGTCCCCGGTGCGGCCATCGAAGAGGATGGTCTGACCGCTCGGGATCCCCAGCGCGGAATTGTCGCGATCGGCGAGTTGGAGCATCGCGTGGATCTCTTCCTCGGTCGCGCCATCGAAGACCGGCGTGGCCATGGGTACGCCGCGGGTCAGATTGCGCGCCAGCTCCAGAATCTCGTCATCCGAGAAACTCGCAAGATCCTCCGACTTACCGCTGCGGTTATAGACTTTTTCCAGGAAATCGCGTAGTTCGGCGACCGCAGTCTGCGCCTGCAGCATCCGCTCGATCTTGACCCCGAGCCCATTTGCCGCCCAACCCAGATGGGTCTCCAGCACCTGTCCCACGTTCATTCGGGAAGGGACGCCAAGCGGGTTGAGCACGATATCCACCGGGACGCCATCGGCCGAGAAGGGCATGTCCTCCACCGGCACCACCTTGGAAATGACGCCCTTATTGCCGTGACGGCCAGCCATCTTGTCGCCCGGCTGAATGCGCCGCTTCAGCGCCACATATACCTTGACCATCTTGAGCACGCCGGGTGCCAGATCGTCTCCGCTCGCCACCTTGCGTTTTTTGACCTCGTAACGCTCGCGGAATTCATCGCGCTGCTGCTTGACCTGGGCGGCAATCGCCTCGAGCTGGGTGGCGATCTCCTCCTCCTGCATGCGGATCTCGAACCACTGATCGCGCGAACCCTTCTCCAACAACCCCTGGAGATAGGCTTTGGTCACCTTGGAGCCCGGCTTGAGACTTCCCGGACCGCCGTCGGCGGCCTTGCCGACCAGCATCTTTTCCACGCGCTGGAAGGTATCGTTTTCCATAATGCGCTGCTGATCGGCGAAATCCTTGCGGACCCGATCCAGTTCCAGCTCCTCGATCTGGATCGCGCGCTTATCCTTCTCCACACCGTCGCGGGTAAAGACCTGCACGTCGACGACCGTGCCGTTCATGCCGGACGGCAGACGCAGCGAGGTATCCTTCACGTCCGACGCCTTTTCGCCAAAGATGGCACGCAGCAGCTTCTCTTCCGGCGTCAGCTGCGTCTCGCCCTTGGGCGTGACCTTGCCGACCAGGATGTCGCCGTCGCGCACCTCGGCGCCGACATAGACGATGCCGGATTCGTCGAGCTTGGATAGGGCCGACTCGCCCACGTTGGGAATATCGCCGGTGATCTCTTCCGGCCCCAGCTTGGTGTCGCGGGCCAGACAGGAAAGTTCCTCGATGTGGATGCTGGTGAAGCGGTCTTCCTGCACCACGCGCTCGGAGATGAGGATGGAGTCCTCGAAGTTGTAGCCGTTCCAGGGCATGAAGGCGATACGCAGGTTCTGTCCCAGCGCCAGCTCGCCCATGTCGGTCGACGGCCCGTCGGCCAGCACGTCGTCGCGCGCCACGATATTGCCCGGCTTGACCAACGGGTGCTGATTGATACAGGTATTCTGATTCGAGCGCGTGTACTTGGTCAGGTTGTAGATATCGACGCCCGGCACGCCAGGAACGGCCTCGTCATCATTGACGCGCACCACGATGCGCGCGGCGTCCACCGACTCGATGACGCCGCCCCGGCGCGCCACCACGCAGACGCCCGAGTCCTTCGCCACCACGCGTTCCATCCCGGTGCCGACCAGCGGCTTCTCGACCCGTAGCGTCGGAACCGCCTGACGTTGCATGTTCGAGCCCATCAGCGCCCGGTTGGCGTCGTCGTGCTCCAGGAAGGGAATCAGCGATGCCGCCACCGAAACGATCTGGCGCGGCGACACGTCCATGTACTGAACTTCCTCCGGCACCCGCATCGCAAACTCGTTGGCATGTCGGCAGGAGACCAGCGCGTCCATGAGACGCCCCTCCTCGTCTAACGTCGCATTGGCCTGGGCGATGACGAAATTGCCCTCCTCGATCGCGGACAGATAATTGATCTCCTTGGTGACCTGACCGGCTTCGACCTTGATGTAAGGGGTTTCGAGAAAGCCGTAGGAATTGGTCCGCGCATAGACGGCCAGCGAGTTGATCAAACCGATGTTCGGACCTTCCGGCGTCTCGATCGGACAGACACGGCCGTAATGCGTCGGGTGCACGTCGCGCACCTCGAAGCCGGCGCGCTCGCGCGCCAGACCGCCTGGGCCGAGCGCCGAAACACGGCGTTTGTGCGTGACTTCGGACAGCGGATTGTTCTGATCCATGAACTGCGACAACTGGCTGGAACCGAAGAACTCCTTGATCGCCGCCGACACCGGCTTGGCATTGATCAGTTCCTGGGGCATCAGGCCCTCGGATTCGGCCAGCGACAGACGCTCTTTCACGGCGCGTTCCACTCGCACCAGACCGACGCGGAACTGATTCTCGGCCATCTCGCCGACGCAGCGGATACGGCGGTTGCCCAAGTGGTCGATATCGTCCACCGTGCCGCGTCCGTTGCGCAGTTCGACCAGCACCTTCAGCGCCTCGATGATGTCCGAGGTCTCGCCATGCTCGGCGACGAGTTTCTTGGAAAACTCGTCGTTGCGGCCCATGAAATAACGACCGTCGTAGATCACGCCCGGCCCCGTTTCGGCGGGTCGCCCGAGCCGGCGGTTGAACTTCATCCGCCCGACGGCGGAGAGATCATAGCGATCCGGGGTAAAGAACAAATTATGAAAGAGATTCTGCGCGGCTTCCTTGGTGGGCGGCTCGCCGGGACGCATCATTCGATAGATTTCGACCTGCGCCTCCAGATCGCTGGTGGTGGGATCGATGCGCAGGGTTTCCGACAGATAAGGCCCCTGATCGAGATCGTTGACGAACAGGGTTTCGAGGGTCTCGGTGCCCTTCTGCAACAGGGTCTCCAGCAACTCCGGCGTCACCACGGAATTGGCCTCGGCCAGCACCTCGCCGGTCTCGGTATCGATCTGGGCGTGGGCCAGGATCCGCCCGACCATAAAATCCGCGGGCACCTCCAAACGCTCGACCCCGGACTTCTGAAGTTCGCGGATGTGGCGCGCCGTCACGCGACGCCCGGCTTCCACCAGAATCTCCTCGCCGATCTTGACATCGAAGCCAACCGTCTCGCCGCGCAGACGCTCGGGCACCAGATCCAGGGTCACGTCGCGGCCCTGAATGCGGAAGGTATCGGTCTCGAAGAAGCGCGACAGGATATCTTCGACGCCATAGCCGAGCGCGCGCAGCAGAACGGTCGCCGGCAGCTTGCGGCGACGGTCGATACGCACGAAAACATTGTCCTTGGGATCGAACTCGAAATCGAGCCAGGATCCGCGGTAGGGAATCACACGGGCCGAGAACAAAAGCTTGCCCGAGGAATGCGTCTTGCCCTTGTCGTGGTCGAAAAAGACACCCGGCGAACGGTGCAACTGCGAGACGATGACCCGCTCGGTGCCGTTGATGATGAAGGTGCCGGTCTCGGTCATGAGCGGCAGTTCGCCCATGTAGACTTCCTGTTCGCGGATGTCCTTGACCACCCTAGAGCCCGCCGGGGCTTCCTTATCGTAGATCACGAGACGCAGCAGGACACGCAGGGGCGCGGCAAAGGTCGCGCCGCGCAGGTGACACTCGCGCTCGTCGAAGACCGGGTCGCCGAGACGGTACTTCACATATTCAAGGACGGCATATCCAGAATAGCTCTCGATCGGAAAGACCGACTTGAACGCCGCATGCAGCCCCAAATCCCGACGGTCCTTCACCGAGGAATTGGCTTGCAGAAACTCGCGGTAGGAGTCGATCTGCGTGGCCAGGAGGAACGGCACGCCCAGAATGCTGGGACGCTTGCCGAAGTCTTTGCGGATGCGCTTTTTTTCGGTGAACGAATAGGCCATTATGCCTTCCCTCGAGGTGCTTGCTTGGGTCCCTGACGGGGCGTGGACATTGCTGCGGATTGTTGACGGCAAGGAACGAGCATCGAAACAATGGCGTGGTCACCGCCTAGCCCGGTATCGGAACCGAGCAATGAAAAGCCGCCGGGTCGGCTGGACCCAACGGGAAAAGGCCGGCGGTTCGTCGCCGCCAGCCTCATCGCTTTGCCGGAAAAGTGACGACGCAATTGCGCCGTTACTTGATGTCGACAGTGGCGCCAGCCTCTTCAAGCTGCTTCTTGGCGTCTTCGGCCTCGGCCTTGGAGACGGCTTCCTTGAGCGTCGCGGGGGCGCCTTCGACGGCGTCCTTCGCTTCCTTCAGGCCCAAGCCGGTCAGTGCGCGCACGACCTTGATGACGGCCACCTTGTTGGCGCCGAACGAAGAGAGGATGACATCGAACTCGGTCTGTTCCTCGACTTCAGCCGCCGGGCCGCCAGCACCAGGCGCGGCGGCGGCGACGGCGACGGCGGCGGTCACGCCAAACTTTTCTTCCATCGCGCTGATGAGGTCGACGACCTCAAGCACGGTCATGTTGCCAATCGCTTCGAGAATCTCGTCTTTCGAAACGGCCATGGGTTTCTCCTGGAAATCTGAATACGGTTAATCGGGTTGCGGGTCGAGCGAGGACGCGGCTTAGGCGGCCTCTTTGGCATCGCGAATCGCGGCGATGGTGCGGACCAGTTTGCCCGGCACCTCGTTGATGGTCGCGGCGAGCTTTTGCACGGGAGCCTTCATGACGGACATCAGCAGACTGATCGCCTGATCGTAGGTCGGCATCTTGGCAAGATTGCCAATCTCCGAGGGATCGAGCAGTTTGCCGCCAAGGGCGATGAGTCGCACCTTGAATTTGTCATGATCCTTTGCAAACGCCTCCAGGACACGCGCCGCCGAACCCGGATCGGCCTGCGAAAACGCGAGGATCAGCGGGCCCGTGAGCCCCTCTCGCATGCAGGCAAAATCCGTGTCTTCCAGCGCGCGCTGGGCCAGGGTATTCTTGACGACGCGAATATAAACGCCAGCCTTGCGTGCTTCCACGCGCAGCTTGGTCAGTTGTTCCACGGTCAAGCCCCGATATTCGGCTCCGATGGCCGAATAGGCACTCTTCGCGACTTGCGCGACTTCGGCGACGATTGCTTCTTTTTGCGCAAAATTCAGCGCCACTGTCGTCACCCCTTACGGTTGGTAGCCCGGCCGAGGCCGAGTGGCATTCAGGACAGCGCATCCAGCGCCGCACTAAACGCCAAAAACGTGCGCCGTCATCAGCAAAGACCGCCAATTCGGGAGCACCGTCTGCGCAGGCGTCGAAACCATTAAGCCCCACCGGCCGAATCCCTGATAGCCCTTGGCGCACCTGCGGTCTTTGACGGCCTCCAGCGATTGCCGAGACCTCAAAGAAACTCGACGCGTCCGGCGCGCAAGCGCCGGACGCGTCCCTTTAAATCAAACTGGAATGATCGACCGTCAGACCAGGCCCCATGGTGCTGGAGACGGTGACCTTGCGCATGTAAACGCCTTTGGAGCTGCTGGGCTTTGCCTTCATGAGATTGACCAGCAACGCCTCCAGATTCTCCCGGAGCTTGACAGGTTCAAACCCGATGCGACCCAGCGGGCAGTGGATGATGCCGGCCTTGTCGGTGCGGTAGCGCACCTGACCCGCCTTGGCATTGCGCACGGCCTCGGCCACGTCCGGCGTCACGGTCCCGACCTTCGGATTCGGCATCAGTCCGCGCGGCCCCAGGATCTTGCCAAGTTGGCCCACCAAACGCATCGCATCGGGCGAGGCAATGACCACATCGAAATCCATCTGGCCGGCCTTGATTTCCTCGGCGAGGTCATCGAAGCCAACCCGATCCGCCCCAGCTTCGGTCGCTGCGGTGGCTGCCGCACCCTGCGCGAAGACCGCGACCCGGACGGTTTTGCCGATACCGTGCGGCAGAACCGTGGAGCCACGCACGACCTGATCCGATTTACGCGGATCGACGCCAAGATTGACCGCCACGTCGATACTTTCGGCGAACTTGACCGAGGACAGTTCTTTCAGGAGGGTAAATGCCTCTTCCGCGGCGTAGAGCTTGCTGCGCTCGACGCGCTCATGAATCGCACGCACGCGCTTCGATAAACGAGCCATCAGTTCACCCCCTCAACATCGAGACCCATGGCACGGGCGCTTCCGGCGATGGTCCGAACCGCGGCGTCCATATCGGCCGCCGTCAGATCGGGCATCTTCAAGGTTGCAATCTGTTCCAGTTGCTCGCGCGTCACCGTGCCGATCTTATTGGTATTCGGATTTGGGCTTCCCTTGGGAAGACCAAGCGCTTTCTTCAGCAGAATAGACGCCGGAGGCGTCTTGGTGATGAAGGTAAAACTGCGGTCCGAATAGACGGTGATGACGACCGGAGTCGGCATCCCCTTTTCCATGTCCTGCGTGCGCGCGTTGAACGTCTTGCAGAACTCCATGATATTGACGCCGTGCTGACCAAGCGCGGGGCCGACGGGCGGACTCGGGGTCGCCTCCCCCGCCTTCACCTGCAACTTGATATAGGCATTGATTTTCTTTGCCATGTTTGCTCTCCAATGGGTGCGAACGCCAGGAATCGAAATCCTGGCTCCCCATGCAAGTCCCCTCATGGGGACGACGTAAGGAAACCGATCCGGAGAAGGAGTCGGCGAATGATTTGCTGACCGCGAAGTTACTCACCGCACATTGCGCAATGAAGGGAAATTTTTCGGTCAACCTTTTTCGACTTGGGCGAATTCGAGATCGACTGGAGTGGATCGACCGAAGATCAGGACAGAAACCTTGACCCGGCTTTTGTCGTAGTCGACATCTTCAACCACGCCATTGAAATCCGTGAACGGACCATCCGTGACCCGCACGACTTCGCCCGGCTCATACAGCACCTTTGGACGCGGCTTCTCTCCGCCTTCCTGGAGGCGCTGCAGAATGACCTCAGCCTGGGAGTCAGGCACAGGCGCTGGCCGATCACCGGTTCCGCCAATGAAACCCATGACTTTGGGCACACTTTTGACCAAGTGCCAGGTCTCGTCGGTCATTTCCATGTTGACCAGCACGTAACCGGGGAAAAACTTACGCTCGCTCTTTCGCTGCTGGCCACCGCGCATTTCGACAACTTCTTCCGTTGGCACTAGGATCATGCCAAAAAGATCCTCAAGCCCAGCCCTAGCGATGGCCGCTTCAAGCGAACGTTTAACTTGCCCTTCAAAGCCGGAATAGGCGTGGATGACGTACCAACGTTTGGACATCGTCAACCTACCTGGCCAGTCAGGAAGCGGAGAATCGCCATCAGCACCATGTCGAACAGCCAGAGCACGATGCCAACGACAAAGACCATGGCGATCACGACTAGAGTCGTTTGCAGCGTTTCCTGTCGCGAAGGCCAAACGACTTTGCGGACTTCCATCCGGGCGTCGCCGACAAACTGCCAGAGAAAACGCCCAGGCCCCGTCTGAAGCGCAATAGCCGCCGCGACTCCGCCAACGACCAGCAATCCGATGACCCGGAGCAGCGAGGACAAACCGGAAAAATAGTAGAAAGCAAAGATGCCGACGGCCAGCAAAAATGCAGCGACGGCCAGCTTGATCGTATCTAAGCTGGCGCCACGGGTCTCAGCGCGTGAGTTCATGGAATCGCCTGTCGCCTAAGCGATGGGTTGTATGGCAGGCCAGGAGGGAATCGAACCCCCAACCTGCGGTTTTGGAGACCGCCGCTCTGCCAATTGAGCTACTGGCCTAAATCGAAAAACGATGACGTGCAGACTCAGAATATCACGAGCCAGCACGCTTTAAGCACTTCATTTACTCGATAATCTTCGCGACGACGCCAGCACCGACCGTGCGTCCGCCTTCGCGCACGGCGAAGCGCAAGCCTTCTTCCATGGCGATCGGGGCGATCAGCTTGATGGTCATCTTGACGTTGTCGCCGGGCATGACCATTTCGATCCCCTCGGGCAGTTCGCAGGCACCGGTGACGTCGGTGGTGCGGAAGTAGAACTGCGGGCGGTAGCCGTTGAAGAAGGGGGTGTGACGCCCGCCTTCGTCCTTGCTGAGCACGTAGACTTCGGCCTCGAAGTGGGTGTGCGGGTGAATCGATTTGGGCTTGGCCAGCACCTGGCCACGCTCGACGTCCTCGCGCTTGGTGCCGCGCAGCAACACGCCGACGTTGTCGCCGGCCTGGCCCTGGTCGAGCAGCTTGCGGAACATCTCGACGCCGGTGCAGGTGGTCTTGACGGTGTCCTTGATGCCGACGATTTCGACTTCTTCGCCGACCTTGACGACGCCGCGCTCGATACGTCCGGTCACCACGGTGCCGCGCCCGGAGATGGAGAAGACGTCTTCGATGGGCATCAGGAAGGCGCCGTCGACGGCGCGCTCGGGCTCGGGAATGTAGCTGTCGATGGCGTCCATGAGCCGGTCGATCGACTGGGTGCCGATTTCGCTGTCGACGCCTTCGAGCGCGAGCTTGGCCGAGCCGGTGACGATGGGGGTGTCGTCGCCGGGGAAGTCATACTTGGCCAGCAGTTCGCGCACTTCCATCTCGACGAGTTCGAGCAGCTCGGGGTCGTCGAGCATGTCGGCTTTGTTGAGGTAGACGACGATGTAGGGCACGCCAACCTGACGCGAGAGCAGGATGTGCTCGCGGGTCTGGGGCATCGGGCCGTCGGCCGCCGAGACGACGAGGATGGCGCCGTCCATCTGCGCCGCGCCGGTGATCATGTTCTTGACGTAGTCGGCGTGGCCGGGGCAGTCGACGTGGGCGTAGTGACGCTTGTCCGTCTCGTATTCGACATGGGCGGTGGCGATGGTGATGCCGCGCGCACGCTCCTCGGGGGCGTTGTCGATCTGGTCGTAGGCGCGCGCCTCGCCGCCGAATTTCTTCGACTGGTGCGTGGTGATCGCCGCCGTCAGCGTGGTCTTGCCGTGGTCGACGTGGCCAATGGTGCCGACGTTGACGTGCGGCTTGCTACGTTGGAATTTTTCTTTGGACATGAACGGCTCCCCGCATGGTTCAAATCGACAAGACGCGCCTTTTGGCACGCAAACGGCTTTCGGAATTTGGAGCCCATGATCGGAGTCGAACCGATGACCTCACCCTTACCAAGGGTGTGCTCTACCAACTGAGCTACATGGGCAAATACTTTAGTAACGAACGACGCAATTGACGGGCAACAACGGCGTTTACCATCAAATTTTGGAGCGGGTGATGGGAATCGAACCCACACCATCAGCTTGGAAGGCTGAGGTTCTACCGTTGAACTACACCCGCGAGGCGCGCCAATCGGAATCGATCTTCGCTTTCCGCGCCGACCTCACGGACGAACGCCACAACGCACGAAGCCCGCGTATCCGCTCGCGCAAATTTTAAAGACCCTTATATCCTATATAGATTGGTGGAGGGGGGAGGATTCGAACCTCCGAAGGCTGAGCCGTCAGATTTACAGTCTGATCCCTTTGACCGCTCGGGAACCCCTCCAAATAAGCGGCTTAGTATAGAGAGAAGACCAACCCATCGTCAACTGGAAAATTGCGCGTGACTGAATTCGGAAGCCTCGCGCGCTCCAAACCCCACGTGCGCCATAGCAAGCTGATACCATTTCCGTTCACCACCTATATCCTTAATGGCTCAGCTCGGGAGAACCGTCAAGATGGACGTCACGATTTTTGGCAGCGGCTATGTCGGCCTCGTTACCGGGGCTTGTCTCGCCGAGGTCGGCAACAACGTTTTGTGCATCGATATCGACCCTAAAAAAATCGATCTGCTCAATAGCGGGGGCGTCCCGATCCACGAGCCTGGCCTTGAGGAGTTAATCAAAAACAATCGCGACGCCGGACGGATGCACTTTTCCACCGACGCCGAGGCTGGCGTGAAACATGGCCTGTTTCAGTTTATCGCCGTCGGCACACCACCCGACGAAGACGGATCCGCCGATCTTCAGTATGTCCTCTCCGTCGCTCGCGCGATCGGTCAGCACATGGGTACGTATCGCATCCTGGTCGACAAATCGACGGTGCCGGTCGGGACCGCCGACAAAGTCGCGGCGGCCGTCCGGGAGGTTCAGGCAGCCCGCGGAGTCTCCGTCGAATTCGATGTCGTCTCCAACCCGGAGTTTCTGAAGGAAGGCGCGGCCATCGAGGATTTCATGCGCCCGGACCGCATTATCGTCGGCACCGACAACCCCCGCACCGCGGAGTTGTTGCGGGCGCTCTACGCGCCCTTCAATCGCAACCATGATCGCCTGATGACCATGGATATCCGCTCGGCGGAATTCACCAAATATGCCGCGAACGCCATGCTAGCGACCAAGATCAGCTTCATGAACGAGTTATCCAACATCGCCGAGGCCGTCGGCGCGGATATCGAAAAAGTCCGCACCGGCATTGGTTCCGACCCGCGGATCGGCTATCAGTTTATCTATCCTGGATGCGGCTATGGCGGATCCTGTTTTCCGAAGGATGTGCGCGCCCTGGAACAAACCGCGCGCGGCCTGGGCTACGACCCCCAACTGCTGCATGCGGTCGAGGCGGTGAATTTTCGCCAGAAGGAACTGCTGTTCAAAAAAATCAGCGACTATTTCGGCGGCGACCTGAAAGGCCGCTCGATCGCGCTCTGGGGGCTTGCCTTCAAACCCAATACGGACGATATGCGGGAGGCATCCAGCCGGGTACTGATGGAGTCGCTCTGGGCTGCGGGGGGCAGGGCCCAGGCATTCGACCCGGTCGCCATGGAAGAGACCCGGCGTCTCTATGGCGAGCGCGCCGATCTCCTGCTCGCCCCGGACGCGGTGTCCGCACTGGATGGCGCCGATGCGCTCGCCATCGTGACCGAATGGTCGCAATTTCGCAGCCCCGATTTCGCCCTTATCAAGGACCGCCTGAAATCGCCAGCCATATTCGATGGGCGCAACATCCTCGATGGCCGACTCGCGACCGCCGCGGGTCTGACCTATGTTTCGATCGGACGCACGCCGCTGGTGCCTGACTAAATCCCGCTCGCCGCCAGTTCGGGAACCAGAGTTTTCTGGTTCCGAACAAACCTCTCGACCGCCGGGCGTCAATCCTCGTGTTTTATCGACATCTTGCGAAACGCAAGAGGCGCCACAATAAAGCGGCCACTTGTCCGTCGATTGACAAATATCAACTCAACAAAGCCCGTTAACGTCACCTTTGATGTTAAATTCGCAACGTCGACAATCACAACTACACTCGATCGCGACAGACAAAAAATTCCCTTGAGGAGGGGCAGTACCCATGCGTTGCAACAAATCCGCGATTTCCCTTGGCGTCATCTTCGCTTTAGCCCTGTCGCCGACCGCACAAGCGACCAACGGCTACATGTCGCATGGTTACGGCACCAAAAGCAAAGGTATGGCTGGAGCCGGCTCTGCCCTGCCACAGGATGCCATGATTTCCACCTCGAATGTCGCAGGCATGGTCTGGCTCGAACAACGCATGGATCTTGGTGCCGCGCTCTTTGCGCCCAGCCGCGAATACACGCAAAAAGAAACGAGCAATCTCATGAACTCCGGTCCAGCGATGCCGTTCGGCAGCCGATCGGACTTCACCGGGACCGTCGAGAGCGAGAACGATCTCTTTCTCATCCCGCATTTTGGTTACAACCACCCGCTCGACGACGTTAGCGCGGTCGGCGTCGCCCTCTATGGCAACGGTGGCATGAACACTAGCTACAATCGTCGCGATACCGCCTTCGACATGGGCACCTACGCCGCCGGCACCACGGGCGTGGATCTGTCGCAACTGGCCCTGAACCTCAATTATTCGCGCAAGCTCAACAGCAATTTTTCGGTGGGCGCCGGCCTGATCCTGGCTTATCAGATGTTCGAGGCCGAAGGACTGTCGTCGTTCGGCATGCTGGCGGCCGATGGCAACCCGGACAATCTCTCCAATCGGGGCAGCGATGGCGTGTTCGGATGGGGTCTCCAACTCGGCGCGCTCTGGCGGATCAACGACCAACTTTCGCTGGGCGCCGCGTATCAGAGTCAGGTGGATTTCGATCGGTTTGACCGTTACTCCGACCTCTTCGCCGAGGGCGGCGATCTTGACGCGCCCGCGTTCGCCAACATTGGCCTAGCTTTCAAAGCCACACCCACGCTCACCTTCGCGGCCGATGTACAGCACATCTGGTATGGCGATGTCGACGCGCTCAGCAACAACATGACCAACAGTCTTCAGTTGTGCATGCAAGGCCAAACCGACTACTGCCTGGGCGGTCGCAAAGGCGTCGGCTTCGGCTGGCGCGACATGACCGTCTACAAATTCGGTGCGCAATGGGACATGCAACCGGATTTGACCCTTCGCGCCGGCTACAGCTATGGCAAGCAGCCGATCCCCACGGAAGGCGTCCTCTTCAACGTGATCGCACCCGCCCTGATCGAGCATCATTTCACGCTGGGACTCACCAAGGCGCTGAATCAGCGCAGCGAGATCAGCGTCGCGGCCATGTATGCACCGCAGAAGGATCTCGATTGCGGTTGCTCGCTACCCTTCTCCGGCGGCCCGGAGTCCATCAATATCGCGATGGATCAATGGGAGCTTGAGGTCAGCTTCGGTCTGAAATTCTAAACCGCGCTCCGGCGCGGCCTGCGTTGTTTGTAAAAACGTAGGCCGCGCACGCAGTCTAACCAGACGTATGCAGACGGCTCATCGCTCGCTGAAATCTGGCCTGGATCAAATCATCCAACACCTGATCGACCTCGCCCAGCGCCGCCAGGATGCGCTCGCGATCATCCTGCGAGGGTCGACCCAACACATAACCCGTGACGAGCGTGCGGTCGCCCGGATGCGCGATGCCAATCCGCAGGCGCCAGAAATCGCGCGTCCCCAGCACGGCAATGGTGTCGCGCAGGCCATTATGGCCGGCATGCCCGCCGCCCTGCTTCAGACGCACTGCGCCAACCGGCAGATCGAGTTCATCGTGCGCCACGAGAATCTGTTCGGGGGAAAGATCGAAATAGCGCGCCACCGCGGCGATCGACTGGCCGCTACGATTCATATAGGTCGCGGGCTTGAGCAGGCGCAGGTCGCGCCCACCGAGAGAGATGCGGCAAAGCTCGCCGAAAAATTTTGGCTCGACACGAAAGGATTCGCGACTGGCATTGGCGATGGCATCGACGAACCAGAACCCGACGTTGTGGCGCGTCGCCTCGTATTGCGCCCCGGGGTTTCCCAAACCGACGATCAGACGGATACCCGCATCGCTCATTGAACCGTGTCCGGAGTGGTGTGTCATGTGTGGTGCGGTTTGACTTGATCGACAGGATTAAACCGCCGTCCAGAGCGCAATGCGTAATTTTCTTTTCGTGTCTGGTTTTGATGGGTTTGTTCGGACTTCGTGGAGACGCGGTTTAAAGTTATTTTAAAATTAACCATTTAAACCGCGCCTTTCCGATCATCTGGCGTCGCGCAACGCTTGGGAAGGCCACAAAAGGCCACAAAGCGACGTTTATCGCTCTGGGCGCGGTTTAAGCCGTCGCATCCTCGCCTTCGGCCTCGTCGCCGCCGCCACGGGCGCCATGGATGACCACCACGGGCTCGTCCGGATCAGGCTGATGGGCCAGCACAACGCCGCTTGGCATCTGAAGCTCGGACAGGTGGACGATGTCGCCGATTTCCATCTCCAGCAGATCGATGGCGATAAATTCAGGCAGATCCTTTGGCAGACAGATCACCTCCACCTCGGTGATCTTGTGGGACGCCTGACCGCCGATCTTGACGCCCTTGCTCTTTTCCTCGTTGAGGAAATGGATCGGCACCATCATCCGCAGCTTCTCGTCCTGGGAGACGCGCATGAAATCAACGTGCAGAATAAAGGGCTTCGCGGGATGGCGTTGCATGTCCTTCAGGACGACCTTCGAGGCCACATCCCCGATCTTGAGATCGAGCACATGCGAATAAAATGCCTCGTGCTCCAGATGCTTGAGCAGTTCGTTGTGCGAGACCGAAATCATTTCCGGCTCCAGATGGGCGCCATAGACGATGGCGGGCACCAGCCCCGTGCGACGCAGGCGGCGGCTCGCACCCTTTCCTGACAGTGCGCGAGGTTGCGCGATGACGTCAAAATTCACGCTCATTGGCGTTCTCCAGTTTCGTTGAATGAAAGACGCCGGGATCCCGCGACCAGGATTCCGGCGTTCTACCCGCCAGACGCGGGTATGTGCCGCGGTTTAATCGATGAACAGCGAACTGACCGATTCTTCGTTCGAGACCCGCCGCATCGTTTCGGCCAGCAGTTCGCCGATACTCAGCTGACGGATCTTGCCGCAGGCCTTCGCCTCCGGGCGCAGCGGAATCGTGTTGGTCACCACCAACTCGTCGAGTTGCGAGGCCGCGATATTTTCAATGGCGGGACCTGACAGTACCGGATGGGTGCAATAAGCCGTGACCATGCGCGCGCCGCTGTCCTTGAGCGCCTCGGCGGCCCGGCACAGCGTGCCGGCGGTGTCGACTAGGTCATCGATCAGGACGCAGGAACGCCCGCGCACGTCGCCGATGATATTCATCACCTTGGCCTCGTTGGCGCGCGGACGACGCTTGTCGATGATGGCCAGATCCGCGTCGTCGAGCCGCTTGGCGAGTGCACGGGCACGCACCACGCCGCCCACGTCGGGCGAGACCACCATCAGATCGTCGTATTTCTGACGCCAGGCATCCCCCAGCAGGATCGGCGAGGCGTAAACGTTGTCGACCGGGATATCGAAAAACCCCTGGATTTGATCGGCGTGCAGATCGACGGTCAACACCCGATCGGCGCCGGATTGACCGATCATCTTCGCGACCAGCCGGGCGGTGATGGGGACGCGCGCGGAGCGCGGACGCCGATCCTGCCGGGCATAGCCGAAATAGGGAATCACCGCGGTGATGCGCTTCGCCGAGGCCCAGCGCAGGGCATCGATCATCACCAGGAGTTCCATCAGATTGTCGTTGGTCGGGGCGCAGGTCGGCTGGACCACGAAAACATCGCGGCCACGCACATTTTCCTGGAGTTCCGCCATGACCTCGCCGTCGCTGAACTGGCCGACCACGGCCTTGCCGAGCGGCAGACTCAAATGGCCGGCGATCTCGACCGACAGTTCTGGGTTGGCGTTTCCGGAGAAGACCATCAATTGGCTGGCAGGCACGGGCGTTTTCCTGTCTGCGCGCTCGCGAGGGAGTCGGAAGTTGGCTGGGGCGCCAGGATTCGAACCTGGGGATGCCGGGATCAAAACCCGGTGCCTTACCGCTTGGCTACGCCCCAAAAAGCGACTGTCGTTTCAATGAATGCGATGTCGAACATCAGGTGTCTTTGCGTGAACGAGACTGGACTTTAACCTGATTCTCGATCCGCCCGAACGAACAATGGCGAGCGATTCAGCCCTTGAGCCACGAATCCACTCATCCCGGCGGGGGATTGCCGGCAGGCAGCGACTGCGCGTTCCCGATCGTCAAACGAGGCAAAGACGCAACCCCCAGTGCCTGTCAAACGACTATCGCCCCAAGCCGACAGCCATTCGAGCGCGGCGGCAACGGGCGGGTATTCGCGACGCACGACCGGCAGGCAATCGTTGACGATATTCCCGCTTAGGAAGTCGGCTAGTTTGATTGGATCGGAATTCCGTGTCAATTGCGGATGCGAAAAAACCGACCGGGTCGAGACGAAGCACGCGGGCGCCAGAACCAGAAACCATGTTTGCGGCAACTCGACCGGCACCAGACGCTCGCCCACGCCCTCGGCCCAGGCTGCCCGTCCGCGCACGAACACCGGGACATCGGCACCGAGCGGCAATGCGATCTCGGACAGCGCATCCTCGTCAAGCCCGGTGTTCCAAAGTCGATTCAGCGCCACCAGCGTGGTCGCGGCATCGGAACTGCCGCCGCCAAGCCCGCCTCCCATCGGCAGGTTTTTTTCGCAGCGAATGTCGGCGCCGAGCGTGCAGCCGGTCGCCCGCTGAAGAGCAAGCGCCGCGCGGACGGTCAGATCGTCGTGTTCCGCGACTCCCGCGACGTCATTCAGCCGTCTGATCCGGCCATCCTCGCGGAGATCGAACCAGAGACGGTCGCAGCGGTCGATGAACTGAAAAACCGTTTGCAATTCATGGTAACCGTCCTCGCGCCGACCGACGACGCGCAGCATCAGGTTCAGCTTGGCGGGAGCCAGCCAGGCAGCTCCAGCGTCCCGGTCCGCCGCGGTGATCGGTGTCGCGATTGGGGGTGTCATCGAAGGCGTTGTCATTGCGCGGGATCCTGAGGGTCATGCCTCGCATCGGCCGCGTTGCCATCGATTCCCGTCTCCGAGACACGATGGCGGCCGACCACTTGCCGAAGATATTCATGTTCGGGATGCGCCCGCAGGGCCGCCTCCCAGACCGACCATGCCTCCGCCTGCTGTCCCATCGCCCACAGCACCTCGCCCAGATGGGCGGCGATCTCCCCATCGTCCATGCTGTCGAGGGCACGCCGCAGATAGTCGAGCGCCACCTCGTATTGACCCAGGCGATAGTGGACCCAGCCCATGCTATCGAGGATCGCCGGCTCCTCGGGTTTGAGCGCGTAGGCTTTCTCGATATAGCCAAGCGCCTCCTGATAACGGTCGGTGCGGTCGGCCAGCGTATAACCAAGTGCGTTCAAGGTATCGGCATGCTCGGGATCGGAGGCCAGGATGCGGAGAAAATCCTGTTCGCCCAGTTGCAGCTGCCCGTGCTCAACGGCGTAAAGCCCCCTCGCATAGAGCAGATCCCGATCATCGCGATGAATCTCCAGAGCCGCGCCGAAGACGCTCATCGCCTCGTCGACCCGCCCGACTTCATCGAGGATTTCGGCTTCGACCAGATAGAGCGCGATGGCGTCATCGGGCGAGTCGCCCCGCAAGCGATTGAGGATCTCGCGCGCCTGCGCGACCTCGCCAGCCTTGGCGCGCAGAAACGCCATGCGAACCTGCGCATCGGCGAGATTGGCACCCTTGACCTTGTCGTACCACTCGATCGCGGCTCGCGCGTCTTCCGCACGCTCGGCGGTCTGCCCCAGGTAAAACGCCGCATCGTCCTGGCGCTCTCCCGTCTCGAAAAGCCGTGTGAAATAGATCCGCGCACCGCTCAGGTCATCGAGCTGGAGCGACAGGATACCCACGGCAAACAGCACATCCGGTGCCTTTGGTCGATTGCTCAGAAGTTGCTCGAAGACATCGCGCGCGGTCGCGAACTCATGCTCCTCGACCAGAAACTGACCGAAGAGCATGTGCAGCCCGTGATCGTCGGGGCTGCGCTCGACAAACTCCTCAAGCAGCCGCCGCGCCTCGTCGCGCTTCCCCTGCGACAGCAGAAGCCTCACCAGAAACAGACGCGGCTGATTCCAGTCCGGGCGCAGTTCCAGCGCCCGGCGCGCCGCCCGGTCGGCGACATCGAACCGAGAGACGTTCGCTGCGACCATCGCGAGCGACTGCTGCGCATCCGCGCTCTCGGGAAACCGACCGGCCAGCGCCTCCATGAGGGCCAACCGCGTGTCGGGGCTCGGCGCGCGCGCAATAATGTCCGCGGCCTGCTCGAACACGGATTCGTCCGCCCCTTCCGTCAGCTCGACCAGTCGCACCAGATGGATCAGGGCACCTTCCCGGTCCCCTGCCTTGATGCGCAGAAAGGCCGCCACCTGATGCACCTCGGGCGTCTCGGGCGCAAGCTCCAGCCAGAGACGCACGCCCCGCCCGGCCGCCTCGTCGTCATCGGCGCTGATCGCGGCCCGCACCGCCAGTTCGGCCATGCGCGGGGCTTTCGTGAGTTGAGCGGCCCTCAGATAATACAAAAAAGCCGTCGCCATGTCGCCGCGCCGCCCCGCGATCTCGCCGACCAGAATCGCATAGACTTGTTCGGCGTCGAGACCTGGCATCTCCGCGCGGGGCTCGACAACCTGCGGCGCATTCTCGGTGACGGGAGGGGGCACGGTCGCCGGCTCGGACGCAGGCGGCGCGGGATCGGTCAGCGCCAAGACCGGAGCGGAACAAGACAGTACGGCGACGGCGGCCAAAACCGCGCGCGAAAGACCTGGAAACAAAAATGACATGCGTGTGAACTCGCTCAATAAAGCCGGATCATTTTTTCGTCGACAAAATTTGGTAGCATGACGATGTTGTGCATCCCTGGAATGCGCCATTGACGATGCTGCGATGGATTTTCGTCGGCAACCTGCCCGCGATACCAGGCATTGCGCGGACTAGTACCGTCGCGAATGTCTGTCCGATCAGCCAACCCCGGCCAACACAATCGCTGAATTATTACTAACATGAAGCTGCTTGTTCTCGGACTCAACCACAAGAATGCTCCGATCGACATCCGCGAGCGACTGGCCTTTGGTCCGGACATCATCGCGGGCGCGCTCCGCGACCTGACCGGCTGCCAGGGCGTCTGCGAGGGCGTCGTTTTATCGACCTGCAACCGCACCGAACTCTACTGCGCGGCGCACGACGGCGCCGAGGAAGAGATCCGCCGCTGGCTCAGCGGGTTTCACGGCGTCGAGCACGAGCGCGTCAATCCCTATCTCTATGCCCATACCGACCGCGACGCCGTGGTCCACCTGCTGCGCGTGTCCAGCGGACTCGATTCGCTGGTGCTCGGCGAGCCGCAGATCCTCGGCCAGGTCAAGACCGCCTATCAGACCGCCACGGATTGTACCGCGACCGGCAAACTCCTGGGCCGGCTGTTTCAGCATGCCTTCTCGGTCGCCAAGACGGTGCGCACCGAGACGGCGATCGGCTCAAGCCCAGTCTCGGTCGCCTTCGCGGCGGTCAATCTGGCGCGTCAGATCTTCAGCGACCTGTCGCAACAGACCGCGCTGCTGATCGGCGCCGGGGAGACCATCGAACTGGCGGCGCGCCATCTGCATCACAATGGCGTGGGCCGGATCATCGTCGCCAACCGCACCGTCGAGCGCGCCCATGACCTCGCGGCCCAGTTCGACGGTTTCGCCATCTCGCTGACCGAGATCGCCAACCATCTGCCCGAGGCCGACATCGTCATTGCCTCCACCGCCAGCCCGCTGCCGGTGCTCGGCAAGGGTACCGTGGAGCGGGCGCTGAAGAAGCGCAAACACCGTCCGATCTTCATGGTGGACATCGCGGTGCCACGCGACATCGAGCCCGAGGTGGGCGAACTCGCCGATGTCTATCTCTATACGATCGACGACCTACAGGGCGTCATCGACGAGGGTCTGCGCTCGCGTCAGGCCGCCGCCGAGCAGGCCGAGGAGATCATCGCCTTTCACTCCACCGAGTTCATGGCCTGGCTGCGTTCGCTCGATGCCGCGGGTCTGATCCAGGACTACCGCCACCGGGCCGAGGAACTGCGCGACGAGGTGCTGGCGCGCGCCCAACGCCAGCTCGATGCCGGCAAGTCCCCAACCGAGGTCTTGAGCTTTCTCGCCCATACGCTCACCAACAAACTGCTGCATGCGCCCAGCTCGCGGTTGCGGCAGGCGGCGCGCGAGGGCGAGGCCGACATTCTCGAAGCCGCCAACGAGTTGTTCCAGCTCGATCAGACCCGTCCCCAAACCGCTCCATGAATCCATCCATCCGGGGCAAGCTGGAGCGCATCGCCGAGCGCTACAGTGAAGTGATGGCCTTGCTGGCCGAGGCGGACACGCAGACCGATCAAAATCGCTTTCGGGATCTCGGTCGGGAATATGCGCAGCTCGAACCGCTGATGGGCTGTTATGGCCGCTATCTGGAGGCCGAACGCGACCGCACGGCGGCCGAGGAGATGCTCGCCGATCCCGAAATGGCCGCGCTGGCCAAGGACGAGATCGCCCAGACCGAGACCCGTCTCGCGGCGCTGGAGCCCGAACTCCACCACCTGCTGATCCCGCCCGATCCCAACGACCAGTGCAACAGCTTTCTGGAAATCCGGGCCGGCACCGGCGGCGCCGAGGCGGCCCTGTTTGCCGCCGATCTGCTGCGCATGTATGTGCGTTATGCCGAGACTCTGGGCTGGCGCACCGAGCAGGTCTCCGAAAGCCCCGGCGAACTGGGCGGCTACAAAGAGGTCGTAGTCCGCGTCAGCGGCAACGGCGTCTTCTCGCGCCTGAAGTTCGAGCCGGGCGCGCATCGCGTCCAGCGCGTCCCGGAGACCGAATCGCAGGGGCGTGTCCACACCTCCGCCTGCACGGTGGCGGTGCTTCCCGAGGTCGAGTCGATCGACGCCATCGACATCAACCCCAACGATCTGCGCACCGACACCTATCGCGCCTCCGGGGCTGGCGGTCAGCATATCAACAAGACCGACTCCGCCATTCGCATCACCCATATTCCTTCCGGGATCGTGGTGGAATGTCAGGAGGAACGCTCGCAGCACAAGAACCGGGCGCGCGCCATGTCGCTGCTCCACGCCAAGTTGCTGGCGAGCGCGCGCGAAAGTCAGGCGTCTGAACAATCCGAATCGCGCAAGTTGCAGGTTGGCAGCGGTGATCGCTCCGAGCGCATCCGCACCTACAACTTCCCCCAGAATCGTGTCACCGACCATCGCATCAATCTGACCCTCTACAAGCTGGACGAGATCATGGCCGGTCAGCTCGACCAGGTCATCGGCCCGCTGCTGGAGGAATACCGGACGGAGCAACTGGCTGCGATGATGACCAATTAAACCGCGTCCGCAAGAGTTTGCATCGGTTTGAGTGGGCCGCCAATTCGGCATCCATCCGAGGCGTCGGCGTCGACGCGGTTCAAATGATTGACATGATTCAAAGGTTGAGCATCGGCGAAACACTGCGCGCCGCGGCGGCGGCCCTCTCCGCGCTCCCCGACAGTTCGCCCCGGCTCGAAGCCGAACTGCTGCTGACCCAGGCCGGCGGCTGGTCGCGCAGCCATCTACTGGCCTGGCCCGAGCGCGAACTCGACCCCGCGACCGCCGCCGATTTCCACGCCCTGCTCGCCCGCCGTCTGAACGGCGAACCCATCGCCTATCTGCGTGGCCAGCAATCCTTCTGGACCCTGGAACTCAAGGTCTCGCCCGATACCCTCATCCCCCGTCCCGAAACCGAGCGGTTGGTGGAAACGGCGCTGGAACGGCTCGCGTCGACCGCTCCGCTGCGCATCGCGGATCTCGGCACCGGCAGCGGCGCCATCGCGGCGGCCCTGGCGAGCGAGCGGCCCGACTGGCGGCTGATCGCCACCGACCGCTCCGCGCCGGCCCTGCGGATCGCCCGCGACAACTTTCGCGCGCTCGGTCTCGGCGGCATCGACACCCTGCGAGCGGATTGGCTCTCGGCCTTCGCCGCCGACAGTCTGGATGCCATTCTCGGCAACCCTCCCTATATCCCGGACGCCGATCCGCATCTCGCCCGCGGCGATCTGCGGTTCGAGCCGCCGTCGGCGCTCGCCTCGGGGCGCGACGGACTCGCCGCCATCCGCGCCATCGCCGCGGATGCTCGCCGCTGTCTGCGCCCGGACGGACTGCTGGCCGTCGAACACGGCTTCGATCAGGCGCGGGACGTTCGACGGCTGTTGCGCGCCGGGGGACTGGACCGGATCGAGACCCGCCAGGATCTGGCCGGCCAGGATCGCGTGACTCTGGGTTATCGCCCAGGCGAGGCATAAGACCGTTGGTCGATCAAGAACGAACAGGCTTGACAGGGTTAAGGTCACCGATTAATCTAAATACGAACGGTTCTTATTAAATTAAGATCCAGACCGTACCCGATTCCCAACGCCTGCCCCGAGGACAACGACGATGCCATCCGCCGCCGCGCCAGACCGACATCACGCCGCCCAACTCCCGAGCCGGCTTCCGCTGCCTTCGATCCCCCGCATCGCCAGTCAGGCCCTGCTCGAAGGCGGCAACCTCGTCATGATCGAACACGCCGGCGTCAGCTATTTTCTGCGCATGACGCGCAACAACAAGCTGATTCTGACCAAATAACACACACCATCCGCATTCCGACCGAAACGCGCAGCCCCAACCGTCTCGGGGCCACCCCCGCCAGCACGGACCCGCGTCCGAACCGCCAGCCAGGTGTTTGCCGACAACCCCGTCATCCAGGGAGATACAGGTTATGCAACACCTTCTCGCACAACTGTCCGCCGACGATCTCGCCCACCTCGAACCCCGCGTCCTGGAGAGCCGGCTCGGCGATCTGATCCGGCGTTACGTACACCAGCGTTCCACCGACCTGGCCGACACGGTCATCCGCCATATCGAGGCGCTCTATCTCCATCCCGACCTTTGCAAGGATCCTGATCGGCAGTGCGCGTATCGGCGTTTCGCCTGCCATTGGCGCTGCCTGGCCGCCCAAACTCGCACCGGCGCCCGGCGGGACACGCCCTTCACGGCCTGAGACAACCGGCACTGTCACAACGCCCGCGCCGCGCCGCGCGCGGAACCGACCGACACCGATCAAGCACCAGGAGTATTGAATGACTGCCGTCACCCAACTCATGAGCGCCTCGCACCGCGCCACCTTCGCCCTGTCGAATCCGCTCGCCCCGGAGCATGCGACCCATGCGCTGCGTCTGACTGGACACTGGCCCGAACTGCTCTGGGATCTGGCCTGTCTCGACCGGGTGTGGATCGAGACCGCGACACCCGAAATTTCGCTGGCGCAGATGGCGCCACTCCTTGGGATTCGCGTGCATCAGGACATCGGTCTGGCCACGGGCCGGCGACTCGCGTTGCATCTGTTCCTGGAGCAATGGCATGCACTGCGGATCTTGCCGGAAGACGGCGGCACGGAGCCTCGTCGGCTCTGCTTCGAGAATCGTCAGGGAACCGCCCTGCTAACCCTCTCGCTCGACCCACGGGCCAACGGCTTCGCGCTCCGCACCCTGGCGCGCACCCACCGGGCGGAACGGGAGCGGGCGATTCCGCTGCCCCGACGTCCGGACTTCTGGACATCCCAGGCCCATCCGCTGTTCGTCCAGGCCCTGGCCGAGCGTTGGCCAGACGACGCGGGGACGTCGGCGTTCACCGATATCGCGGAGATCTGTGGCTGGTTGCGACTGATCCCCGCGCGGCTGCGCGATCAGGGCCGGATCACCCTGGTCGATCCCGAGCTGATTCCCTGCTTTCTGGAGACCCTCACCGAGCAGGCCCTTCCCGTGCGGGTGCTGGCGGGCACGGCGGGTGTCGCGCACCGTTTCGACGGAGCCTTCCACATCCATCAGCGATTGGAAGGTAACTGGCTCCAGCTTTTGGGCGATCAGGCGCGGCTGCGTCTCGACCTCGGCGCGATCGACAGCGCCTGGGTCTTCCAGCCCGCGGGCACGGGCGCATCCGCGCCCCGCCGCCAGCTTCGACTGTACGATGAATCCGGACGCGCACTGGCGCTGATCGACGATCTGCCGCGTGTCGGCGGAACCGAAAACCCGATCTGGCGTACCCTGATCAACGCCCTGTTCGATTGAGCCGCTCCCGGCACGGGAGACGCCGCTGCGAGAGGCCAGACCATCGCTGAGCACGATGGCGTAGGGGTCGAAGTGACGCTTGGCGGAGCGCTCGCCCTCACGCTCGCCTAGCGCAAGTCGAAATGCGATGCAAACAAGATACGTTGCTATTTACATTTCGCTTTGCGTCCGCTTAAACTGACTGCATTGCCGACAGTCACGACACGGGAGCGCCTTGTCTCATGCCACGTTTATCCGCACACCTCGCACCCTTTGAGATCTGCCACCGGATTCCGGGACGGATGCGTCTGCGCATTCCGGCCCTGCAGGAGAACGCCGCGCTCGGCGCCAGAATGGCGGGGGCGCTGCGCGCACTGGACGGGGTGCAGGCGATGCGGATCAATCCGGCCTGCGCCAGCCTGGTGCTCTATCATCGGCCAGCGCACCGGCTCACGCCGGACATCCTCGCCCAAGCGTTACAGCCCTTGCTGCCGTCGACCGTCAGCCCGCCGGGGTTGCATCCAGGGTTGCGCCCCGCCAAGCCGCCAACGCGCTCGGCGCAGCGCTCTCTTCAACGTCCCTCCCCCCCGTCGGCACCGCCCGCACCCACGCCGTGCATCCTCTGTCGGATGAAGCTGAACGCCACCCGCTGGATCCTGGCCGATGTCTGGCGCTGCTGGCGGCAGCATTTCACGCAACGCATGCGGGCGGTTCTGGTCACCGCCTTCATGCCGCTGCGTTCTTGAACAGGATCCGATTCCGCGCTTCACTGCATGCTTGGCTGAAGCGAACGCGGATTCGGCCCCCTTTACTTTCGCCAAGACACACGGCACATTTTCGACAAGCATTGTCCGCCGCGCGAGATTTCCAGCATGCACACCGAGACGCTCCAGCACTGGCAGCATAGCCATACCTTCGGCCAGGACGAGCAACGGGCGGGAGAACGCCGAACCCTGATCGTCATCGCCATCACGGCCGTGATGATGGTCGTCGAGATCGCCACCGGGATCATGTTCGGTTCCATGGCCCTGCTCGCCGATGGACTGCACATGGCCTCCCATACGGCGGCCCTCGGCATCAGCGCTTTCGCCTATATCTATGCACGCCGGCATGCGCGGGATGCGAGCTTCAGCTTCGGCACCGGCAAGATCAATGCGCTGGGCGGTTTCACGGGGGCGGTGCTGCTGGCCGTCTTTGCGCTGATCATGGCCTGGGAGAGTCTGGCGCGGATGACCGATCCGGTCGCGATCGCCTTCGATCAGGCCATTGCCGTGGCGGTTCTCGGCTTGCTCGTCAATGGGGCTTCAGTTCTGATTCTGGGCTCGGAGCATGAGGGACATCACCATCGACACGACGTCGACCATGACCATGACCATGACCATGACGCGCATGACCATCGGCACGCGCTCTCGCATGACCATCATGGCGACCACAATCTGCGCGCCGCCTACCTGCATGTGCTGGCCGACGCGCTCACCTCGCTGCTGGCGATTTTCGCGCTGCTGGCGGGCAAATTCCTCGGCCTGATCTGGATGGATCCTTTGATGGGCGTGATCGGCGCGCTACTGGTCGCCCGCTGGTCCTGGGGTCTGCTGCGGACCACCAGCGCGGTTCTGGTCGATCGGCAAGGCCCCGAAACGATCCGACACGCGATCCGTACCAGTATCGAGGACAGCGGCGAGGATCGGGTGTCGGATCTGCATCTCTGGTCGATCGGACCGGATCTCCATGCCGTCGCGATCGCGCTCGTGACCCATGACGCCGCCCTCTCGCCGGACGACGTCAAGCGAAAACTGCCGTCCGGACTGGGGCTGGCCCATGTGACGGTCGAAATCCATCGCTGTCCTCATTAACCGCTTCGCTCCCGAGCAGGAAAAACGCCATCGATTCGGCTTGATTATTTCCAGCGCCCGATTAGCATTAAGGGGCCATGGACATCCCAGACGCCGAACGCATCAAACACCGCGAGATCGCGTTTCAGGAAATCCATCCGAATCCCCACCAGGCGCTGACCGCGGCGCGCTTCCTGGCGGACATGGATGGCATCCTGAGCATCGACCCCGTCTCCCCCACTCTGCTCAGGATTCGCTACGACGTTCTCATCACGACATTGCAGGAAATCGAAGAGACGCTGAGCGAACTTGGCCTGCATCTGGATAGCCGACTGTTCCACAAGCTCATGCGCGCCCTGCATTACTACACCGAAGACACCCTGCGCGCGAACTGCGGCTGTCTCTCGGGCGAACTCAACGGCACCGAGAAGCTGTTCGCCAAGCGCTACGAACTGATCGAGCATGGCTGCCGGGACGCGCGTCCGGAACATTGGCGACGCTATCTCTAAACCGCGCTGTCCATCCGCGCCGGCGGCCGCGCAACCGGATCGCCTCCCCGCCTTACCTTTCGCTCCGGAGGCAATTCCACTCGTGACCGACGAACAGCTTCTGCGCTACAGCCGCCAGATTCTGCTGCCCGCCTTCGGAATCGCGGGACAGGAACGCCTGCGGGCGGCCAGTGTCCTGATTGTCGGACTCGGCGGTCTGGGCTCGCCGGTTGCCATGTATCTCGCCGCCGCAGGCGTCGGTCGGTTGCTGCTGGCGGATTTCGACGCCGTCGATCTCTCCAATCTGCAACGCCAGATCCTTCATACCAGCGAACGTATCGGCCTGCCGAAGGCGGACTCGGCGCGCTTGGCGTTGCATGCCCTCAACCCCGAGGTCGAACTGATTGTCGTCAAGCACAGCCTGACCGAAGAACGTCTCCCCGCCCTGATCGCGGACGTGGATCTGGTGGTGGACTGCTGCGATAACTTCGCGACCCGTTTCGCCGTCAACGCGGCCTGTGTCGCCGCCCGCGTGCCGCTCGTCTCGGGCGCGGCGATCCGTCTGGAAGGTCAGGTAACGGCCTTCTCGGGTCAGCCCGGCGATCCCTGCTATCAATGCCTCTATCCGCGCGACGGCGATCTCGACGAAACCTGTTCGGCCACCGGCGTGCTGGCCCCCGTGGTCGGGATCGTCGGCAGCATCCAGGCCACCGAGGCGATCAAGATCCTGACCGGCCTCGGCGCGCCGCTGTTCGGGCGTCTGTTGCTGCTGGATGCGGCGACGATGGACTGGCGCAGCCTGCGTCTCGGCGTCGATCCGGCCTGCCCGGTCTGTTCCGGACGCGCGTGATCGGTCGATTTGCCGCGCTTGAGAGCCGACAGTTGTCTCGCGACCAGTCGCCCTCGCGACGAGGCCATGGCTAACACGCAGATCCGTTCACATGAAACTCAGCCGACTCTCAGTCGTTTTTTCCGCCACGCTCCTGCTGATGCTGGGGGTCAACGGCGCCTTTACCCTCTTTGTCTGGAATGCGCACGTCCTGCTCGGCGAGGCGCAGGAACACCGTCAGCGGGCGCTGCTTCTGGTGCGCGAACTGCGTCTGGAATCGGAGTTGCTGGCGCGTCTCGTCGGTCTCTATGCGAACGCGGGAGACACGCGCTTCCTGCTCGCCTATTACGACATCCTGGGGATTCGCGAAGGGGAGAAACCGGCGCCCGCGGACTCCAACCCGCACATCTACTGGGAAAAGGTCATCGCCGGCGAGGCAGAACACAATCTACCGACAACGGGTTCTCGCCAATCCATGCGCGAACGGATGCGTTCGGTTGGCTTCGGCGCGGCCGAACTGGACGCCCTGAAGCACGCCTTCGCGGCCACCGAGGCGCTCAAGGAGATCGAGCAGATCGCCTTCGCAGCGACCCAGGGACTCTACGATCCAGCACTTCGCGACTTCGTCTCCGACGGCCAGCCCAACCCGGCGTATGCCCGGCAAGTCATCGCCAGCCGCGACTACAATCAGCGGCGATTGCGTCTCTCGGAGGCGATCGAGGCGCTGCTGGAGCGGGTCGATCAACGCACCAGCGCCGAACTCCTGCGCGCCCGCGCCCGTCTGCAGGACTGGATTCTGGCCTCCATCCTGGGCTTCCTGGTCATGACCGCGCTGATCGCGGTGGAAATCCGCCTCCTCGCCCGTCACGTCCTGCGACCCTTGCAGCAACTGCGCGCCATCGCCGGGCGTCTGGCGGAGGGACACTACGATGCCCGCGTTGGCAAAGTGGGCGGGGTGGAGGAATTGGCCGTCCTCGGCGGCACGCTCGACGACATGGCCTGTGCCATCGCGGCCGACATCCATCAACGCGAGGCGGTCCAGCAGGAACTGGAAACCGCGCGCCGGCGGGCCGAGTCGGCGACCGAGGCCAAGAGCCGCTTTCTCGCCAACATGAGCCACGAGATCCGCACGCCGATGAACGCCGTGATCGGGATGCTCTATCTGGCGCTCGGCACCCCGCTCACCGAACAGCAGCGCGACTATCTCGCCAAGGCTCGGTCGGCGGCGCAATCGCTGCTCGGCATCCTCAACGACATCCTCGATTTTTCCAAGGTGGAAGCAGGTCGGCTCGAACTCGATCCCGCCCCGTTTCAACTCGAACAGGTCATCGGCGAGGCCCTGCTGCTGGTCCAGCAACGCGCCCAGGAGAAGGAAATCGAGCTGCTGTTCGATGCACGTGGACTCTGGGCGATCCGTCAGGGCGGCGAATTGCTCGGCGATGCGCTGCGACTGCGTCAGGTGCTGGCCAACCTGCTCGCGAACGCGGTCAAGTTCACCCCGGCCGGACATGTGCGCCTGATCCTGGAACCGGTGCACGAAACCGCCCGGGAGATCGTCCTGCGGCTGGCCGTCGAGGATAGCGGCATCGGCATGACGCCCGAGCAGATCGGGCGGCTGTTCGAGGAGTTCACCCAGGCGGATAGCTCTACCACCCGTCAATATGGCGGCACCGGACTCGGACTCGCCATCTCCAAGCGTCTGGTGGAGATGATGGGCGGACAGCTTGAGGTCACCAGCCAGCCAGGACAGGGCTCGACCTTCCAGTTCACGATCCGCTGCGCGCGCGTCGCCACGCCGCCCGAAACCGCGGCGTCTGGCGAGACGACGATCCAACCGCGCGTGCTGGTGGTCGACGATTATCCGGAGGCACGCGCGACCCTGCTCAGTCTGCTGAGACACTTGGCGCTCACCCGGCTGGACGACTGCGCCACCGGCGCCGAGGCGATTGAGCGTCTGGACGCCGCCTGGGCGGCGGGCGATCCTTATGATCTGCTGATCCTGGACTGGGTCATGCCGGACCTGGATGGCGCCGCCGTCCTGCGCGCACTCCAGGAACGGAAGATTCCCGCACCCTCGCATATCCTCATCGTCTCTGCCTATGATCCAGGCGACATCCGCGATCAGGCGCAACAATTCGGAGTCTGCGATTTCATCACCAAACCCGTGATGCCACGGGCGCTGCGAGACTATTTGAGCCGCTTCGCCAGCGGCCAGCCAGCCAGCGCGCGCGTGCAAGCCGCTCCCGCGCCCACCTCGCTGCAAGGCTTGCGGGTGCTGCTGGTGGAGGACAATCCGCTCAACCAGCAGATCGCCGCCGAATTGATGCGCGCGCGCGCTGTCGCGGTGGACGTAGCGGAGAATGGCGCCGAGGCGCTGGCCCGACTGGCCGCGCGCGCGCCGGATTACTATGCCGTGGTGCTGATGGACTTGCAGATGCCGGTGCTCGACGGCTATCAGGCGACTCTCCGACTGCGCGCCGACCCGCGCTATGCCAACCTGCCCATTATCGCCATGACGGCCCACGCCCTGGTGGAGGAACGCCAGCGCGGGCTGAACCTGGGCATGCAGGGTTATCTGGCCAAACCCTTCGAGCCCGCCGAACTCTTCGCTATCCTGGCCCGTTATCATCCGCTGGGCGCGGCCGTTCCGGAGCCGCCGCCCGCGTCGCCGGACTCGCTACCCGTCATTCCGGGCTTGGACGCGCGCCGGGGTCTGGCGCGCAGCGGCGGCAATCCAGATTTCTATCGCAAGATGCTCATCGCCTTCCGGGACCAGTTCCAGACGGCGCTTGCGACGCTAAGGGATCACCTGGAGCAGGAAGACTGGGAGTCGGCCATGCGCTATGCGCATACCCTGAAGGGACTGGCGGGCACCCTGGGCATGGACGCCCCGCAGGAGGCCGCCGCCGCGCTGGAGCGGGCGGCGAAGTCGCGGGATGCGGGTGCCCGCGATCTGCTGCAACCGCTCGACGAGGCGCTGAGCCCCATCCTCGACCATTTGGACGCGTTATCCGCGCCAACCGTTCCGGCGGTCGCGGTGGCGGCCAATCCAGAGGAGACAACTCGCCGCCTGGGGCGTCTGCGTCAGTTGCTGACCGAAGGCGATGCGGAAGCCACCGAGCTGTGGCAGCGGCACGCCGACGAGTTTGACGGCATCCTGTCCGACACCAAACGGCGACAGATCCGCCGCGCCCTGGACAGGTTCGAGTTCGACACCGCGCTGGAGTTGCTCGGAACCAGCCCGTCCCAGTCCCGACCTCTTTTGTGAAGGGAAGCTGATCGACCGCAACTGACTTGCCTCAGAACATTGAGAATCCCGTTTTCCGAAGTCGCCGGCATGCACTACCATCGCAACGACCTTCCTCAAGGACATGGATTCGATGATGGCGCCCTTAGAACTGGAGCGACCCACCATCCTGGTGGTGGACGATACCCCAGCCAACCTGAGCCTGCTCGGTCAGATCCTCAAGGACGACTACCGGGTGAAACTGGCCAATCACGGTCAGCGTGCGCTCGATCTGGCCACCGCCGCGCCGCCCGACCTGCTGCTGTGCGATGTCATGATGCCCGGCATGAACGGTTTCGAGGTTTGCCGGCGGCTCAAGGCCAACCCTGAAACCGCGCGCATCCCGGTGATCTTCGTCACCGCCGCCATGGACGTGGAGGACGAGCGGCTCGGCTTCGAGGTCGGCGCGGTGGATTACATCCACAAGCCCGTGACGCCGCCCATCGTGCTAGCGCGGATCAAGACCCATCTCCAGATCAAGCGCTGGCAGGATTTCATGGAAGACCAGAGCGCCTGGCTCCAGCAGGAAGTGGCGCGTCAGGTCAACCAGGTACTGCAACTCCAGTCCTCCGCCATCCATGTTATGGTGTCCATGGCCGAATTCCGCGACGAGGAGACCGGCAACCATATCCGCCGCACCCAGGAATACGTTCGCATGCTCGGCGACTGGATGATGCGCCAGGGGTTGTATCCCGAGGAGTTGACCCCCGCGACGGTGGACCAGATGGCCCAGGCGGCACCGCTGCACGACATCGGCAAGATCGCCATCCCCGATCATATCCTGCTCAAACCCGCGCAACTGAACAGCGATGAATTCGAGATCATGAAGACGCACTCGCTGCGCGGCTTCGAGATCCTGGAGCAGGCGCGTCAGTCCATGGGACACGACCACCCGCAGTTGTTCTACGCCTCCCAGATCACCCGTCACCATCACGAACGCTGGGACGGCAGCGGCTATCCGGACGGACTCAGCGGCGCGGCGATCCCGCTGGCCGCGCGCCTCATGGCGGTCGCCGATGTGTATGACGCGCTGCGTTCGTCCCGTCCCTACAAACGCCCCTTCACGCATGCCGCGACCCTGAACCTCATCGAAGAGGGGCGGGGCCGCCATTTCGACCCGGATGTGGTGGATGCCTTCATGGCCCTGGAGAGCGAGTTTGCGGAAATTGCAGAGACGTTGGCGGATCGATGACCCCAATCATGAACATGACATGAACATGACCGACCTTGCCATCACAACGCGGACCGGGGCCGGAGTCGTCGGCGCAACCGGCGGATGCATGCCAACCATCCCGTGCATGCACAGGAACCGCAACGCGCGCCACTGGCTCGTCAGCCTCGCTACGCTGGTTCTGCTCGCCCCGCTCGTGGCCCATGCCGAGGTGCGGATTTCCGGCTTTGGCACCCTGGGAGCCGCCATCTCCGACCAGGATTTCGTCTACCAGCGTTTCATCGACGACGGAGGCACGCTGAATCGCGATTCGCTGATCGGTCTCCAGTTGGACATCCAACTCGCCGACGCCTGGGGCCTAACGCTCCAGGCCAAGGCCGCTCCATCGACGCATGACGAAAACGCCTGGGAACCGACCCTAAGCTGGGCCTTTCTCTCCTGGCGGCCGGACAACGATCTGTTGCTGCGCGCCGGTCGTCTGCGCCTACCGCTGATGCTGTATTCGGCCAACAGCGACGTGGGTGTCACCTTCGAGTTCGCCCGGTTGCCGACCGAGGTCTATTCGCTCCTGCCGACCACGGATCTTAACGGACTGTCATTTGCCCGAACCTGGCTCGACGACTCGCACGAGTGGACACTGGAAGGATATCTGGGCAAGACGCACACCGAGTGGCGCTATTATCTGCGCGACAACATGGAACCCCTTTTTCCGGCCGGAGTCTCCTTCCTCGGCTACGATTTCCTCATGGGCGGCCTGACGCTGTCGCGACGCGAGCGGGAAAATCTCTGGCGGATCGGTCTGCACCGCACCGATGCCGAGGCCGATCAAGGCCCGGTCCCGCGCAAATTCCCCTTCGTCACCCTGGTTCCCGGAACCGACATCGGTTACTACCAAGTCGCAAACGAAATGCCCGGACCGGGCGTGTCGTTCGTCGACAAGTACATCATCTATTTGCTAACACTGGGCGTTGAGATGACGCTGCCCCAGGATATCCGACTCGTTGGCGAATACGGACAGCGTCGCGTCGACAACGCCAGCATTGCCGGCCCCAACACGCACGCGGCGTATCTGTCGCTACTCAAGCGCATCGGGCGCTGGACCCCCTATGTCTACTGGGCCGGTATCCGTTCGCGCCCGCCGGCACTGGATTTCGGAGATGCGCTCAACCGCAACCGAGTGCCGGACGTTATCCCCGGCGCAGCAGCCATCAATGCCACGCAACGCGCGGGAGCGGACATGCTCGGTCCCTTCGACCAGCAATCCTGGGCCATCGGCGCCTCCTACAGCCTGTCGCCCACCAGCAAACTCAAGGCCGAATGGCTACACACCCGCACCGGAGTTCTGTCCAGCTTTGTGGGTAGTGCCCTTCTCTATATGATTTCACGAATGAGCTTTAACTGAGAGAGTGCTATTATAATGATGGACAAAATGCCAAATAGCTCCAATATGGTTCTCAAGCTTTTTTGAGAAAGAAAGTGCTTTTCGTACGAGCCTGGAAATACGTTGCCTGAGTGTGCAGTTGTATCGTTCGATATGATTTGTCTTTCCCGATTCCTTACCGACAGCGTAATGACGGAATTCTGGAAAAACGGATTGATAAGCTTCCCAAAAATCGGTGTAGAAATCGGCCAATTCTTGATAATCGCGTGGCAATGAATTCCATAATCCTTGCGCACCCTTAATGCCACGAGATCCGATATAAAGTCCGACAACATATCCAGAGTCACGATCTTTCGCGATCCAAACCCATTGTTTTTCATCTTTTTTCAAAACAAATGACCACAGTTCGTCGCACTCGACAACCAGTCGAAAATCAGACAACTTTGGCACGTTTAATTGGCGCGGAACGCCCTCGTATTTTTGATTGACATAGATTTGCAACCAGGATTCAGAGACATTTGCAACACGCGCGATACCAGCAAGCGCAATCCGTTCAAGAAGCAGTCGATCGATCAGCGATTTGGTCTCTTCAGAAATCGCTGAAACTAAGGGGTCAATCACGAATTGACGGCCACATTCCCGACAAAGATGGTTTTGCTTTCCGGTTGCATTAAATCCATTCTTCACGATCTTGGTGGTGTTGCAAGTTGGGCAGTGATTCATGTTTGAATAAATCCAGTCAGATTTTAGATCCTATAGATTGGGGCACTACCGCTTTGTGAACGCCCCCGCCAGCGAAGACAGCGGTAGACGCCAGATCAATGTCTTCTCCCTTTCCTACAGCGTGACGTTCTGAGTGGAATGACATGCGAATCCCACTGGCCTTCCTGCTCTGCTCTGCTCTCCCCGTCCTGGCGGACACCGCCATCATCGGCCACCCCGGCCTGCCACCGCTCGATTCGACCACCCTGCAACGCATCTATACCGGCAAGGTCGTCGAGGTGGACGGCGTGCGGGTCACGCCGGTCAATCTGTCGCCTGGCAGCGAGTTGCGCGCGCGTTTCCTGCGCGACTATCTGGGACAGGACGAGGACAAATATACCGGCTACTGGACCGTGCGGCGCTACGTGGGCAAGGGCACCCCGCCACGTGAATTGAGCAGTTCCGAGGAGGTGAGCCGCTTCATCGCCAAGACCGCCGGGGCGATCGGCTATGTCGACGAGACCGAACTGACGCCCGATGTCCGGATTCTCCTGCGGAAAGCGCCATGATCCCTGTTCTTCAACGCTGGCGCGCCTGCCTGGTCGCGCTGGTCTTCGCCCTGCCGTGCACGCTGCGCGCCGAGGTCCAGTTGTCCGGCTTCGCCACCCTCGGTGCCGCGATCTCCGATCAGGATTTCGTCTATCAGCGTTACATCGACGACCACGGCACCCTGAATCGCGATTCGCTGTTCGGTCTCCAGTTGGACGCCCAACTCGCCGACGCCTGGAGCCTGACGCTCCAGGCCAAGGCCGCGCCCTCGACCCACAGCGATACCGGTTGGGAGCCGACCCTGAGTTGGGCCTTTCTCTCCTGGCGTCCGGATAACGACCTGCTGCTGCGCGCCGGCAAGCTGCGCCTGCCGCTGATGCTCTATTCGGCCAACAGCGACGTGGGCACCACGTTCGAGTTCGCCCGCCTGCCAACCGAGCTTTATTCACTCATCCCGACGACCGATGTCAAGGGTCTGTCGGTCGCCCGAACCTGGCTCGACGGCGAGCGCGAATGGACCCTGGAAGGCTATGCGGGACGTGCGCACAGCGACTGGCGCTACTTTCTGCGCGAGGACATACCACCGGACTTACCCGACGGGCCGCTTTACATCGGCGTGGACATGGATCTGGCCGGACTCGTGCTGTCGCTGCGCGATGGCGAGAACATCTGGCGTGCCGGTCTGCACCGCAGCGATCTCGAATCGGATTACGGACCGCTTCCGGCCACCTATCCCTTCGTGCCCATCGCGCCCGGTATCGGTTATTACAAGCTCGACAGCGCGATGCCCGGACCTCCCGTCCCGACCGTGGACAGGCTGATCATCTATGTGTTGACGCTGGGCGCCGAGATCGCCTTGCCCCACGATGTCCGGCTCGTCGGCGAATATGGCCGACGCCGGATCACCAACGCCACCATGGGGCCGGATACTAGTGCCGGCTACCTGGCCCTGCTCAAGCGCGTCGGGCGCTGGACGCCCTACGTCTATTGGGCGGGCATGCGTACCCAGGCGGATGCGCTGGGTCTCTACACAGCCGTGAACGACAACCGCGTACCGGACTTCATCCCAGGGGCGGCGGCAATCAATGCCTCACAGCGCACGGGGGCCGATCTCCATGGCGCCTTCGACCAGTATTCGGTCGCCATCGGCACTTCCTACAGCCTCTCGCCCACCAGTAAACTCAAGGCCGAATGGCTGCATACGCAAACCGGCGCCGTCTCCAGTTTCCTCGACCCGCCCGCGGACGAAGACAGCGGCGGGCGGCAGGTCAACGTCTTTTCGCTCTCCTACAATGTCACCTTCTGAGATCGTTCAACCCCTATGCGCTTCGATGTCACGCACGACGAGATCAAACGGGCCAACGTGCCCCATGAACTCTTTCTGACCAATCTGATCGGCAACCACATTCTGCTGACCGTGGGTCTTGGCGGCCTCGCCGGGAGCTATCCCTGGATCATGGCGCTGATCCCGGCGATCTCGTTTGGCATCCTCGGCTTCACGCTCTGGCGCGCGCGCCGTGCCCTCCAGCACGATTCCTGGTATGTGATGTGTCACTGGCAGATCTGCGCGCGCCGCAGCCGTCTCTTCATGCTCATGCTCGGCCTCCTGCTGCTGGCGGTCGCCCTGGGCTGGGCCGGTTATACCTATGGCGGGATGATGAAGGAAGCGGTCTGGGCGCTGGTCGCGGGCATCGGCATCCTACCGGTCATGGCGACGATCCTGGTGCTGGTCATGATCGAATCCGACGCGCTCTATCACGCCAATCAGGCCAAATTGCCCCATTGGGTGGTCGAGCGTTTTCCGAATCCGAAGGCATAAGGCGATTTCCGTGAAAGATCCTACCCGTAGGAGCCCGCTTGCGGGCGACGTGACACGCCAAGATACCCTCCGTGCGCCCACCTGTCGCCCGCAAGCGGGCTCCTACGGGGATCAAAGCGTGACGACGTCCTCGTAGATCGTGTCCAGGGACAGTTCGACATCGAGACAGTCGAGCGGGATCGAACCCTCTGTGACGATCTCCCGCCGCCATCCCCGCTCGCGTCGATAGACCTCGACCGCGCGCGCTCTGATCGATCAGCAGATACTCCCGCAGACTGGGGAGAGTTTGATAGGCCAGGAATTTTTCGCGCCGGTCGATGCGCGCGGTGGACTCCGACAGCACCTCGACCAGCAGACAGGGCCGGGTGCAGTAGTAGGTCTCGCGATCGTCCGGGTCGCAGCTTAGGAGCAGATCGGGATAGTAGAAGATCTCCTGACGACAACAGCATAGCCTATCGGGTTACGACCCCTTGCCAAGCTCCTGAGCCAGGAGCGCATCGAGCACCTCGAAGAGATGCGCATGCCCTCCGGCCTGCGTGAGACTGACGCGATATTTGCCGTTGACGATCAGCGTGGGGACATTCTCGACGCCATAGCTCCTCACCATCGTCTCGTCCTGACTGACCTGACTTTGAACTTCGGGTGAGTTGTAGGCCGCCCTGAATTTCGTCGCATCCATACCGAGTTCCGCCGCGAAGGCGACCAGTTCGTCCTCGGTCTGGATCAGCCGCTTCTGCGCGTGGATGGCATCGAAGAGCGCGGGGTGGAAGACGTCGAGCTTGCCCAGCGAACGGGCCGCGTAATGGGCGCGGGCTTGCGGAACCCAGCGCCAGCCGGTCGCGGGCATGCGACGGAATGCGGCACCCTCGGGCAGGGTTTTCAACCATTCAACCAGGGCCGGTTCGAGATTGCGGCAGTGGGGACAGCCGTACATGAAGACCTCCAGCACCTCCACCTTGTCGCCGGTTTGCGTCGGCTGTGCCTGCGCGAGACGAGCATAGTCGAAGCCCTCGTCGAAGGCGTTCGCTTGCGCGGTCAGCAGGAGGCCGAACAGAATCCGAATGATTGATTGGCCGAACATCGCAACGCTCCCAAGTAACAGTGTGGTGAGTAAAGGCGATTTTAGGCTTGGGGATGGATGTTCCCGGACATCGCCTGAAAAAGCGGTTGGGAATCCTCAACTCCAGGCATAGTCCAGCACCAGGCCGATGAAGATCGCCATGCCAACATAATTGTTGTTCAGAAACGCCCGGAAACAGGCCGCGGGCTCGCGCTCGCGGATCAAGACCTGCTGATAGACCGCCAGCGCGGCGGCGGCAACGAGCCCTCCGATAAAAAACATCCCCCGGCCAACCGTCGAACCGATCCAGAGCAGCAAACCGATCAACAGGATCTGCAACAGACCGATCGCCAGCCGGTCCCAGCGACCGAAGAGGATGGCCGTCGACTTGATGCCAATTTTCAGATCGTCCTCGCGATCGACCATCGCGTACTGCGTATCGTAGATCAATGCCCAGATCAGGGTCGCGACGAACAACACCCAGGCGTAACCGGGAACCTGACCCGTGACCGCCGTGAAGGCCATGGGAATCGCCCAGCCGAAGGCCGCGCCAAGAAACAACTGCGGAATATGCGTGACGCGTTTCATGAAGGGATAGATGAAGGTCAGCAGCAGGGCCACCACCGACAGCGCCACGGTCTGCCAGTTCAACTGGAGCACCAGACCGAAGGCCAGCAGACTCAGGAGCAGGAACACTGCCACCGCCTCCGCCGGCGTCACCTCCCCTGTCGCCAGGGGTCGCTGCCGGGTGCGCGCCACCTGCCCATCGACCTTGCGGTCGGCGAAGTCATTGATCGCGCAACCCGCCGAGCGCATCAGCACCACCCCCAGGACGAAGATCAGCACCACGAACCAGGGCGGACGACCCTCGCCCGCCAACCAGAGTGCCCAAAGCGCGGGCCACATCAGCAGAAAGATGCCGATGGGGCGATGCAAACGTACCAGCACGAGATAGCGGTAGAGACGTTCGCGCCAAGCAAGCGGGCGGGTCTGACCGATTTTGACTTCGGGAAAGCTCATATCATGGGTCTTACATAACGATAGCGAATGAACGATCCAAACTGCGTCAGCTCCGACGCTTTTGGATCAGGCCAATTCCATCTTGATTGGCATTTGGACGTCTTTCGCCATGCTGGCATCGCTCCTGGCGGTTCGTTCATGATCGAAGTCTACCTTAAAGATATTCAACAGATACCGATTTGGCATACTGCCCGCGGAGTGCGGCGGGAAGGCTCGCGTCCAAAACGATCTCAAGGAAGGATGCGTTCATGCGGCATCGCGTGCACTCAGAAATTTTTCAGGACGCCACAATGCCTGCCAACTGACCACTGAATCAAACCTGCCCATACGCCTCGCGATTCCCCATCCAGCGCGCGACCAGCGGTTCGACCGCATCCGGATAACGCGCCAGGATGAGATCCGCCGCCCGCTGCGCCGGCGTAACCAATGCCTGGTCGCGCACCGGATCGGCGACCCGGAACTGGACCGTCCCGGTCTGGCGGGTACCCAAGACCTCGCCCGCGCCGCGTAGCGCCAGATCCCGCTCGGCGATCTCGAAACCGCTCGCGGTGGCGCGGATGATGCCGAGACGCTCGCGCGCCACCGCTGACAGCGGCGCATGGTAGAGCAGCAGACAGTGACTCTCGACCGCCCCGCGTCCGACTCGCCCGCGCAACTGGTGGAGTTGCGACAACCCCAGTCGCTCCGGGTTTTCGATGATCATCAGGCTTGCGTTCGCGACATCCACGCCGACCTCGATCACGGTGGTCGCGACCAGCAAATCCAGCTCGCCGCCGGCAAATCCAACCATCACCGCATCGCGGTCCGCCGACTTGAGACGACCGTGCACCAGTCCGATCCGCACCCCCGGCAGACGCTCGCCCAACTGGCGCGCCGTCTCCTCGGCCGCCTGACATTCCAGCGCCTCGGATTCGTCGATCAGGGTGCAGACCCAATAGGTCTGACGCCCCTGGCCGCAGGCCATCCGCACCCGCTCGATGACGTCGTCGCGACGGCTGTCCGGAACCGCGACCGTGACGATGGGCGTGCGACCCGGCGGCAGGGTGTCGATGACCGAAAGGTCCAGATCGGCATAGAGCGTCATCGCCAGCGAACGCGGAATCGGGGTCGCGGTCATGATGAGCTGATGCGGCGCGCCGCCATTCCGGCCACCCTTCTCCCGCAGTTTCATGCGCTGGTGGACACCGAAGCGATGCTGTTCGTCGATGATCACCAGACCCAGATCCCGAAAGGTGACCTCATCCTGAAAGAGCGCGTGCGTGCCGACCACCAACCGCGCCCGCCCGGAGGCGATGGACTCCAGCAATTCCGCCCGCTCGCGCCCCTTGTGCCGACCGGCGAGCCAGAGCGATTCGACGCCCAGCGGCGTCAGCCAGGCGGTCAGGCTGCGGTGATGTTGTTCGGAAAGCAGTTCGGTCGGCGCCATCAGCGCGGCCTGACAACCCGCTTCGATCGATTGCAGGGCCGCGAGCGCCGCCACCACGGTCTTACCCGCGCCCACGTCGCCCTGAAGCAACCGCTGCATCGGCCGATCCTGGAGCAGATCCGCCGCGATCTCGGTCGCCACCCGCTCCTGCGCCTCGGTGAGTTGGAAGGGCAGGGCCGCGCGCAACCGCTGGCGCAGTCCGCCATCGCCGGCGAGCACCGGCGCGGCAATCGTGCCCTGCGACGCGCGCATCCGCCGCAGACTGACCTGATGCGCCACCAGTTCCTCAAAGGCCAGACGCAGGAACGCCGGGTGCCGCCGCTCCAGGATGTCGACCAGACTGGTTCCCAGCGGGGGATGATGCAAATAGCGCAGCGCCTCGACCAGACCGGGCAGCGCCAGAGGATCCAGCGTCTCCTCGGGCAGATATTCGGCTGGCGGCAGGTGTGCAAGCCAGCCCAGCGCCTGTTCGATCAATCCGCGCCAGGCCGACTGCTGCAGCCCCTCGGTGGAGGGATAGATGGGGGTCAGGCGCGATTCGGTCTCCGTCGCGATCTCGTTCTGGAAGCGACACTCGGGATGCACCATCTCCAGCGAGTCATGTCCCTGTCGCACCTCGCCATAACAACGCACCCGGGCGCCCGGCTTGAACGCCGCCACCTGTTGCGGCGAGAAATGGAAGAAGCGCAGCAGGACGCCAGCGGAGGCGCCGTCGGCGAGCCAGACCTTGAGCGAGCGCCGACGCCCGAAGGCGATGTTCGCCTCGCTGACCTCGCCCTCGATCAAGGCGTCTTCCCCGACGATCAATTCGCCGATGGGCAGCAGCCGGGTGCGATCCTGATAGCGCACCGGCAGATGAAACAGCAGATCCTGCACCGTGCGGATGCCAAGCCGGGCGAGCCGCTCGGCGATGCGCGGACCGACCCGTTTCAGATGCGTGACCGGAATCCGCTCCAGCGACTGGAACCCGGACGAACGACCTGGGGCGATAAGTGTCACGTGGATCGTGCCTGGTCTACACTGCGTTCGGACTGAAGTCTCTGGTGTCGAGCGAACCCCGCCCGACAGCGTTCCGAGGACGTTCCCGATGATGATTCAACACAGCTTCTCCATCCGCACCGAGGGACGCGGCACCTACGACATCACGCGCGAGGTTCAGCGGCAGGCGCGCGCCTCCGGCCTCCAGTTCGGTCTCTGTCATCTCTTCGTGCATCACACCAGTGCCTCGCTCGTGCTGTGCGAGAATGCCGATCCCAGCGTCCGCCGGGATCTCGAAGCCTTCCTGGCGCGGCTGGTTCCGGACGGCGACCGGCTGTTCGATCATACGGACGAAGGACCGGACGACATGCCGGCCCATCTGCGCGCGATTCTGACCAACATGGACCTGACCGTTCCGATCCGCGACGGCGCCTGCGACCTCGGCACCTGGCAAGGGATCTATCTGTACGAACACCGTACCCGCGGCCATCAGCGCCGCCTCACGCTCACCCTCAGCGGCGAGTAACCCAGCGCGCCTTGTCCCTTGCCCCTTAACTTCAGTTCGCCGACAACCGCACCCCGCCCGCCCCGACCTTGCGCTCCCGGATCGCCTGGGCCAACTGATGCACGGCCATGGCGTAATAGGTGCTGTGGTTGTAACGGGTGATGACATAAAAATTCGGCAGCCCCAGCCAGTATTCGTAACCGCCCTTGGCATCCAGTTGGAGCAGACTGACCTGACCGGCACCGCCCAGCGATCCGGCAGGAACAATGCCGCGTCCGGCCAGATCCTTGACGCCATAGCGGGTATCGAAACCCGTCTTCATCAGACCGGCATTGGCCCCGGATACGACCCGCGCCCGCGCCGCGACCGGTTCGCCCGCGCGCCAGCCGTGTCCCTTAAAATAATTGGCCACGCTGCCGACGGCATCCTCGGGATGCCAGAGATCGCGATGGCCGTCGCCGGTGAAATCCACCGCGTAACGATGGAAACTCGATGGCATGAACTGACCCAATCCCATCGCCCCGGCAAAGGAGCCGCGCGGCTGGAAGGGACTGATCCCCTCGTCGCGGGTCATGATCAAAAAGGACTCCAACTCGCCGGCAAAATAATCGGCGCGACGGGGATAGGCGAAGGCGAGCGTCGCCAGCGCGTCGATGATGCGGGTCTTACCGACAAAGCCGCCGAAACGGGTTTCGATCCCAATGATGGCGACCACGTATTCGGGCGGTACGCCATAGCGGGACTCGGCCCGGGCAAGCGCCGATTCATGACGCCGCCAGAACGCGGCACCGTTGGCGATCGAATCCTCGGTCAGAAACTTCGCTCGGTAGCGGCTCCAGGCCCCATTCGGCCCCGTGCTTTTGCTCGGCGCCTGGCGATTCATCAGATCGATGATCGACTGCTGACGTTGCGCGCCGGAGATGATCCTGGCCGTCTCGGCCGGACTGAAGCCATGCTGCTCCATCCGTCGGATAAAGCGATCCACGCCGGAGACGCTCGCGAAATCGCCGCTCACGGCCGCGGCGCGTTGCAGCGTCGGCGAACCGTAACCGGTGGGAGCGGGATCCCTTGGCGCTTTGGAGCCACAGCCCGCGAGCAGGATCAAGGCGAGGACGGCGAATGCGAGAAACGGGAAGCGCATGACATATTTTCGGAAAAATTGGTGGGTTGGACAACCATAGTAAAGCAGATTTTGAGGATCGCAAATCAACCCGATCTTTTATCAGCAATTCTCAGTATGGCTTGACATTCGCCGCCTCCCGAAGCCGTTCGTGGTGCCCCCGAAGCCGTTCGTGGTGTCCCTGAAGCCGTTCGTGGTGAGGCCCTCGAACCACGAAAGGCTTCAGGGACACCGCGGCTCATTTCGGTATCCTTCAATCGCCCAGCACCATCACGGCGTCCATCTCGACCTCCGCGCCCTTGGGCAAGGCCGCGACCCCGATCGCCGCGCGGGCGGGATAAGGTTCCTCGAAATACTCGGCCATCACCTGATTGACCAACGGGAAATGGCCCAGGTCGGTCAGAAAGACATTGAGCTTCACGACATCCGCCAGACGCCCGTTCGCGGCATGGGCCACCGCGCGCAGATTGTCGAAGACCCGTCGAATCTGCGTCTCCATGTCGCCCTCGACCAGTTCCATGGTCTCCGGCACCAAGGGAATCTGGCCGGACAGATAGACCGTCTCCCCGACCCGCACCGCCTGAGAATAGGTTCCGATGGCCCGTGGCGCCTGATCGGTATGGATGATGTGTCGGGTCATGGCTTGGCTCCTGGGGGGGGGGTGGCAGTGGTCGGTGGTCGGTGGTCGGTGGTCGGTGGTCGGTGGTCGGTGGTCGGTGGTCGGTGGTCGGTGAATTTGGTAAAACCAGGAACATCGACGCAAGCGGCAATCAGCCAAACAGTCGGCGCCACCAGCGCTGACGGTTTTTCGGCAATGTCCGGCTCGCCGGCAGATCGCACGGCGGCAGCAAACTCATCACCCAGCCGGGCAGGGGCGGGGCGTTGCTGTAACCGCAGGACACGCCCAGATCGTGCGGATCGTAGATCTTCACGAAGCTGGGGCAGTGGAGATCGTCGGCATAGACGATGCCGCAGTGCGCCTCCCGATGCTCGGCGCGCAGTAGCCTTTCCATCCCGGCGAGAAAGGTTATGACCTGTTCGCCATTCGCTGTTTGCGTCGGCGGCGGTTCGCCCACGGCATAGAGATACCAGCCAGCGTCGGCCCGCTCCCGCAACCGTTCCCACAGCGCGTCGAGCTGGTGCCAGCGCAGCGCCGAGGTGAAGCTTCCGCGGAAGGCGGCAAGGAAGGGATCGGACGCATCCGCGGTCATCGCAGCAGGCTCCTGGCAATCCCGAGCCACCCTGTTGCGCACTCTGTTTTGCATCGACTTAACCTCATCCGAATCCATGCGCGCCAGCGTCGACGCAGCTTGATTTGACATTTAAACCGCGTCGACTTCGACGCCACAGATGAGTGCCAACCGAATTGACCGCTCGAAACGACGCAGACCGTCATGGACGCGGTTTAAGCCGATATAATCTCAGCCTTGTCGATCCGGAATCAACCATCATGCCCGCACTCTACCAATCCAATCTGTCCAGTCTGCCGCTGATCGCGCGCGGGAAAGTCCGCGATCTCTATCAGGTCGGCGTCGATCATCTGCTGGTCGTCGCCAGCGACCGTCTGTCCGCCTTCGACGTGGTACTGCCGCAGCCGATCCCCGGCAAGGGCGAAGTCCTCACTCGCGTCTCGAATTTCTGGTTCGCGCGCACCGCCCATCTGATCCCGAACCACCTCGCGCACGTCCCGGTCGCGGCCGTCGTCACCGATCCCGCCGAACTCGCCCAACTCGGCGAGCGCGCCATGGTGGTTCGCCGTCTCACGCCCCTGCCGGTGGAGGCCATCGTGCGCGGCTATCTGATCGGCTCCGGCTGGAAGGACTACCAGCGCACCGGCACGGTCTGCGGCATCGCGCTCCCGCGCGGGCTGCGTCTGGCGGATCGGCTCCCCGAGGCCATCTACACCCCCTCGACCAAGGCCGAATTGGGCGCCCATGACGAGAACGTGGATTTCGACCATACCGTCAAGCTGCTGGGACTCGAACTGGCCGAGCAGGTGCGTGCCGTCAGTCTGGCCATCTACACCGACTGCGCCGCCTATGCGCGCGCGCGCGGTATCATCATCGCCGACACCAAATTCGAGTTCGGTCTCGACGAACAGGGTCGGTTACAGTTGATCGACGAACTGCTGACGCCCGATTCGTCGCGCTTCTGGCCGGCGGATCAATACAGTCCGGGAACCAGCCCGCCCAGTTTCGACAAACAATTCGTACGCGATCATCTGGAGACGCTGGATTGGGACAAAAGCCCGCCCGGACCGGAACTGCCCCAGGCCATCATCGACCGCACCGCGGCCAAATATCGGGAGGCCGAACAACGGTTGACTCAGGAGCGCGGAGTCATGCAACCTTGAGCAACTCGCGGGCAGCCACCAATCAGTTTCCGAGGACGGAGCACACAACATGCGCTTGGATCAGGTCAAGGCTGGAATGCTGCTTGCCAAGGATATTCATGACCCCAACGGCGCGATCTTGATCCGCGCTGGCGTCGCCCTCACGGAACGTCACCTCAAGGCGCTCAAATCCTGGGGAATCCAGCACATCCCCATTCAGTTCCTCGAACCTGGTCCACCTTCGCTCGCGACACTGGACCCATCCTTCATCGCGGAAGCGCGCGCGCAGCTCGATCTGCAATTCAGCTTGAGCAATCCCGACCATCCGGCGATCCACGCGCTTTACGAGATCTGTCTGGAACGCACACTCTGTCATCGATAATGGGAATGCCGGCGCATACGACAGGTATCCTCGAACGCCTCGGCGAGTTGCCGAGCCTGCCGGCCGTCTATCGGCGGGTTCGTGACGCCCTGGACGATCCCGACGGATCCCTGGAGTCTGTGGCCCGCCTCATCGAGGCCGATCCGTCGATGACGGCGCGGGTTCTGCGCATCGCCAATAGCTCACTTTATGCCCTGCCCGGAAAGGTGGACACGGTCCTGCGTGCCTTGACCATTATCGGCGCCACCGAAACGCGTCAGTTGGTTCTCGCGACCGCTGTCATCTCGGTCTTTCGCGATCTCCCGCTCGGTGCCGTGTCGATGCGGTCCTTTTGGGAACACAGTATCGCCTGCGGAATCGCCGCCCGCGCGATGGCCCGCAACCAGCGCCTGGATGACCCCGAACGCTACTATCTGGCCGGATTGCTCCACGATATCGGCCGCCTTCCCCTGTTCATCCTCGAACCGCACGCCATGAGTCGCGCTCTGCAGGCGCATCGGGAACGTCAGGGCCATCTGTGGGAATTCGAACGGCAATTATTCGGTCTGACACATGCCGAACTCGGCGCTGAATTACTGAAACGCTGGGAGATCCCAATCATCTACCGGAATGCCGCCGCGCTGCACCACGGCCTAGCTACCGAAGAATCCTGGCCCCTTGAAGCCGCAGTCGTTCATAGCGCGGATCTGATCGTGAACAGCCTCCGTATTGGGACCAGCGGCACGCGCTGGGTGCCGATTATGGACGATGCCGCCTGGCGGCAAACCGGGCTCGGTATCCAGGATCTGCCCGACATCGTTGACGTGACCGCCAGCACCGCCAGGGATGTGACCTCCGCTTTTCTGGAGATTTAAATGGATTCTATCCCAACTCCACCAGCGTTCCCGCTCTCCGAGCCTCAGGGCGACACTCACGACAACTCCGCCAACCTGTATCCGCTGGCTATCGATGTCATCCGCGCGGCCATCTCCCGCTATCCGGCCTGCCGCACCCTGTACGAACTGTTCGGCAAACTACACCAATCCATCGGCTTTCTGCAGCCGTTCGCACAAATGGCGATTCTGCTGCGCCAGCCCGATGCCTGTTTCGAGCTGTTCTATTGCTCGAACGCCGCGGCACGGGAATCGATGACGGCCCTCTCGGACCGGCTGATCGAGACAGGCCACTTCGCGCAAGCCCTGCAACAGCGCGGTTGTCTTGCCGTCGAGTTCGCCGATCACACCGGTTTCATGCATGCGCTTGCGACACCGAATCGGGTCAGCGGCATGGTGCTGCTAGATCGGACGATTCCGGCCAGTCTTCATCAACCGTTTGCGGCGCTCGTCGATCTGGCCGCCGTGAATCTCGACAATCTACACAATGGCGCGGCGACCTTCCTGGCACCCCATTACCGCCTCCAGTACCGGGACACCGACGCCAGGGTCTACGACGATCGCGTCATCCCGGCGGATCAACTGACCGGGCTGGCACAGCGCGCCCAGTTCATTCGCTTCCTGCAACGGGCATTTCTCGAACAGGCGTCGCGGTCGGGCATTGGCATCCTCCTGCTCGACATCGATCGCTTTCATCACATCAACCGCGAATTCGGCTCCGAAACAGGCGACCGCGTTCTGCGGGATGTCGCGTTACGGCTGGATAGCGCGCTTCGATCGCGGCATGTCTGCGCCGTGCTCGGCATTGCCGAACGTGACCTCTGTTTCGCCCGCACCGGCGCCGACGAATTCGGACTGGCACTCTCGCACATGCGCTACCCAGGCCGCCTGGCGGAGATTGCCACCTATCTGCACAGCCATCTTGCGGAAGGCTTCCGTCAGGAAGGATTCCGGCTCTATCCCTCGGTCAGCATCGGCGTCGCCTCTTCGCACTCTCAAGCCGAACCAATCTCGGCACAAGCCATGCTGCGCAGCGCGGATACGGCCCTCAAGCGCGCCAAGACCGTGGGGCGCAATCGGCATGTGGTCTATGAATCGGCCTGGGACACAGCGGGATCTCCCAGCCTGCGCACCGAGTCCCTGCTGCAGGAGGCGTTGCGCGAAGATCGGTTTCAACTGCACTTTCAGCCTTTGTTCCGCCTCGACGACCAGGCGCTGGTTGGCGCCGAGGTGCTATTGCGACTCCAGAAGGAGGATGGAATCCCGGTGTCGCCCGCGGAATTCATCCCGATCGCCGAAAACACCGGCCAAATCGTCGAGATCGGCGAATGGGTGTGGCGTCGGGTCTGCCGCCAAATCCAGGTCTGGGACGCGGCGGGATTTCCGAGGATTCCGCTCTCCATCAATGTCTCCGCCATCGAGTTAAGCAGCGGCGATCTGGCGGCTAAGCTCGCCCTCATCCTCCGGCAAGAGGGCATCCGGCCGGAACGTCTGCACATCGAAATCACGGAAACCGCCGTCGCATGCAATGAAGAGCAGGCGCTCGCCAGCCTGCGAGCGCTCCGCTCGGCCGGTTTCGAGATCTGGATCGACGATTTCGGCATTGGCTATTCATCGCTGCGATCGGTCAAAAATTATCCGATCTCCGGCCTGAAGCTCGACCGGGAATTCGTCAAGGATCTGGCACTGGATCCCGCAGCCGAGGTGATCGCCGGCACCATCTTGACAATGGCACGGCAATTAAACCATTCAGTCATTGCGGAAGGCATTGAAAACGAAGCGCAGTTTCAACTTTTGAAACAGCATGGCTGCACCTCCGGACAGGGCTATCATCTGGGCCACCCGGTGTTGGCCGAGACGTTTCAGGCGCGTTACTTTGTGCCGGAGGACGGCCGCTCGCGCCCTTGAATCTGAATCCGGCACATGGTGACGTTGGAGCCGTTCGTGGTGAGCGACGTTGAAGCCGTTCGTGGTGAGTGACGTTAAAGCCGTTCGTGGTGAGTGACGTTAAAGCCGTTCGTGGTGAGCTTGTCGAACCATGAACGGCTTCAGCGTCAGCCACCGCCTAAGGCCGCAGCGATCCCAGACTGCCGATCGATAACGGCCCTGGTTCCAGGATCTCCTCCATTTCCGCAATCCCGATCAGCGCCTTGGGGTCGAGTACGGTCACCTGAGTTCCCTGCATCCGGATCGCACCCTGCGCGCCGAGCGCTTTGACGACCCGCGAAAAGGTCTCCGGCTGCACCGACAGACGCGAGGCGAGCACGCCCTTACGGACATCGAGTTCCAGGGTTTGCTGGCCAGGAGGCATCTTCGCGACCAGATAGCGGGCGACGCGGCTGGTCGCCGTATGCAGGGTGAGATCGTCGATCTCGCCGATCAGTCCGCGCAGCCGCTGGCTCAAGACCCCAAGCAACTGAAAACAGGTCTCCACGGACTCGCGCAGCATGCTGGCGAAGTCAAGCGCATCGATCGCGATCAACTCCGACGGACACAGCGCGGAGGCGCAGACCGGATAGCGCGGGGCATTGAGAAACATCAGCGCCTCGGCAAAGGTCTGGCCGGGACTCACGATCTCGATGACCTTCTCGGCACCCTCGGGCGAGAGCCGGAACAACTGCATCTGTCCTTTCAGGAGCAGATAAAAACGATTGGCGGGGTCGCCCTGACTGAACAGCAGTTGATCGGCGTCCAGGGTCACGCGGGCGGCGTGACGGCTAACCCGGTCGAGTTGTTCGGTTTCCAGTCGGGAGAGCAGCGGCCCCCGACGCAGTTCATCGATCACGTTCAATTGCGTCCAGAGCGACCGGCGTTGTATTGAGCGACCTCAGCATTATCGTGACCCACGGTGATTGGAAAGACGCAATTGAACTATTTGTTTTTTATCATTTAAACCGCGCAAGCTCCGATCCTGCCGGTGTATTTCAACCTGGCCGATCACTCGAAAACGGCGCATGTCACGCCGAACGCCGTTGATTAAAACAAAATGGCACCCGCAGTCGAGAGGGTGCCAATCGCCTCAATCCTGCTTGTGATACCCCAAAATCCGCTCGACCTCGTTCTTCGAGCCGAGGATGACCGGCACGCGCTGATGTAGCGACTCGGGTTGCAGATCCAGGATCCGCTCGGTGCCCGTGATGGAACCGCCGCCGGCCTGCTCGACGATGAAGGACATGGGATTGGCCTCATACAGCAGACGCAGCTTCCCGCTCAGACCCTTCTCCTTCATCTTGGCATCCATCGGATACATAAAGATCCCGCCACGGGTCAGGATGCGATGCACCTCGGCCACCATGGAGGCAATCCAGCGCATGTTGAAATCGTCGCCGCGCGGACCGTCCTTGCCATCCAGACACTCCTGGACATAGCGCGCCACCGGCGGCTCCCAGAAACGCATGTTCGAGGCATTGATGGCGAACTCGCGGGTGTCGGCCGGAATCGTCATGTTCGGATGGGTGAGGATGAACTCGCCGATGTTCTGATCCAGCGTGAAGCCGTTCACCCCGTTGCCGGTGGTCAGCACCATCATGGTCGAAGGGCCGTAAAGCGCATAGCCCGCGGCGACCTGCTGCGTCCCCGCCTGCAGGAAATCGCGCTCGGTCGGGGCCGCACCGCCGCCCGCGCAACGCAGGATGGAAAAGATGGTGCCGACCGAGACGTTGACATCCATGTTCGACGAGCCGTCCAACGGATCGAAGGTCAGGAGATATTTGCCGCGCGGATACTTGTCCGGAATGGGATAGATGTCGTCCATCTCCTCGGAGGCCATCGCCGCCAGATGGCCGGCCCACTCGTTGGATTTCAGAAAGACATCGTTGGAGAGGATGTCCATCTTCTTCTGGGTCTCGCCCTGGACATTCTCGCTCCCGGCACTCCCGAGCACCCCAACGAGGGCGCCATGGTTGACCATGTTACTGATGACCTTGCAGGCCGTGACCACGTCATTGAGCAGCGACGTGAAATCGCCCGTCGCGCCGGCCACGTGGCGCTGTTCCTCGATGATGAACTGGGTAATGCTGATGCTACCGTTATGCATGCTGGTCCTCGTCTCGAAGCACGTTTGCGTTCTTAGTATTAGAGTTCGGCAGTATAGGGGTTCGCGAGTCGAACAGAAACCCGCCCGCCGCGCGCGAGGCGCGATGTTGGCTGCCGGACGCATGGGCAACGCCGCCGGGACATCGCCGCGACCGGGCAGCCGCGCCGGGCGCGTCGGCCTGAAGCGGGCGCGTGAAACCAGCATGATCGAACGGCTGTCAGGAAATTCCTGACGGAGATTCCCCTATTGCCGGGCATCGGCGCCTCTTTATATGATCGGAGCCAGACAGACAGCCTGAAACCTAAAGCCCCCTGGAAGCGAACCCTGATGAAGACACCGGCTATCTCCCTCCTCGCCTGCCTCCTGGCCGCCGCGCCCTTGCTCGCCGACGGCACGCCTCGCGCCAGCGCCGCCGCGCCTGCCGGCGACTTCGCCGACGGACTCGCCGGCGGACCGGATTTCTGGGAGGTCACCGGCGTGGCCAGCGGCGACACGCTGCATCTGCGCGCCGGTCCCTCCGCTCGGGAGCGCGTGGTCGGAGACTTGCCCAATGGCTCGATCATTCGCAACCTCGGCTGCACCATGACGGGCGATCAGCGTTGGTGCCAGGTCGCACGGCCCGAGGATAGCCGCTCCCAGGGTTGGGTCGCGGGGCGTTATCTACGCGAATCGTCCTACCAGCCCTAGCCGGGGCCGGCGCACTTGCGGTCCACTTCAAGCATTCAAGTCTTCTCGATCCATCAAACCATCCGGAGCCAATCCATGCATCATTCCTCTCTCCTCCGCGCGCCCATGGGCGTTCTGCTGACCTTTGCCCTCGCGACCCCAGGCATTGTCCTCGCCTATGGTGAGGAAGACGCGATCCGCGATTGCGAGAACCGCATCCGGAGCGAATACAACCTCACCGACCTGCGCGATGCCCATGCGATGCAACTCGACGGCGAGAAGCACTTCAAGGTCGAGGGCAAGGCCAAGGTCGACGGCGACAAGCATCCCTGGACCTGCGAGGTCAAAAATCGCCATGTGACCACCGCCGACTACAGCGGCCCCAAACCCAAGGGCATGGGGACCGCCGAGAAGCTGGCGATCGGAACGGCGGCAGCCGTGGCCATCGGGGTTGCGGCCAGTCAAGCCAATAAGCATCAGGACGACGGCGAGATGGAGCAGCCGCAACGGCACAGCGGGCACGGCGGAGCCGCCGCGCTTCAGGATCTGGTGGGTGCCAAGGCGAGCAGCGGCGAGATGGAGATGGAGGACCGCGGTTACGAGTACGCATCGGGCAGTAAGGGCGGCGGCAGCTCCTATACGAACTGGGTCAAGGGCTCGCATTGCGTCACCATTCGTACCGAGAACGGGCGCTATCGGTCCATCGTCGATGTCACCATGCTGGATTGCGAATAGGCGCGAACTGCGAGAATCCGGCGTGCCGTGCGTTTTGTTACGACCAGCACACACGGCGCGCCTTCGCCCTTCCGACCAGGAGTCTTTCCCCGCATGCGCCGCCTTTCCCCGTCTCTGTCACTTCTTGCCGCTCTGCTCCTCGGCTCCGGCTTCCCCCTCGCCAGTGCCTCCGATGCCCTGGTCCCCGAAACCGATTTCCACGCCACCGGCTCCATCCCCTGCGCCACGGCGACCGGTCAGCCGATGACATCGTGCCCGTTCGGCGTGCGCCGCGAAGGCTCGGGCGCGGCGCGGGTAACGGTCTTCTTGCCCGGCGGCGCCTCGCGCGTGATCCGCTTCGAGCGGGGCCGGGCGACCGGCATCGAGGGATCGACCAGCGGCACCGCCTTCTCCACCGATCGAGAGGGCGACCTGACGCGCATTCGCACCGGCGACGAACGCTTCGAGATCCCCGACGCGGTGGTGTCTGGCGGTTGATACGCCTCGGCCATCGCGCCTCACATTCCTTAACCTAAACCGCGCCAGCGCCGACGATTGTTGCGTCTGCCGATGCCGATCCAATCCGGAAACATCGCCTACAGCCCGAGGCGCGGTTTAACAACGACTGACAGGATTCCCTGACGATGCAGCCGATCGATCGCCGTACCGCACTCCTTCGACTCGCCGCCCTGGGGGCGGCGCCCTTCATCCTCGCGCATCGGGGCTCCCGCGCCGAGGTTGTCAAGGAGATCCACGACCTCCAGCCCGGCGAGTTCACCTGGCATCCGGAGCGCTCGCCAAAAGGCGCCGTGGCCGTGGTGGTCTCGCTGCCCGAACAGATGACGCACGTCTATCGTAACGGGGTGCGGATCGCCGTCTCCACCTGCTCCACCGGCAAATCGGGCCACGAGACGCCGAATGGGGTCTTCGTCGTGCTGGAGAAGGACAAGAACCACCATTCCTCCACTTATAACAACGCGCCCATGCCGAACATGAATCGGCTGACCTGGGACGGCATCGCGCTGCATGCCGGCAAGCTGCCCGGCTATCCGGCCTCGCATGGCTGCGTGCGCCTGCCGATGGCCTTCTCCGAAAAGCTCTGGACGGTCACCCATGTCGGCACCCCCGTGATCATCGCCGGCGCGCACGCGGATCCCTGGGAGCTGACCCATCCGGGTCTCGTCCTCGCCGGCTACGCCGAGCACGAGTTCGAGCGGGCGGTCGCGGGACTGGAAGGCAAGCGCCACCCGTCCGACTGGGACGCCGAGGCCGAGTACCCGGTGACCACGATCATCGCCTCATCGGCCGATCGCAAACTGGAGCTGATCGAAAACGGCGAGGTCGCCGCCGAAGGACGGCTCGCCGGTGCGGGCGGCAAGCTCGGTTCGCACGTCTTCGTCCTGAACGGGAGTCACGCCGGGACCAAGGGGCTCGCCTGGCACGCCATCAGTCACCACGAGACGGCGGGGGCGGATCTCGGGACGGGGTGGGGATCGCCGGACGCGCTGCTCACCCGGCTCACCGCCGACAACGCCTTCCAACGCGCCGTCGAGCGCAGCCTGCATCCGGGTCTGGTGCTGGTCGTCACGGACAACCCGCTGCACCCCGACCGTCGCTCCGGGAAAGACTTCGTCATCATGAGCAGCGCCTGATATCCACTTGCCCCATGCGCTTGGCCTTCCAGCGAAGACCGAGGATACCGACTCGAACCCTGTCCAGCCGCCACCGGAGCCGACCATGAACCGACGCCATTTCCTCGCCACCGGCACCGCCGGTCTGGCGAGTCTGACCCTGCCGGCCTTTCTCCGCGCCCAGCCGCAGGCGACAGACCTGACCGCACCCGCGCCAGCCAATCCCTTCCTCGACTGGTTCGGCATTGACGAGGCCGTGATCCGCCGCGTCATGACCGAACTGACCGCCAACGGCGCGGATTTCGCCGAACTCTATTTCCAGCACAAGCGCACCAACCTCATCCGGTTGCAGGATGGGCTGGCCAGCCAGGCCACGAGCGACATCGCCCAGGGAGTCGGGCTGCGGGTCGTCGTCGGGGATCAGACCGGCTTCGCCTTCACCGAGGATCTGACGCCCGAGTCCATGCTCCAGGCCGCCCGCACCGCCGCGACCATCGCGAGCGGTGGGCGCGCGACCCTGCCGGCGCATTTCGACCCCAGGCGGCAGGGCGATCTCTATCCAGTCAAGCGGCCCTGGTCCGAGGTCGGGCTGGACGAGAAACTGCCGCTGATCCAGAAGGTCGAGGCGATGCTGCGCGCCGCCGATCCCGCCATCGACAAGGTGACGGTGCAGTTGACCGACACCGACGAGCGGGTGCTGATCGCGACCCTGGACGGCCGTCTGCTGACCGACCGCCGCCCGAGCGCGCTGCTCGGCCTGATGGTGACCGCCAAGCGCGGCGATCAGACCCAGAGCAACATGGTCTCGCTGGGCGCGCGCGACGGACTCGACTTCTTCACCGATGCCCGCCTCAAGGAACAGGTTGACGAGGTCGTCGCCCGCACCCTCGTGCTGTTCGACGCCCGCCGCCCGCCGGCCGGCGAGATGCCGGTGGTGCTCGCCGCCGGGGCCAGCAGCGTGCTGCTGCACGAGGCCATCGGCCACGGCATGGAGGCCGACTTCAACCGCAACGGCACCAGCATCTATTCAGACATGATCGGCAAGCCGGTGGCCGCGCCCTTCGTCACCGTGGTCGATCAGGGCAACCTGCCGCACGAGCTGGGCACGCTGAACATGGACGACGAAGGCAACGCCACTGGGCGCGCCGTCCTGGTCGACAAAGGTATTCTCAAATCCTATCTGCACGACAGCATCTCCGCCCGCCACTATGGGCTCCAAGAGCATGTCGGCTCCGGGCGGCGCGAGTCTTACCGCTATCCGATCATGGCGCGCATGACGACCACCTTCATGGAGAACGGACCCCATACCCGTGACGAGATCGTCGCCTCCATCCAGCACGGCATCATCGCCGAGACCTTCACCGGCGGTCAGGTCGCCATCGGCCCCGGCGACTTCACCTTCTATGTCAAGAACGGCTGGCTGGTGGAGAACGGCAAGATCACCGCGCCGATCAAGGACGTGAATCTCATCGGCAACGGCCCGGAGGTGCTCAAACGCATCACCATGGTGGCGGACGACTTCAAGCTCGACCCCGGCGGCTGGGTCTGCGGCAAGAACGGACAAAGCGTACCGGTCTCGATCGGCATGCCCTCGGCCCTGGTCTCGCGCATGACGGTAGGAGGTGAAAATGTCTAATCACGACACGACAGCAACCGACACCCTGCTGAAGCTCGCCCAGCAGGCGGTCGAGATGGCCCGCGCGGCAGGGGCCAATGACGCCTGGGCGACGGCCGTCCAGGACCGCGGCCTGAGCTATGCCTTTCGCGACGGCAAACCGGAGACCGTCTCGGACTCCACCAAACGGGGGCTGGAACTGAAGCTCTATGTCGATGGCCGTTATGGCGTTTATTCGACCACCGACCTGCGCGAGGCGCGTCTGCGCGACTTCATCCGCGAGGCGGTGCCGCTCACCCGGCAGTTGCAAGCCGATCCTCAACGGCGCATCACCTCGCCGGAGCTGTTTCCGACCGCCCCGGCCGATGGGCTGCAACTGGTCGATCCGCGCGTCGCGGAGCTGACCCGCGAGCAGCGTCTCGCCTGGTGCCGCGAGCTGGAGGCGGTCGTCCGTGGCGAACCGACGCTGATCTCCACCATCTGCTCGGTCGAGGACGGCCGGAAGCTCGTCGCCGACGCCAGCTCCAACGGCTTCAGCGGTGCCTATGGCAAGACCAGCGTCGGCTTCTTCCAGCAGGTCTCCTTGCGGGACACCGGGCCAGGTGAACGTGAGGGCGGCAGCGAACGCCGCGCCGAGGGCGAAGACGGGGCCGCCTGTCTGCATCTGGACGATCTGCCGAGCACGGCACGCATCGGCGAGCAAACCCTGGCGCGGGCACGGGCGCGTCTGGGCAGCCGCCAGGGACCGACCATGAAGGGCACCCTGGTGGTCGAGCCGCGCGCCGCGATGCGTCTGGTCAGCGACCTGCTCGCCCCGGCCACGGCGAGCAACATCTCGCAGGGCCAGTCCTTCTGGCCCAAGCTGATGGAGATCCAGGCCTTCAGCGACAAGCTCACCATCATCGACGACCCATTGCGCCCGCGCGGCCTGGAGTCCCACCCCTATGATCGCGAGGGCATCGCCGATCGCCGCTTGACCCTGATCGAGCGCGGCGTCCCCAAGGCCGTCTACGCCGACACCTACTATGCGGCCAAGACCGGGCTGCCGGTCACGACCGGCGACCCCTCGAACCAGATCGTCCAGCCCGGCGAGCGCGCGCTCGCGGAGATCGTCCGCGCGGTCGGCGACGGCGTGCTGGTCACCGCCTGGGCTGGCGGCAACGCCGACCCGACCACCGGCGCCTTCTCCCAGGGGCTCAACGGTCATATCATCCGTGGCGGCGAAATCGCCGAGCCCGTCGTCGGCATGATCGTCACCGGCAACCTCAAGACCCTCTTCGCCAGCCTGGTGGAAGTGGGCAACGACCCCTTCCCCTATACCGCGCTGCGCACACCGACGCTGGTGTTCGAAGCCGTGCAGTTCAGCGGGGCCTGAAGGGGCCTCAAGCGTCATCCCCGTCACTTGGAGAAAACCCATGAAACCGATTCTTGCCATCGCCCTGCTCGCCGCCCTGCCGCTCGCCGCCCAGGCCCAGATCGACAAAGCCTCTCCCGCCGCCAAGCTGTGCGTGAAGAAAATGGCGCAGGAGACAGGCGTGCCAAAATCCGAGGTAGCGATCTACGACATGATGAGCAGCGAAGCCGCCACCGTCGTGTTCATGACCGTCGGCAGCGAATCCGGGGCCTGGAAGTGCTTCGTGACACCGCAAGGCCAGTTCGACGCCTTGGAGCGAGTGGAAGACGAGTCGACCGCACCCGTGCGCGGCGGTGGCAAGGCGGCCAGCGGCGTCCCATTTTTTAACGGCACCTGTCCGGGCGACATCGAGGTGCACGCCGACGCGGGCGGACCCGTGTTTTTGAATGGCAAACAAGCGAAGCTCAAGAAGGTCAACAAGGACTATTACGAAGCCACGGGCGCGGGCATCACGCTCTCCATCGCCATCGACCCGGACGACTCGGTCACCCTCAGCTACACCGGCAAGCATGGCGCCAATGGGATCTGTCAGGTCGACGACTAACGCGATGGCCCGCCCGGCGCGGTCGCTCGGCGGTTTTCGCCGAGCGAGTCGCCGTCTTGATTCGCAGATTTACACAGGTTTCGGCTCCGCTTAGAGGGTGTAGACAAAAATAATTGAGCTGCTATTTGTATACCAGTCTACAACTGAGCTGGTGTGCGCTGATGTCGAAAGCTGGTCGTCCCCCCAAGATTCACGAGGCGGAGCAAGCGGTATTGCGTCAAATTGTCACGGATCGCCCGACCTCCACGCTGTCAGAGATTGCCCGGGAACTCGCGGCACGGACGGGAATCGAGGCTCATGAAGCAACGATTCGCAAGTCCTTGCGGGAGGCGGGCGTCACGCGCCTCCGGGGCGAGAGTGGTCTCGAGGCGCAAGCGCGCGCAACGCCGCGTCGGTATGGGTATACGGATGCGCATCGTCGCCACGACCCCGACCAAAGCTACCCAAGTTGTCTGACCGATGCGGAGTGGGACTTGGTCGCCGCTCTCTTTGAGATGCCGGGCGGGCGGGGTCAACCGCCCCGCGTGTCGCGCCGGAGCATCCTGGAGGCGTGTTGCTACGTGGTGCGCACGGGGTGCGCGTGGCGGATGCTGCCGCACGATTTCGCGCCTTGGCAGAATGTCTACAAGACGTTTCGCCGTTGGAGTGCGGCTGGGAAGTTTGAGCAGATGCATGATCGACTGCGGGGGCAATGGCGCGAACGCGAGGGGCGTGAGATCGCGCCGACGGCGGCGGTGCTGGATGCGCAATCGACCCGCGGCTCGCCGCAGGGTGGACCGAGCGGCTTTGATGCGGGCAAGCAGGTCAAGGGGCGCAAGCGCAGCCTGGTGGTCGATACCTTGGGGTTCGTGTTGGCGGTGAGCGTGGTCGCGGCCAATCTTCAGGACCGCGATGCCGCCTCGGGCGCCGTCGCTGACGCGGCCGCCAAGTACCCCCAGATCAACACGCTGTTTGTCGATAGCGCCTACGCCGGTCAATTTGCCCAAACCACCGAGCAGACCCACGCGATCCGCGTGGAAGTCGTGCGCCATCCAGCCAACAAAAGCGTTGGCTCCTGGCACGTGGACGGGGCGCCTGACCGAGTGGTGATCGCCAACGCCGACGGCTTCGTTCCGCTGCCGAAGCGCTGGGTTGTCGAGCGCACCCATGCGTGGAATGAGCGTGCCCGTCGATTGATCATGCATCATGACCGTCTGCCAGCGGTCTCCGAAACCTGGGTTTGGCTGGCGGAGGCGCGCATCCTGCTGCGGCGGTTGACCACAACGGTTTGATTTTGTCTACACCCTCTTAGACTCTTGTTGAAATCATCAACATTGCCGCGCGCGCAAGAGCAGCGTCCATGGCCACCGTCAATTTCAGCGTCCCAGAAGCGATCAAGCAGTCCTTCAACGAAACATTCAGGGACCAGAACAAGAGCGCCATCATCGCCGATCTGATGCGCGAGGCGGTCGAGCGCGCCCAGCGTCACCAACGGCATGTCGCGGCGATCGATCGGATTCTGGAGCGCCGTCAGCACGCGCCCTGTTTGACCGAGGATGAATTCCGCTCCATCCGCGAGGATGGCCGTCCCTGATGCGCTACGTGGTGGATGCCAGCGTCGCCATCAAATGGTTTTTCCAGTCGGTGCCGGACGAAGCGGATGTCCCAATCTAGCTCTCCAGCGCTACTGCCATTAAGGCGATTTCCGGAAAAGATCATACCCAGGTGTCATCCGTTCGTGGTGACATTAAATCCGTTCGTGGTGAGCCCTTCGGCTTCGCTCAGGAGAGCCCTGTCGAACCATGAACGGATTCAATGTCGGCCTCGGAGCGCGATTTTCCGTTCACCCTTCGACCCTTCGGCAAGCCTGTCCTGAGCGAAGCCGAAGGGCTCAGGGCTCAGGGCGAACGGAAAATCGGTACAGACTTTCCCGGAAATCGCCTAAGCCGTTCGTGGTGAGCCCTGAGCCCGTCGAAGGGTCGAAACATGATCGGCTTAATTGATGGCAGTGACACGGAACCTGGGAACAAGAAACGGCGCGGTCAGTATTGCCCCAGATATTCCAATCGAAAAATCCGCTCTTCCTCCGCTTTATCCCGCTGTTGCGAATATTCGATCACCCAGAAATTCCCGTCGTCCTTGCGCTTGAGCATGATCGGACGACCGTAGACCTGGTGCTCGGCCTGGAGTTTCTCCAGCGTCTCGTCGCTGTCCAGAATGTGACCGCCCTTGGTTTCCAGCAAACGGACCCGCTCGCCGCCAGTTCGCTCGCTCACGCCGACGATGAAATCGGGAAAGAAACGATAACCGCTGGGCATGACCAGACCTACCGACCAAGGCTTGCGCGGCGGGTTGCGATGCCACCAGCGCACCGTGCCGGACGTGTCGGCGTCCAGCAACTCAACGAAGGCGCGCTCAGGCGTATTGAGATCCGACGGCAGGACGCCGTACAGGTTCAGACGCGAGTGCGGAGTGGCGGGCGGAGTCTCGATACAAAGCGGCAGCGGGTGCGCCTCGACCGCTTCTTTGTGCCGGGCGGCGCAGGCGCGCAGCGCCTGGGTGAGCAGCTTCGGATAGGCCGCCAAAATCACATAAAAGGCGCGTTCGATCTCCGATTCGGCCAGATCCAACCCCTGATGCTCGTTGTATTCGCGGCGCAGTCGTTTCATCAAGGCGTCGCGCACATCGCGCGGATCGAGCGCCTCTTGCGCGTCGAGCAGAACTCTTTGCCCACGGCGCGCCAGTTCGTCATCGGAGAGTCGGCCCTGGATCTGGTCGATGTGCTCATCATTGGCGGCGAAAATCTCGATCGTCCGCCGCGTGATCTTGACACGCTTGCGCAGCCCCGCGCTCAACACCTCGGGGCTCAGATCGAGCAGGGCACCCACGCAGTCGATCAAGGCATCCGTGCTCAACGGCAGTTGCTCGGTCATGAAACCGCTCGGCATTCCCTCGCGCAATGAATGGGCGGCATCGTCAGGAAACGTGGGGATGACGGGCCGGAAGCTCTGGCCGTTCGGATCGTCCGCAATGGCAGGAGGCATCTGATCGGTACGTCCAAGCCCCAGCAACTCCGTTTGCGTCCAGGCCGACAGCGACGCCAGCGGCGATTCCGGCTCCAGTGCGTCCAGTTCGCGCCAAGCGGGCGGATCGAGCGGCCGGGGCAACAGCGACAGTTGCCCATTGCGGATCACCTGCACTTCTGGCGTGCCCGCCACACGCACCAGTGCCGTATAGGGGCAGACATTGGCCAGTTCGGTCTTGATGGCGTTGATCTTTTCGGCGGCGCTCAACAGACCGGTCTGACTCTCGGCATCGGCGAGAAAGGCATAGCCGAAACGTAGCGCTTCGGGCAGCGTGCCAGCCAGCGCAAAGGCTTGCAGACGGCGATGCACCCGCAAAATTCGCCCGACCACTTGCAACCCGAAACCGACATCTTTGGCCCCGCGCAGCGAGACCAGCGTGGAGGCGCGCGGCGCGTCGAAGCCCAGGGCGACCGCCACCTTGAACAGCAACACCTCCTTGCGCTCATCCACGGCCGCCGCCTGGAGATCGTCATTGGGATCGTCGGCGGTATACCAGGCGATCGCCTCCTCGGGCACGCCCAGACGCAGGAGCGTCGTCTTGGCCTCCTCGATGGCGTTGGTTCCGGCCTTGCCGCTGTTACCGACCTGCACCAACATCAGCGGCGTCAGAGGCACGCCCAATTCGGTCAATTGCCGCTTGATGGCCTGGTGTGTCTGCCAGCCTTCGGCCAGGGCCGTCGCGGGCAGATCGGCGAGGGTCTTCTGATCCTCCGGGGCGAGATAGGCGATCGAGCGAATCCCCTGCTTGATGAGACCGGCCTCCACCGCCTCATGGCGCGCCACCAGATTCCGACTCAGATACTCGATCCCGACCTCCCGGCAGAACTTTTTCACATCGGCATCGTCGGGGGTCGCGGTAATCAGCAGGGTGAAGTCGGGTTGCAGCACCTCCCGATAAAAGCGCAGGGCTTCGGTCGGCGCCTTCGCGAACAGGGTATGGTGCGCCTCGTCGATCACCGCGCCGATGCGCAGGCCAGCCTCGCGCAGCAGGGGGATGAAGACATCGAGCGACAACGACAGATCCCCGCTTTGGCGCAGCTTGCGTGTCTCGGCATTCCTGGCCGCGACCGCCGACCAGGTCGCGATGAAGACATCGCCGCTGGCACAGTCATGAGCAATCCGGTCGCGGGTCAGATCGCGCAGACGCAGGCCGGAGAAGTCGCGTTTCAGCGCGCCCCTGGTCTGCTCCACAAGATTCGCGAAGGGGGTGAACCAGAACCAGACGACGCGCGCGTGACGCGGATGATCGGCGCGCGCGAACCCCTCGGCGATGGCGCCGGCCATCAGGGTCTTGCCGGCGCCGGTCGGGGCCTCCAGCAGCAGACAACCGTGATGGGCGATGATGGCGCGCCGGCTGTCGGCATCGGGCGCGTCTTGCAACAGGGATTCGGCATGACGAAAGATGTCCAGCGCATGCTCGACCGCCTCCCGCTGATAGCCTTTCAGAACCGCCGCGCTCATGCCGTGCCCGCCAGACCGAACCGAGTGGCCAGACACTGCGGGATCTGCTCGAAGGTCGCCCGCTCGTCCGCGATGCGCTGGCGCAGCAGGGCGGCCTGCCAGGAATAGACCGTCGCCAGACGCGGCGCCGCCTCCAGACACTGGCGCAGGGCGGCGATGGCCGTCTCCGAGACCTTCGGCAGATACAGCAGCAGGCCCGCGTCGCCCTCGGCGACTTGCAGCGGCTCATCCGGCCGATAGGGCGTCAGGTGTCCGAGATGCAGCAATTGCAGCGCGTTCCAGACCGGCGCATGGTCGATCGTCAGCAGGGCGCTGGCGGCGAGGCGCCGGGTACGCAGATAGCCGAAGGCGCCGCCCAGAGCGGGCACCTCCTCGTCCTTGCGGTTGCGATAGCCGCGCATCACCCGCCGCACCCGCTCGGCGCAGACATCGCGGCACAGATTCTTGTCCGGCGCGTCCGCCGTGGCCTCGGTGCTGGACACCAGGATGAAGCGCCGGTCGCCGTTATCCTCGGCGTTGAGCTTGAGCACGGCTTGGGCCGTCGTCCCCGATCCCGCGAAGAAATCCAGCACCAAATCGCCGGGATTGGTAGCGATGCGTAGGATGCGCTCGATCAGGCGGAGGGGTTTGGGCGTCGAGAAGACCGAGGCGGAATCCTCGAATTGCAACACGTCCAGCAGTTCCTTCTTGGCGTCCTGTGTGTGACCGACCTCCTCATATTTCCATAGGGTCTGTGGCACGACACCCTGCTTCACATCGGAGAGGAATCGTTTGATCGCGGGGACATTATTGCCATCCTTGCCCCACCAGATGCGGTTGTCGGCGTCCAATTCCTTGAGTTTTCGTTCGGAAACGCGCCAATAATTACCCGAAGGCGGGCCGTCGATCACTCGCCCCGACGGGCAGGTGATGGGGTAGATGCCGAGACTATAGGGATTGCGCGCCGAGAGGTCAGAAGATTTCCAGAGACCACGTGGGTCGTTATCGAGATTCTTGTAAGCCTTGTCCTGTGCGGCGGTGCGTGGCATCGGATTCGGACGCCAGAGATCCCGATTGGCCGCATAGACCAGCAGATATTCGTGATCGTCCGAGAAATGCAAGGCGCTGTTTTTGGGGGCATAGGCTTTCTGCCAGATACAGACCGCCACCCGATTGCTTTCGCCAAAGAGCTGGTCCATCAGCATGCCCAAATGCAGCATTTCGTTATCGTCGATCGAGACGAAAATCACCCCATCCTCGGCCAAGAGTTCCCGCGCCAGCCGCAGCCGCCGATACATGAACTCCAGCCATTTGGAATGCCGATAGCTGTCCTCGCGGTCGACGAAGCGATCGTTGTATATGAAATCGCGGTTGCCGGTGTTATAGGGTGGATCGATATAGATGCACTTGACCTTACCGGCGTGGGTCATGCGCAGCAGGCGCAGGGCGTCGAAGTTGTCGCCCTCGATGACGAGATCGCGGAAGGGTGCCATGCCATGCGACAGTTCGGCGTCCAAGTCGAGCGCCACGAAATCGTCGTTGATCGCGCGCTCGTGCTCGATCTCGTTGCGTTCCCACAGCAGACCGAATCTCGGCTTGCGGTCGCGCTCGCGCAGCAGACGAATCAACTCGTCCTTGGTGTACTCGTCGTAGGGGTCGGCCATGCGTTCCTCGGGGTCGCCATGCGCGCTCGATCCCCGTCGGGTCGGGCGTCGCGCAAGGCATTCAGGCTGGATGACGGCACTATAGCGCATGCCGCTTGATCTTGGCTCCCAGGCTCCAGAGACTGGGCAAGTCTTCCTCGTCGGCTGGGGGGATAACGGTCTGGTGCGGGTAAACTCATCTTACAAGGGACGAAGCCCAGCATCCGCCGCTCCCTAAGCCGCTTAGGCGATTTCCGGAAAAGCGCATACCCACTTTCGTGGTGACATTGCATCCGTTCGTGGTGAGTCCTGAGCCCGTCGAAGGGTCGAACCATGAACGGATGCAATGTCTGCCTCGGAGCGCGATTTCCGCCCGCCCTTCGACAAGCTCAGGACGAACGGAAACCGGTAAAGTCATTCCCGTAAACCACCTTAAATGCTGGGTTCGCAAGCGCACCCCAGTGATCGAACACGGATGGGAAATTAGGGCGAAGACTTGCACAGTCTCTCCAGTGTGAGAGCAGGGACCGAGGCTCCAGCGTCACGTCTGGGACCGGGCCGCCGGAGTTGGGTCTTGAACCTGAAAGCTGTCCCAATTCGGATAGACCAGCCCTGGGATGCGCGGGGCGCGCACGGGGAATCCGCAGTGGCGGGTGTAGGCTTCGAGCACGGTGATCCGCTGTGCCAGTCCCTCGGGCATCCCGACATCGCACCAGCGTGAGCGCTCGGCCCAAGTCTCGGGACCGCGGATCAGGGGCCAACCGGCGACCGCCAGCCAGAGCGCCAGGGTCGCGGAGGGGTGGAGCAGATCGACGTCTGGCTGCGGATGGGTTTGCCATTCCAGCCAATCGCCACCATGGCGGGCCAGGATGATGGGAGCCGCGTCCCCCTCTCGACGATACTCCGCGCGGTCCGCCGCGAAACGCACCTCGTAGCCAGGCTCCGCGCACCGGCGTTCGAGCCGCAGGTCGCGCTTCCAATGGCGCACGGAGAAGCCGTTGCGCAGATAGCAGCGCACCGCGGGCTGCCAGACCCAATCGACGTCTAATTGCAGACCGAGCAGGCCCAGATCCCGTGCGATCCGGTCGAGATTGGCGAAGAGGCGGGTCGCGTGGCCCTGGCGCCGCTCGCCCGGCAGGAGGTAAAGGCTGGCGATCCCCAGCGCCGTCCGATCCCAATCCGACGCCTGGAGCGCAAGCGCCAGGATGCCGATGCGGCGCCCGCTCGCCTGGAGCCAATAGGGGCGATACCATGGCATATCGGCGGGATCGCCCAGCGACTCGTCGGCGGCGAGTCCGCGACGACTCCAGTCGAGGATGTCGGCGTCGGACAGGTCGCGCGGGTCGGGCGGGGTCTCGCTGCGATAGTCCAGGTAGATGCAGAGTTCACAAGCCCGCCACAGACGGCAGTCGTCGGCGTTCTCCGCCGCGACGGGTTGCAGGCGGATCGTCGCGGGCGGGAGGGCCTGCAATGCCTGGTCGAGGCGGGCCTGAAGCGCGTGATCGGGTTGGTCGCGCATGGATCCTCAGTTCCCTGAATGCTCATGAGGTCCGTGGATGGTAGGCTATCGAGCGGACGAAATGAACAAGTGCCTGTTCCTCACACCTGGAGACATCAAGATCATGCAAAGGCATCACCCATCTTCGCGCCTCGGGCGTCGCCAGAGATCCGTCACGATTCTGGGCCTGCTCCTGTCGGCGGCATTCTTCTCGGCCGCTCTGATGGCCGAGGCCGATGGGCCGGATCACTTCCGGGTGGTCAAGGTAGCCGAGGGTGACGTCCTGAACCTCCGCGCCGAACCGACCGCGACGGGCCGGAAGGTCGGCGAGATCCCGCCGAATGCCAGTTGCCTGCGCAATCTCGGCTGTCGTGGTGGTCTGACCTTCAAGGAATTCTCGACGCTCAACCCGGAGCAACGCGCCGAGCGCGAGCGCCAGAACCCACGTTGGTGCAAGGTGGAGTATCGGGGCGTGACCGGCTGGGTGGCCGGCCAGTTTCTCGCCGAGGGGGGCTGTCCATGAGCCTAATTTCGGCAATTGGAACCGCAAAGGCGCAAAGGGTCGGTCGAGCGTGAGCGCACCGAGGGCAATCCCTGGAATCCGCTGCTGGAGATCATCGTCTACTACGGGGATTACGTGCGGCCGCTCAAGACCGACGACATCGGCGATCAGGCGGCTTCGCTAAGTCGACGCGCCCGGTTCTGCTTGATGTCGTTCAGCATGAATTCGGCAAACCGCAGGGCTTCCGCCGCGTCTTCTCGATCCGGATAGCGCGCGACCTCCTTGATCATCCGGTCTCGGAATACCTCCCAATCTGACACCGATAGGCTCGACGGCTCTTCGTAAACGTATGTCATCGACAATTGCCCTATTTGAGGATCGCCCTTCCAAGATTTTTGATTGACTCGCTATTGAGAGCATAGCGAATCACACCTTCACTTTCCAAAATGAGCGCCATCACGACTTGCCACAAGCCTGCTTTCGTGGCGTCCGCTGGAATCTTTCCGCGTCGTTGCGCCTCATCTGTCAACCGATTCGCGCGGGAGGCGACATCATAGATTGTGGTCAGTGACGCCATTTCAGACTGCGGGCCACCCACGCGCTCACAGCTCGACCATCCGCCTTGGTGCCCGTGCGCGTCGACACGTCCGATCTCGCCTCGCTCAAGGAGTAGCCTGAGATCCGCGCGGCTGAGACTGTCGCCGCTCGGGTGGTTGTGATGAATCGTCACTGACCCTGGCACGCCATCAAAAGCTGGCACATCCAGCCGATTTTCAAACTCCCCGCCGAACGACACCGCGGTCCCATCCGCCAGCACCGCCACGCCATGTTCCTTGCCCGTCTCCGTCCCCTTGCGCATCACTTCATCGCGCGCCCGATTGTGGATCGGCCCGAGGTCAACCGGCGTCAGATCGTCCGCCAGGGCGGCTAATTCTTCGGAGCGCATGGCCGGCGATCCTACCATGTCCTCCACGCGACCAATCCGGTCATCCCCAGGCCGCCCCGCGTTTCATCTGCGTGATGGGCGATTCACCCCGCCCCGTGTGTCTCGCGCACGAATCGGCGGATGCGCGCGATCAGCCGCTCGACATCGTCCAGGGTCGTCTCCGGATTCATGAAGACGAGGCGCAGATAGCGCTGGCCCTGGAACTGGGTCGAGGTGACATAGAAGTCGCCCTCCACGAGCAGTTGTCGGCGCAGTTCCAGTTGGCGCGCATCGGTGCCGGGGAGCCGGAAGCAGAGGATGTTCGATTCGGGGGCCACGGGGAGATCCAGATCCTCGATGCCGCTCATCCGGCGATAGGCATCGGCGGTCAGTCGATACTGCCGCTCGACATAATCGGCCAGCCCTCGTTCACCCAGGGCGGCGAGCACCAGATAGAACTTGAGCCCCAACCCGCTCTTGGTGCATTCGACCGCGCGCGGGAGGAAGTCGAAGCCGGGCTGTTCCTTGTCGTGGAAGAGATAGCTCGCCTCTTGGCTGAAGGCGCTGTCGAGGGCGCGGTGATCGCGCACCAGCAGGGCGGCGCAGACGGCGGAGGTGCGCAGCATCTTGTGGGCGTCCCAGGTCAGCGAGTCGGCCAGCTCGACGCCATCCAGCAGGTGTCGATACTCGGGCGAGAGGAGCGCGGATGCCCCATGGGCGCCGTCGACATGGAACCAGATGCCTTCGGTCCGACAGAACTCACCGAGCGGTCGCAGCCGATCATGGACGCCGACGGCGGTGCTACAGGCATTGGCGACCAGCGCCAGTGGGGTTCGGCCATCCGCGTGCACTTGGGCGAGTATCCGGGGAAGCGCGTCGGGATCCATGACGCCGCGCGCATCGGTGGGGACTTGGTAGATGTTCCGCGTCCCCAATCCGAGGATGCCGACCGCACGCTCGATACTGTAGTGATTGTTGCCCGGCGCCAGCAGGGCGAGATCATCGCGGTTGCCCTCGCGCCAGGCATCGGGCCGCACCTTCGAGCGGGCCGCGATCAGGGCCGTCAGGTTCGCCAGCGATCCGCCATGGGTCAGCACACCGCCGCCGTAACCGGCCGCGCCCAACCGTTCCAGATCCAGCGGCGCCGGGGTCCAACCGACCTTTTCCAGCATCCAGTTGATGACGAAGTATTCGATGGCGGCAGCGCCCGGACCCATCTCGTAGATCGCCATGGGGTTGTTGGTCAGGGCGTCGATCAGCGCCCCGAGCGCGGCGCCTGGATGCGGGGCTGCGACCTGATGCCCCAGGTAGCCGGGCTGATGCAGATTGATGATGGTCTTGAGATAACGCCCCATGAAGTCGTGCAGTGCCGCGCCCTCCAGTCCGCCCTGGCGGGCGAAGTGGTCGAGTCGCAGTTCATCGATCAGGGTCGCCAGAGGGCGTTGTGCCAGCACGGGCACGGCGCGGGCGCGCGCTCGGGCGACCTGGTGATCCAGTGCGGTGGCGACGATGTCCAGGTCCGAGCGGAAGGTCATGGGCGGTAAAGAGGGTGTCGTGATATGGATGAGCGTGATGGTAACCTTGGTCATCACCATCTGGAATGGATCGAGCGCATGCCAGCACCGATCTGTTGACTGATATCTGGAAACCCATTGGTGGAATTGGTGGAATTGGTGGAATCGATAAGGAGATTCCGAGGCGCGTGAGTTCCGGCCTCCACGCATTCGATGCGCCCAAAGCTGGCGTGAGCCCGTCTTCGACGGACGCGCCGAACTCTTTGCCTTGTGGCGACCGCTCCACGACGGCTGGCTCGTCACCCTCTCCTTGAGCAACACCCAGGTCGCGCCGGAGATCACGGACAGCGCCAAACAGACCATGGAAAACAACTGGCAACTGCGCGATGGGCGCGTCGTCGCCCGCAAGCGGGCTCCTACAAGCGTTGACGCTTGGTAAACTCATATCCGGAAATCACCTTCACCGCGAACGGATCGATGATTCAGGCGTTGACGCTGGCCCGATCCTCCGTGGGAACCTCCAGAACCGTCTGGAGCAAATCGATGGCCCCGGTTTTAAAGCCAGTCTCGCAATAGGCGAGGTAGTAATCCCACAGACGCCGGAAGCGGGCGTCATAGCCCAGCGCGTCGATGTCCCCGGAGACCTCGTGGAAACGCGCGCGCCAGCGACGCAGGGTCTCGGCGTAGTCGTCGCCATACCAACAGGTTTCCTGGGTGATCAATCCAGCGTCCGCGGCGAGTTGGACCATGTGTTGCGGCGACGGCAGCATGCCGCCCGGAAAGATATAAATCTGGACGAAATCCGGCGTGCTTCGATAGATCGGAAAGATATCGTCGCTGATGGTGATGACCTGGAGCGCGATCCGCCCGCCCGGTCGCACCAGTCGCCGCAAGGTCTGATAGTAGGTCGGCCAGTAGGCTTCGCCGACCGCCTCCATCATTTCGATGGAGACGGCATGATCGAATTGGCCATGGATATCGCGATAATCCTGTAGGCGCAGTTCGACCCAATCCGTCAGACCCGCCGCCGCCATGCGCTGGCGCCCGTAGTCGAGTTGCTCGCGCGAGAGTGTCACGCCCGTCACCTGCATGCCGCGTCGGGCGGCGACCTCGGCAAAGCCGCCCCAGCCACAGCCAATCTCCAGGATGCGGTCACCGGATTTGGCCCCCAGCGCCGCGAGCAGACGCTCGTACTTGCGCTGCTGGGCCGCTTCGAGCGACTCGCTCCCGGCATCCTCGAACAGGGCGGAGGAATAGGTCATGCTTGCGTCGAGCCAGCGCCGATAGAAGTCGTTCCCCAGGTCGTAATGGCGGGCGATGTTGCGCCGGCTATTGCGTCGATGATTGTGGCGCTTGCGATGGACCAGACGATCCAGGGCGCGCGACCACCGCATGCCGCGCCAACCGGACTGCATGTGCTCCTCGTTATTCAAGAGGACTTCGAGCAGCGCGGGCAGATCCGGCGTGTCCCAGTGGCCCTCCACATAGGATTCGCCAAACCCCAACTCGCCGCGCGTCAAGAGGCGCAAAACCAGCATCCAGGGGCGTTTGAGATCCAGCACGCCCGCGCCGCCCTCGAAGCGTCCGCGATAGAGCGTGGCGGTGCCGTCCGGAAAACGCACCATCAGTTGACCGAAGGCGATGCGACCACAGAAGCCGCCAAACAGCCGGGCGGCCAGACTCAATCCGCCTGGCGCGGGACTTTCCAGAATTTCTTCCGCGGACATCAGCTTATCTCCTCTCTCGGTGGTTCCGGTTTCGGGTAATACGTCCCGCCACCGAGCCAGATCCTCAAGGCATGCCAGTGAATCAGGATCACGACTTTGAGGGTCAGCAACGGATAGGCAAACGCGGCCCGCAGCAGGCTCGCATCGGAAAATTCGCGCTCCGTTCCGCGTTGCACGGCCACCAGCATGAGCGCGTCGTCCTGATACTCGCGGATGACGATGTCATGCCGGCCCTGATGGCGGGAAAAACGAAAATGGTAGTCGGCGTTCATGTCGATGAACGGGGACACATAAAACTGCTTGGCGTGGGCGTCGCGAATCGGCCAGGTCATGGCGGCGCCGTCCTGGTGCAGCAGATAGCCATGCGACTCGCCGAAGGTGTTGCTGACCTCGCAGAGCACGGCGACCGGCTCGCCCGCCGGATTGAAGCAGGTCCAGGTGCTCATCGGATTGAAGACGTGCCCGAGTACCCGAGGGAAACACTGAAGCTCGACCCGCCCGATGTCGAAGTGGTGGCCGCGCTGGCGCAGACGGTCCAGGAGCCAGGGCTTGAGCGGCTCGCCGGTACGCGGCCCGTGATCGACATCGTAAAAGGAGAAGAGATTGAAACGGTTGTGCGAGAACCAGCGGGAGCCAGCCGCCGCCTCGCCAACCCGCTCGACATCGACCAGCAGGCTGAAAACGCGGTAGACGAAGCGATAGCGGACCGGGAAGAGTCGGCGGTGCATGACGTCGCCGAATAGGAGTTGCGCGGCGGGTTGGGTCATGCGCTGGCCGCTCCGCTGTTCTCCCAGGGCGGCTCCACCCCCAGACCAGCCGCCACCTCGACCGCCGCGCGCAAACCGTCCTCGTGAAACCCATAGCCCATCCAGGCGCCGCTGAACCACAGACGATCGCGCCCCTGAATCTCGCCCATCCGCCGCTGGGCCGCGAGCGCGTTCGGATCGAACATCGGATGATCGTAGTCGAACTCGGCGATCACGCTCTCCGCGCGCGGCGCCTCCAGCGGATTCAGGCTGACAAAAATGTCGCGCCCCGCCGGCAGCGCCTGAAGGCTGTTCATCCAATAGGTCACCGTCACCGGACGGGTCGGATCCTCGCCCGGCTGCTGGAGATAATTCCAGGAGGACCAGACCCGCCGACAGCGCGGCATGAGTTTGGTATCCGTATGCAGATAAACCTTGTTGCCGCGATACGCGAAGCAGCCCAGCAGCTCGCGCTCCATTTCGGTCGGCGATTCGATCAGCGCCAGCGCTTCGTCGGCATGACAGCCCAGAACCACCGCGTCGAAGGTCAGCCGCTCGCCCGCGACCGTCTCCACCTCCACGCCCCGATCCAGCCGTCGTACCCGTCGCGCCTCGGCGTTCGTCCGACACTGACCTTTGAATTGCGAAAGGATTTTGTCCACATAGGTTCGGCTACCGCCGCTCACCGTCTCCCACTCCGGACGATTCGCGAGATCCAGCAGGCCATGATTGGCGAAGAAACGCGCGAAGGACAGAAAGGGAAAGGCCCGCATATCCTGCGTGGGGCAGGACCAGATCGCCGCCGCCATCGGCAGCAGATAATGGTTGGCGAAGCGCTCGGAGTAGCGTCCGCGCGCCAGAAACTCGCCCAGGGTCAGGGTCGCGCCAGGGTTGGCATCGATGAATGCCTTGGCGGCGGCATTGAAGCGCGGGATCTCGGTGAGCATCCGCAGAAAGCCGAGGTTCAGGAGATTGCGCCGCTGACCGAACAACGTATTGACGTTCGACCCGGCATACTCGATCCGTCCGCCGTCCAGACTGGCCGCAAAGGACATATCGGTCGGATAGGTCGCGACCCCGAGATGCGCGAACAGACCGCAGAGCAAGGGATAATTGCGCCGGTTGAAGACCATGAATCCGGTATCCACCGGAGCCGGCGCGCGGGCGTCGCCGACATCCACCGTGTGGGTGTGTCCGCCCACGTACTCGTTGCGCTCCAGCAGCGTCACCGCATAACGTCGATCCAACAGCCAGGCCGCCCCGAGCCCGCCAATCCCGCCACCGACCACCCCAATGGTTTCCACTGACATCGTTCTTTTTTCCTCGCGATTGATCCGTCGACCGCCATTCCCGAAACGCCGGGGGCATGTCCATGGTTGGTCCAAATATTGGCGCCAGGCATCGACACCACAAGGGGGAAATACGGATACGTGGATGTCGCGGATCCGCTTGATCGGATCCCACGGGATCTATCCGGAAATGACTTGACCAAGCGTCAAACCTCGTAGGAGCCCGCTTGCGGGCGACGGAGGCACGCATGGAAGGCGTCTTGGCGGATCACGTCGCCCGCAAGCGGGCTCCTACGGGAGGATCCTTCACGGAAATCGCCTTAATGGCCGACCCGTTTCAATGACCAACTCGGCAAGCCGATCATTACTCCCCGGCGATGGTCATGCGATCGATCAGCCAGGAGCCAGTGCGCGTACTGCCGGGAAAATCGCAATCGTTGCCGACCGCGACCAGTCCGGCGAACATCTTCTTGAGATTGCCGGCGATGGTGATCTCTTCCACCGGATACTGGATCTCGCCGTTCTCGACCCAGAACCCGGACGCGCCGCGCGAGTAGTCGCCAGTCACCGCGTTGACGCCATGGCCCATCAACTCGGTGACCATGAGTCCGGTTCCCAGCTCGCGCAGCATGGCCGCGCGGTCCTTGTCGCCCATCTCGATACGCAGATTGCGCACCCCGCCAGCATTGCCGGTGGTCGGCAAACCGAGCCGGCAGCCGGAATAGACGCTCAACAGATAGGTTTGCAGCACGCCGCCGCTGACCAGATCCTTGGCGCGGGTCGCCACGCAATCGCCGTCGAAGGGCGCGCTGGCGAGTCCGCGCGGCAGGTGGGGTTCTTCATGAATGCGGACGAACTCGGGGAAGATACGCTCGCCCAGATGATCGAGCAGGAAACTGGAACGGCGGTAGATACTGCCCCCGCTGATCGCCGACATCAGGCTGCGCAGCAGTCCGGTCGCGACATCGGCGCGAAACAACACCGGCGACTCCTGGGTGCCGAGACGCCGGGCGCCGAGTCGCGCGACGGTCCGTTCGGCGGCCCGTTCGCCCACTTGGCGCGCCGGCTCAAGATCCAGCGCCGAGCGCGCGGTGGTCCACCAGGAATCGCGCTGCATCAGGTCGCCTTCCTGACCGATCACGGCACAGTCGAGACTGTGACGGGTGGTCGGATAGCCGCCCATGAAACCCTGCGTGTTGCCGGCGACATGGATGCCGAACTGGGTCGAGAGACTGGCGCCCTCCGAATTGACGATCCGCGGATCGTAATCGCGGGCGGCGTCCTCGCAGGCCACCGCCAGCGCGATGGCCTCCTCGACCTCGATCGACCAGGGATGATAGAGATCCAGTTCAGGGAAATCGGTCGCCATCAGCTCGGGTTCGGCGAGATGGGCGCAGCGATCTTCCTGGGTGTGCGTGGCGATGGCGCAGGCGGCCTTGACGGCATCGCGCACCGCGCCGGGGCTGAGATCCGAGGTACTGGACGAGCCCTTGCGATGGCCGAAATAGACAGTGATGCCCAACCCGTTATCCCGGGTATGCTCCACCGTCTCGACCTCGCCGAGCCGCACCGCGACCTCCAGGCCCGCGCTGCTGCCGACCGATGCCTCGGCGGCGCTCGCGCCCTCGCGTTTGGCCTCCTTCAGCAGATCTTCGATGATGGTTTGCAGGCGCGCCATGCGCTCGGCGGTGTCTTCGGTTGGGGTAATGGGCATAGGGGCAGTTGTCGGTTGTCAGTTGTCAGTCAGCGGTTGGCATGGCCAGTCCTGACTTTTCGGGGAACGTCGGCAAGCCTTGTATGAATCGGCCGGGCCGCAGGTATGCGAGGCAGGGTATCGAAAATGACAGGCTAGAACACCGATTTTTTCACCTGGCCCCAGGAACAGACGGCATTGCTCAGGGCGGGGCGGTTCGCCGCGCTGGACATCGCGAATCCTGCCGACGAGGTGGCGGCCCTTGGAAGACGATAAACCCAGCGGATCTCAATCACGACCAACCGCGACCGATCCAGTCGACACCCTGTCATCGACCGCCAAGCGTCGATCCTCGCGCAGCAGTCGCTCGCATTCCCCGGCCGGCAGCGGGCGGCTGAACAAGAAGCCTTGAATCTCTTCGCACTGATTCGACAGCAGATAGCGCAGCTGGGCCTCGGTCTCCACCCCTTCGGCCACCACGGTCAGGTCCAGGGAGTGAGCCAGCACGATGATGGCGTGCGCGATCGCTTCGTCATGCGCATCGCTACCCAGCGGCGTCACGAAGGAACGATCGATCTTGAGCCGATCGAGGGGAAAGGTGCGCAAGTAGCCCAAGGAGGAATAGCCCGTGCCAAAATCGTCCACCGCCAGCTTGACGCCCAGGCGACTGAGTTCGTTCAGTCGCAGGGTTGCATGGGAGACGTCCTCCATCAAGGCGGTTTCGGTAATCTCGATCTCCAGTTGTCCAGGCTGAAGGCGGTTCAGGGCCAGCGCCGCGGCGATGCGTTGAGTGAAATCCGGAAGGCGAAGCTGACGGGGAGACACATTGATCGCCATGATGCCTGGCGCAAGCCCCAGGGCTTGCCAGTGGGCGTGTTGCGCCAAGGCGTGATGCAGAACCCAGTCGCCGATGCCCAGGATGAGCCCCGATTCCTCCGCCACCGGGATGAACTCCGCCGGGCCGATCGCCCCCTCCTCGGGACTGTTCCAGCGCAGCAGCGCCTCCCAGCCGGAGATACGTCCGCTGAGCAGATCCACACGCGGCTGATAATGGAGGTGAAATTCCCGCCGCTCCAGCGCCTGACGCAGCAGGCCATGGAGTTGATGGCGGCGCAGCGCCCTTTCCGCCACCGGGCCATCGTAGAACTCATAGGTATTGCGCCCCGCCGCCTTCGCGCAACCCAGCGCCAAGTCGGCCTTGCGGACCAACGGGCTTAACTCCTGGCCATCCAAGGGGATGAGGGCGATCCCCAGACTCACGCTCTGGCGATACTCCCAGTCGTTGATGAGAATCGGCGTGTCCAGTGCCGTGCGAACGTCCTCGGCCACCCGAATGACCTGATCGCGGTCCACGTTTTCCAACAGGGCCACGAGTTCGTCGCCGCTAAAGCGCACTAGGGGCGTGCCGGGCGGAAGACATTCGACCAGCCGAGCGCACACGGCCATCAGGAGCAGATCGCCGAACTCGTGGCCCAGACTGTCATTGACTTGCCGAAAGTGGTCCAGATCCATCAGCAACAAGGCGGCGCCAACGCTTACGCCACCGGACGCCGACAAGGTGGCGGCCAGGAGTTCCGGCAACTGCATGCGGTTGGGCAGCCCGGTCAAGTCATCGTAGGTCGCCATCGTCCGCAGCAGGTATGCCTGTTGCTGGTGACCCGTCAGATCGCGCACGAAGGCCGTGATCCTGGGTTTTCCGCCGCTGTCCAGCCAGTTCAATCGAATGTCCGCGGTAAACTCCGTGCCATCTCGCCGCCGCAACAGCGTCGATAAACACTGTTCCGTGGCGGGATCGAGCCGTTGGGGCAGGTTCTTGAGAAACTGGCACAATTCGTCGCGTTGCTGGCGATCGGGGATCAGATCTCCCAACACCCGGCCCATCAAGTCATTGGCCGGATAGCCCACCATGAGCGCCAGGTGCCGGTTGACGTAGAGAAAGCGACCGTTGGCGTCCATGATCAGGATGCCTTCGGGGGCGTTTTCGATCAGCTGCCGGCAATCTTCCGATCCACTGAACAACGTCTGTTCGGCGTCTGCCTGGTCCGCTACGTCTACGTCACGGCGCAGGAGACAATGCAAAAAGGACATTGCCGAACGGGATCTCCAGTGGCCACGATGCCTCATACGCTCGGCTCTCCCGGCCGTGATCGCGGGCCGTTGGCGAACGCCAGAATGGCCCCGGCGAGTTCCTGCAACGGCAGTGAGCGGTCCACGCCGCCCAATTTCACCGCCTCCCTGGGCATGCCATACACCACGCAGGTGGCCTCATCCTGGGCGACGGTCCAGGCGCCCGCGTCGTGCATTTCCTTGAGTCCGCACGCCCCATCGTCGCCCATGCCGGTCATGATGATCCCCATGGCGTTGCGGCCGGCGCTGCGGGCGGCGGAGCGAAACAGGACATTCACGGAAGGTCGATGGCGACTCACGGGTGGGCCGTCCACCACGTCCACCTGATATTGGGCGCCGTTGCGCTGAAGCAGCAGATGACGCCCCCCGGGGGCGATGAGGGCGCGGCCGGGCAACACCCGATCACCCTGCCTCGCCTCGCGTACCTCGATTTCGCACAGATTGGTTAGACGTTGCGCGAAGGCGGCGGTGAACTTCTCGGGCATGTGCTGGACCACGACCAGGCCGGGCGCGGTGCGGGGGAGACTGGTCAGCAACATTTCCAGCGCCTGGGTACCGCCGGTCGAGGTTCCGAGCGCGACGACTTTCTCGGTCGTCTGGTGCATGGCCTGAACCGGAGCGGCGAGCACCACATCGGCGGAATGCTTGGGAGGGGCGGCCACCATCGGTGGCAGGCGTTTCAGGTTGGCCTTCGCGGCGGCCCGCACCGCCGCCGCCACCTCCTTGCCTGCGCCGGTGAGAAAGTCTCTCAGTCCCACGTGCGGTTTGGTAATGATGTCCATGGCCCCCGCCGCCAGCGCCTGAACGGTCGTCTGCGCCCCCGATTCCGTCAGGGAGGAACAGATCACCACCGGCGTCGGGCGCTCGGCCATCAGCTTCTTCATGAAGGTAATGCCGTCCATGCGGGGCATCTCCACGTCCAGCACGATGACATCCGGCCAGTTGCGGTTCATTTTCTCCAGGGCAAATAGCGGATCGGCGGCGGTGCCGATGACCTCGATGTCCGGCTCCGCGTCCAGGAGGCTGGAGAGCACCTGTCGCACGGTCGCCGAATCGTCCACGATCATGACCTTCACGGATGGGCTCATGCGGCTTTCTCCGCGCAGCGGCACTCGCAGTGGTCCGCGCAGGATCCTCCCGCGTGCTTGAGCCAGGCCAGACCCGTGGCAAGGTCGAAAACGAGCTGGCGATGACCCCGTCCCCCCACATGTTCGGCGACCACGCGATGGCCGTACTGCATGGCCAACTCGCGCCCGGCGGCGATGTTGCGCTCCTGGATCCGGATCGGGATGGATTTCGACGACAGTCCCGAGCGGCAGAACATATTGCCGGCACCGAACAGCTTGGCCTCGAACGCCTCCGGTCGCTGACCCGTGGCGCAGAGCTTGGCCTGCAGCAGTTCCATGGCCGTATCGGCATAGCAACCCTCGCGATCCACCCGTCTGACGCTCGGGGAGTGGGAGAGCATGAAATGGCAAATGCCGCCGATGTGCAGAGTCGGATGCCACAGGGTAATGGCAACGCAGGAGCCAAGGGTGGTGCGCAGGCGGGTGCGCCCGCCGCCGAACCAGACTTCGCAGGGATGGATATAGATGTCTTGCATGCGTTGCGCTCCGAGGTCACGCTTTTCGGTAGACGGAAGGCGCCACGCCTTCCAGGCCATTCGCCAGTCCGTGGAGACTCTCCGAATGGCCGACGAACAGCCAGCCACCGGGTCGCAGCCGGGTGAGCAGTCGCTCCACCACCTGGCGTTTGGTCTCGGGCTGGAAATAGATCATGACGTTACGCAGGAAGATCGCGTCAAACATCCCGATGGCGGGCAACGGCTCGGTCAGATTGATCTGCGCGAAACGCACCTGGGCACGGAGCAAGGACGAAACGACGAAGCGGCCTTCCTGGCTGCCGATTCCCTTGAGGCAATAGCGTCGCAGGTGATCCCCGGACAGCCCGGCGGTACGTTCCAGGGAATAGAGGCCGGAGTCGGCCTGCTCCAGCACCCGGGTGCTGAGGTCCGAGCCCAGCACCTCCCAGGGCGCCTCCCCCAACGCGTCCGCCAGGACCATGGCCAGGGTGTAGACTTCCTCGCCGCTGGAACAGGCGGCGCTCCAGACGCGGAACATCTGTCCCGGCGGATGCTTGGGCAGCAGACGCTCGCGCAGCAGCTCGAAATGACGCGGTTCGCGGAAAAAATAGGTCTCGTTGGTGGTGAGCAGATCCACGGCGATCTGCCGCTCGTCCGGATCGGCGGACAGCAGGCGATAATAATCGCCGAAGCTGGCCAGTCCGTGGAAGCGGAGTCGTTTCGCCAGTCGCCCCGCCACCAGGGTTTTTTTGGCCGGGCCGAGATGAATGCCCGCGATGCCATGAATGAATTTCCTGAAGTGAGCGAATTCCAGATCGCTCAGGCTGGACGTGTGCATAGCGCGGTCTTCACTCGTGATGGAACGTTTCGCCTGACGCGACTCGCGGCCATCCCGTCCGATTTTCGTCCGGGCTGGCACGCGCGACCGCGCCACTTTATGGTCCGCTTGCTGCCTGGGTCGCACGTACCACGGCCACCAGGCCCTCGGTGCCGAGGACGCGCTCGACGTCGAGCAGGATCACGAAGCGCCCGTCGACCTTGCCCATGCCGCGGATGAAGTCGGTCTTGATCCGGGCGCCGAAGACCGGGGCGGGTTCGATCTCGGCGGCCGCGATGTCCAGCACCGCCGAGACGCTGTCCACCACCACTCCTACGTCCTGCACCCCCTCGTCCGCCCGCGTCTCGACGATGACGATGCAGTTGCGCTTGCCCGTCGGCGCCACCTGGCCATGGAAGCGCACCGACAGATCCACCACCGGCACCACCGCCCCGCGCAGGTTGATCACGCCCCGGATGAACGCGGGCAGCATGGGCACGCCGCACACGCCGCCGTACTGGATGATTTCCTTGATGGTCAGGATGCCGATGCCATACACCTGCCCGCTCACCGTGAAGGTGAGATACTGGTGCGCGCTCTCTTTCTCGCGCGTCCCGGCCTCCCCGACGGGGGGGCGGATGTCGGTTGCAAGCGATCCCATGACGGTCTCCTCAGAAGCTCACGAACTCGGGATCCAGCGTCGGCGAGGCGACGGCCTGGTGCTTGCTTGAGAAGCTGGACATCGCCTTGGGCCGTCCCGCCGCACTCACCTTGGCGGGCGTCGCCGGGAGCGCCGGTTCCGCGCCGGTCTTGAAGAACCGCATCATCCCCTGGAGCTGCTCGGCCTGACCGCTCATCTCCTCGGCGGTGGCGGCCAGTTCCTCGGAGGCCGAGGCGTTCTGCTGGGTCGCTTGGTTGAGCTGATCCATGGCGCTGTTGATCTGGCGCACGCCGGTGGACTGTTCGCTGGAGGCCGCCGAAATCTCCTGCACCAGGTCCGAGGTCTTGGCGATGGCGGGCACGATCTGCTCGAGCAGGCGCCCGGCCGTCTCGGCCAGGTCCACGCTGGAGCTGGCCACCTCGCCGATCTCCTGGGCGGCCTCCTGGCTGCGCTCGGCGAGCTTGCGCACCTCGGCGGCCACCACCGCGAAGCCCTTGCCGTGCTCCCCGGCGCGCGCCGCTTCGATGGCGGCGTTGAGCGCCAGCAGGTTGGTCTGGTAGGCGATGTCGTCGATGATGCCGATCTTGTTGGCGATCTGTTTCATGGCGCCGACCATCTCCTTGACCGCCGCCCCGCCCTCCTTGGCCTCCTGACTGGCCTTCGCGGCCATGCCGTCGGTCACCAGGGCGTTTTCGGTGTTCTGGGCGACCGAGGCGGACATCTGTTCGATGGAGGCCGAGGTTTCCTCCACGCTGGCCGCCTGTTGCGTGGCCCCCTGGGACAGCGATTGGGCGGTCATGCTGACCTGGTCGGCGGCACTGGCCAGATCGGCGGCGGTGGCGCGCACGTCGCGCATGGTATGCGCTAGGCGGGTGACGGTGTTGTTGACGCTGTCGCGCAACTCCTGCAGCCGCCCCCGATACTGAACCTCGATCGTCTCGCAGAGGTTGCCCGCTTCCATCAGCGCCAGAATGCGCACGACTTCGTTGACCGGACCGATCACCGCGTCCAGCGTGGCATTGATCCCCTCGACGATCCGGCGAAAGTCGCCCCGGTGGCGAGCGGCGTCCGCGCGCACGTCGAGCTGGCCCGCCAGCGCCGCCTGGGACAGCGTGCCCGTGTCGGCGATGACGCTCTTGATGGCACCGACACAGGTATTCACCGCCGTGGCGATGGTATCGTAGGTCTCCTTGACCGCCTGCGTGTCGCCATCGGCGGGCGCGGTCTCGATGCTGAAGTCCACCTCGCCCTCGGCGAGGTGACCGAGCCCCGCCACCAGCTTCAGAGTCTCGGCCTGCTGGTAGTCGGACACCTTTCTGGCCACGCGGGCGCTCTGTTTGATCGCCGTCTGATCGACGATGAACTCGAAGGCGCCGACGATGTCGCCGTTTCGGTTACGCACCGGGGTACCGGTATAGTCGATCTCCAGATCCCGGCCTCCGGGGTGGGCATCAGCCTCGCTGGAGGCCAACTGGCCGCTCGCCATGGCACGGGCAACTGCGCAGCGCTCGGTGCGGCAGTCAGAGGTCTTGAAGTGGTCGTAGCACTTGGTGCCCCGTACCTGCGCCGGGAGTTTGTTGCCGATCCTGGCGCCCATTTCGGTGATGTACTGGACGTTGAAATCGCGGTCCACCGCCATGGCCGGAGCGGGCATGAGATCCAAAAATCCCACCAGGCGGTCCAGGGTGGCGTTGATGCCATCCATGATCGTGCGGTATTCGCCCGCATGCTTGCCAGCGTCGGCGCGCTCGGAAAGCCGGCCCAGCTCCGCCGCCCGAATCAAGTGACGGGTGTCGGCGGAAAGTGCCTGTAGGCTCTCCTGGACCTTGCGTACCGCGCGCAGCAACTGGCCCGTTTCGTCCCGGCCGGTTGCCTCGATCCGCATGCTGAGGTCGCCTTCGGCAAGCTGGTTGGCAGCCTCGACCGCGCGACCGATCGGACGCACGATGGAACGGGTGATGAAGACGGCGAGGATGAGTAGCGCCGCCATGGCGGTCGCGGCGATCCCGCCCAGCGTCATGGCGACTTTCCAGAAGGCCGCGTCCACGTCGTCGATGTAGACGCCGGTACCGATCACCCAGCCCCAGGGGGCATAGAGTTGCGCTGTGGAGAGTTTTTCCACCGGCTTCGGACTGTCCTGCCGGGGCCAAAGGTATTCCAGATAACCCCGGTCGCCACGCTGGGCCATCTCCACCAGTTCGTACAGGACGCGCACGCCATTGGGATCCTTCACATTCGAGACGTCCGTCTCCTCCGTTTCGGGCTTGATCGGCTGAACCAGCATCCGATAGTCCGTGCCGATCACGAACAGATAGTTGCTCTCCTCATAGCGTATGGCCCTGATCGCCTGCTTGGCGGCGGCCTGGGCGGCCTCCTGGGTCATGGCCCCGCTCTCGGCCTGTTTGCCGTAATGGTCCAGGGTGGTCAGACCGACCTCCACCAGATTCAGGAGCTTGTCCTGTTTTTCATGGATCATCGACGAACGCAGGATCGACAGTGAAACCGCCGTGATGGCCGCGAGTACCACCAACACGATCACGATGAGCAGGTTTAGCTTGGTACCGATGCGCAGCTGGTTGAGACTCCATCTCGGGGATCGGTCGACGAGGAGATTGGGGGTGTTTGAGATCTGTTGATTCACGCTTGCACCTATGATGATGGATCGGATTTCAGAGTGGGTTGGCGACGCTCACCCGAGCGCGTTGACATGACCACCTTCAGGCTCGGCCGTCAGCATTCCCGACGCCCCGTTCGCCACCCCGGCCTGGGCCGTCCGAGCCACGGCCACCAGGCCCTCGGTGCCGAGGACGCGCTCGACGTCGAGCAGGATCACGAAGCGCCCGTCGACCTTGCCCATGCCGCGGATGAAGTCGGTCTTGATCCGGGCGCCGAAGACCGGGGCGGGTTCGATCTCGGCGGCCGCGATGTCCAGCACCGCCGAGACGCTGTCCACCACCACTCCTACGTCCTGCACCCCCTCGTCCGCCCGCGTCTCGACGATGACGATGCAGTTGCGCTTGCCCGTCGGCGCCACCTGGCCATGGAAGCGCACCGACAGATCCACCACCGGCACCACCGCCCCGCGCAGGTTGATCACGCCCCGGATGAACGCGGGCAGCATGGGCACGCCGCACACGCCGCCGTACTGGATGATTTCCTTGATGGTCAGGATGCCGATGCCATACATCTGACCAGCCACGGTGAAAGTGAGGTACTGGCTGCCATAGGCGTCGCCACTTGTCATGTCGGCCTCCGGGCGGCGGTTGCCTTCAGGTACGAGCTGTCCCATGACGGTCTCCTCAGAAGCTCACGAATTCGGGATTCTGGGCATGCGAAGCCACGGATTGCTGATGACCGAAGGGCTTGGAGACCGCCCTGGTTCGGCCCGGCGGGCTCGCCTTGGCGGTCGCCGCCTGGACCGCCGGTTCCGCACCCGTCTTGAAGAACCGCATCATCCCCTGGAGCTGCTCGGCCTGACCGCTCATCTCCTCGGCCGTCGCCGCCAGTTCCTCGGAGGCCGAGGCGTTCTGCTGGGTGGTCTGGTTGAGCTGATCCATGGCGCTGTTGATCTGGCGCACGCCGGTGGACTGTTCGCTGGAGGCCGCCGAGATCTCCTGCACCAGGTCCGAGGTCTTGGCGATGGCGGGCACGATGGCGTCGAGCAGACGCCCTGCCTTCTCCGCCAGTTCCACGCTGGAGCCGGCGACCTCGCCGATCTCCTGCGCCGCTATCTGACTGCGCTCGGCCAGTTTGCGGACCTCGGCGGCGACCACCGCGAAGCCCTTGCCATGCTCGCCGGCGCGGGCAGCCTCAATGGCGGCGTTGAGCGCCAGCAGGTTGGTCTGATAGGCGATGTCGTCGATGATGCCGATCTTCTGCGCGATCTGTTTCATCGCCGCGACCGTCTCGCGCACCGCCACGCCGCCCTCGGCGGCCTCTTTCGCGGCCTTGGCCGCCATGCCGTCGGTGACGGAGGCGTTCTCGGTGTTCTGCGCGACCGAGGCGGACATCTGTTCCATCGAGGCCGAGGTCTCCTCCACGCCAGCCGCCTGTTCGGTGGCGCCCTGCGAGAGCGTCTGCGCGGTCATGCTCACCTGATCGGCCGCCGAGGTCAGATCGGCGGCGGTGGCGCTCACATCGCGCATGGTCTGCGCCAACTTGGCGACCGTGTTGTTGACCGTGTTGCGCAACTCTTCCAGTTGCCCCTGATAGCTCGTCTTGATCGTCTCCGACAACTGTCCGTCTTCCATCAGCTTCAGAATTCGCATCACCTCGTTGACCGGGCTGACCACGGCGTCCAGCATGCCGTTGATCCCGTCGACGATCCGCCGGAAGTCGCCCCGGTGACGGGTCGCGTCGGCGCGCAGGTCGAGTTGACCGTTGAGCGTCGCATCGGACAGCAACCGGGTGTCGGCGATGAGTGCCTTGATGTTGCCGCGCACCTGCTCGATGGTCTCGTTGATGAATGCCTTCTTGCCGGGGAAGGCTTGCAGCGGCGCATCCATGTTGCCCTCGCCGAATTCCTTGACGCAGCCGATCGACTCCCGATAGACCGAGATATGGCCGGCGGCCATCTGATTGGCACCCTCGGCCATGGCCCGAAAGGAACCGTTGAAGCGGGAGGCATCGATCCGCGCGTCGATGTCGCCCTGGTCATGCTCGGCGGACATGTGGCTCATCTCCTCGATGATCTGCTGGATGGTCTCCGACATCGTCTTCATCGCCGCCATCAGGCTGCCGGTGTCGCCGGCCTTGAGGTCGATCCGTGAGCCGAGATCGCCGGCCGCGATCCGGTTGGCCACCTCGGCGGCAAAATCGGGCTCGCCGCCCAACTGTTTGAGCAGATTGCGGGTAATGACCACACCGATGAAGGTGACTGTCACCAGGGTCAGGGCGAGGATGAGCAGCGACAGGTTGGTGGCGTCGCGGCGGGTATTGAGTGCCAGGTCGGCGGCCTTGTTGGCCAGATCGACGTTATAGGCGAAATGCTCGTCGAGTATCGCACCGAGATCTTTGGCAATACGGCGGTTTTCCTCCATCAGTTCGAGCGCCCTCTCGGTGTTGTTGGCGCGCGACTGGATCAGCAGGGGTTCGAGTGAGGCGAGATATTTGGCGTACAGTTCCTGCTCCTGGCGATGGAAGGTTCTGTCGGTCTCGTCCGAGATCATGGCCTCATAGGCCCGTAACGCCTCCTCGGTCTTGCGCCGGCTCTCGGCGATGGTCTGTTCGACCTCCTCCATTTTGGCCGGGTCGGTATTGATGATGTGACGCAGGACGAGGATCCGCAGAGTCGAGAAATGCGCACGCAGATCGTCGAGCGCGACCAGACTGGGCACCGAATTGACGGTGCTGTAGTTGGCCGCCTCGAAGACCTTGCTCATCTGCTGGTGACTGACGAAGGCGAGCAGACCGATACCGATCAGGGCCGCGCCAACGAGGAGGCCCATTTTTCGGGCGACGGTCATCTTTCTGGAAAGGGTGAGTTTCATCTGAATGTCCTGTTAAACCGCATAATCAGGTGCGTCTATGACGAGGGATCGGTTTCAGAGTGGGCTGGCGACGCTCGCCCGCGCGCGCTTGTGAAACCGCCTTCACGCTGAGTTGCCACTTGGATCAGCTCATGAATGTCCAGAATCATGGCCACGTCGCCACTGCCCAGGATGGTGGAACCGGCAAAGAAGCCCCGCAGGTGACTCAACAACGGTCCTAGCGGCTTGATGACGGTCTGGAATTCGCCCATCAACTGATCCACCACCAGTCCGACCTGCTGACCGGCGTAGTGAATGACGACAATGTTCTGACGGCGAGTGGGCTGGCCGCCGACCTTGAAGAGTTCGCGCAGGCGCAGAAATGGCAGAACGCGGCCACGCAAGTTGAGGCAGTCGTGCCCCTCTCCCACCGCTGCGGTCTCGAAGCGCAGGCACTCGACCACGCAATCCAGGGGGATGATGTAGGCGGACTCGCCGACCCCGACCAGGAAGCCGTCGATGATCGCCAGGGTTAGCGGCAGACGGATGCTGACGGTGGTGCCCATCCCTGGCCGGTTGTCCAGGCTGACCGTGCCACGCAGGGCATCGATGTTACGGCGCACCACGTCCATGCCCACGCCGCGCCCGGAAAGATTGGTCACCTGCTCGGCGGTGGAAAAACCCGGTTCGAAGATGAGGTTGTCGATCTCTTGCTCGCCGAGGACTTGGTCCGGCTGAACCAAGCCGCGCTCCACGGCCTTGGCGAGGACGCGCTCGCGATTCAGGCCGCCGCCATCGTCGCTGATTTCGATGACGATACTGCCCGATTCGTGATAGGCGTTGAGCCGGATCGCGCCTTGCGCCGGCTTGCCCTGCTGCAATCGCCGCTCGGCCGGCTCGATACCATGATCCATGGCGTTGCGCACCAGATGCATCAGGGGATCGCCAATTCTCTCGACCACCGCCTTGTCCAACTCGGTTTCGGCGCCGGTGATGACCAGCTCGATGTCCTTGCCCAGTTCCTGGGAGACGTCGCGCACCACGCGGCGGAAGCGGTTGAAGGTCTCGCCGATCTCCACCATGCGCAGGCGCAGGGCGCTGTCGCGGATGGACTCCACCAGTCCGCCCACCGCCGTGTTGGCCTCGACCAGTCCGCGGTTGCGGCTACGTCGCGCCAGTAACTCCGCCGCCGCCCCGGCGATCACCAGTTCGCCCACCAGGTTGATGAGTTCGTCCAGCTTGGCGGCGTCCACCCGGATGACCCGCGCCTCGCGGTTTTTCGCCTCGCGGGACCGGCGCTGCTTATCCAGGGCGGCGTCCACGACCTCCTGACGCACCACTTCGCGCCGCACCAGAATCTCGCCCAGGGGTGGCGTCGAGAGGGTCGCGGGCGTGTCGTCGTCGGTGGCATTGTCCACGTCCTGTAACAACAGACCTTCCGCCAACTCCCGGTCCGTCAGGCTGCCGCAGGCCACCAGGATTTCGCCCAGACGCGCGTTGTCTTCCGGTAGGTTCTGAATCAGCTGGAGGTAGGCGCCGATTTGGCTATGCGGCGACAGAATGGTCAGGGTGCAATCGGCCTGGACGAACTCGAAGGCGGATTCGATGGTCGTCTTGTCCGCCTCGGTGGCGAGACGGATCTCGAAGCCCAGATAGCAGGTTTCGGGATCCATCTCCGCGGCGCCGGGAAGCGCGTCACTCACGGTTTCCACATGAATGATCTCGCCCAGGGTGCCCAGGTAACGCACGAAGGAGAGGGGATCGTAGCCGTTGCGCAGCAGGTCCGGCCCGAAACGCACCGAAATGTGCCAGGTCTCGTTCTCCACCCGGCCCCCTTCCATCCGTTCCAGGATGACGGCGCCCGCGTCGGACCGCACGATCTCGCTCGCCGGCGGCGGATCCAGATAGCCCCCCAGACGAGCCACCAGAGCGGCGTCGGCGGTGGCCAGGTCGGCATCCATGGTTTCGTGTCCGTCCGCCAGCCCCTCGATCAGGGTGGCGAGATGGTCCTCGCAGCCCAGCAGCAGGGCGGCGAGTTGGTCGTCCATCCTCAATGCGTTATCCCGCACCCGGTCCATGACGCTTTCCGCCACATGAGCGAAGGCAACGATGTGCTCCAGGCCAAACATGCCGGCCGAGCCTTTGATGGTGTGCATGGCGCGGAAGACCGCGTTGATGGCGTCGGCGTCGTCAGGGGCGGTCTCCAAGGTCAGCAGGGCGTCTTCCATGGCGGCCAGCAGTTCCCGACTCTCTTCGACGAACGTTTCCAGTGCCTTGTCCATGTTCATGAACGCATCCTCAAGGGTTGGACACCAGCACAACGGGATCGCCGAACCGGCCGATCAGGTTGCAGAAATCCAGGATCTCCACAACCGCCGGGCTGTGGTTCAGATAGCGCAGCGTCTTGCCGAGACGGGCGGCCTCCTGTTTGCCCAACAAGAGCAGTTGCAGCCCGGCGGTATCCAGCTCGGTCACGGCGGACAGATCGACCTCCGGATTCGCCGCGCGGGCCAGCGTCTCCAGGAGGCGCAGCTTGATCTCAATGGCGTTGTAGATGGTCACCTCGCCTTCAAGGCGCAGACCGGGGTGTCCGTTCGTCTCGCTCATGGCGTTCTCCCGCCTCAGGGCAAGACCAGCTTGGCCACGGCACTCAACATCTGCTGCGGCTGAAAGGGCTTCACGATCCAGGCCTTGGCCCCGGCTTCCTGGCCCTTGAGCTTCTTCTCCGCCGTCGACTCGGTGGTCAGCATGATCACCGGCGTAAACTTGTAGGCAGGATTGGCCTTGAGCTGTTTGACGAAGGAGATTCCATCCAGATTCGGCATGTTCACGTCGCTGATGACAAGGTGAATCTTGCGCCCATCCAACTTGGCGAGGGCATCCTGCCCGTCGCAGGCGTCCACCACGTCGTAGCCGGCGCCTTTCAATGCAATGGCGACGACCTGGCGAATGCTTGCCGAGTCGTCCACGATCATGACGGTCTTGCTCATGTCAATCTCCATCTCAAAAAAACGTGATATCCGAACTCTCGTTTGAGGAGGACTGGACCCCCTCGTGATTGTCCATCTGCTCGGCGGTGGTGTAGGTGCGGCACAACTCGTCCATCCAATGCGTCGCATCGATGGCCTCGGACTTGACGCCGCGCGCGCGCAGGGTCTGGGTCTCTTCCAGATAGGTCGTCAGGCGCTCCATGTCGCCCGTGGTCTGGCGCAGGATCTGGCTCACGCGATCCTGGAATTGCAACGCCACCAGCACCTCGGCGATTTCTTCCTGAACGGCGCCGTTTTCGTGCTGGAGCACCTTGGCGGAGCTGGACAACCCGTCCGCGCCGCGCTGGAAGTTGTCCACGACCTCATGGATCGCGCGCTCGGCCCCCTGCGCCAATCGGGCATCCTGCTCCGCGTACTGTTCCGCCGTGAGGCGGGTTTGCAGGATGGCTTGGTTGATGGCCCGCACCCGGTCGCTGATATTCCTGCCGGTCTCACCCGAGAGCCCCGAGAGATTGCGCACCTCTTGCGCGACGATGGCGAAACCGCGTCCCGCCGTCCCGGCACGGGCCGCCTCGATGGCGGCGTTGAGCGCCAGCAGGTTGGTTTGGCCGGCGATTTTGGCCACGGCGGCGGCCATGGCTTGAAGGTCGGAGGTAAAGGCCGACAAATCCTGAATTTGCGTGAGCAATGCCTCCTTGGCCTTGGCGGCGGCGCGCAGGGCCACCACCACCTGATCGAGTTCCCGACGGCTGTCCGACAGCATGGCCAACAGGCTGCCCGTCCCCTCCCCGACCAGATCGCCCGCCGTCTGGTGCGACACGTTCATGGCGGTTTCCAGTCGCGCATGGAGACCGGCAAACCGCTCGGCCAGACGGGTGATGGCCTCCTCGGTCTGGGACCGGGCGGTCTCCACCTGACGGCACCAGATGGGCAGCACCTGCACGCACAGGTCGTCCAGTCCCTCGACGGCGGCGGGCGGCGGCGGGCGCTCCGCCAGGCTTTTGGCCTGAGCGGCGACGGCGGCGGCGCGGGCGATCCGTCCCCCGCGGGCGGTCGCGACGCTGCCGGCGGCGCCGACCACGCCCAGAACGCCGGCCCAAACCAGCGGGTTGACGGCAGGCGCGGCGATGACCGCCCCAGCGCCCAGGCATCCCATCGCGGCGGGGAGCGCGATCCGCCACCAGCTTAGTCCACCCGCTTCAGGATTCGACATGCGCGCGGCTCCCGACGATGACGCCCTGTTCCCGCCAATACCCCCGGTCGCTCAACAGGGACAGCAACAGGGGGAACTCCAACGATTTGTCGAAATGCCAGTCGGCTCCCCGGTCCAGGCTGTGTCGCCGTAAGTCCGGGTCGTTGCTGAACACGGCCACTTTGGTGTCCATTCCGGCCGCGCGCAGTCCCTGCAACAGATCCAGACCATTGCCGTCGGGCAGCGAGAGATCCAGCACCAACAAGTCCGGCCGACAGCCAGCCAGAAAGCGGCGCGCTTCGGCGAGCGTATTGGCGTAGGCTAGCAGGGACACGCTGGGAAACTCCTCCAGCATGTCGAACAGGCGCCGCCAGACTGCCGGACTGTCATCGACGATCAGGACTCGCATGGCTATCTCGCCTCGATTTTCAAGACTTGCAGCTTACCCCCGGGGCCGCGAGGAAACGATCAGGCAAGACGACGTTGCGAGGTCAGAGAATCTCCCGCCGACGGTCGGGTTTCCCTGACAGACGCGCGCGCGACCACGACCGGCGCTTGACGATGCGATCGATGTCACGGATCTCGTGGAAGAAACCGAGGAGCAACCAGCAACAAACCGCCTACACTTCTCTCGGGCTTGCGCGGTGGGCCGCGGCGATCGCCTCCGACCGACGATCATCGATTCGCGATGGCGTTCGAGACACGCGGCATTCAGTGAGAAACGGCAAGCCGGCGCGCAAGCGATCGCTGGACGATGGATTGCCCTCGGCGGGCGGTTCGCTGTGTTTCCGGGGTCTGTCTCCCCGTCACGACGTCGATCTTGGGAGATTCGCCAATGTGCATCGGAACCGCGCGCCTGTTTGGCATCCTGTGGCTGGCGATCTCGATCCTGGGGGCGGTCCCGCGGGCACTGAGCGCCGAGCCGCTCGTGATCGGGGGAACCGGCGGGGCGCTCGGCACCATGCGGCACCTGATCGATGCCTATCGAGCGCTGCATCCCGACCGTCCAGTGACGCTCTTGCCCAGTCTGGGCACGGGTGGCGGCGTGCGCGCGCTCAGCGATGGACAGCTTGATCTCGCACTCGCCGCGCGTCCCTTAACGGAATCGGAGCAGGCGCTCGGACTGCGCGTGCTTCGCTATGCGCGCACGCCGCTCGTCTTTATCGCCCAAGAGACGATCCCGGAGCGCGGGTTGACGACCGAGACCCTGATCGAGATCTACCGGGGCACCCGCGTCAACTGGTCCGATGGCCGTCGCTGTCGACCGGTGCTGCGGGCAGCGAACGATGTGGATACGCAGATTCTGCGCGAGTTCGACGCCGATCTCGCGGCGGCGCTCGACGCGGCGTTGCAGCGTCCGGATCTGACGATCACCCTCACCGCCCAGGAGAACGTCCTGGCCATCGAGCGGATTCCCGGCGCCTTCGGGTATGGGGCGCACGCACAGGTGTTGAGCGAGGCCCCGCACCTGAAGATCCTGCGTTTCAATGACGTGGAGCCGACCCTGGAGACGCTGGCCAGCGGCCGTTATCCCTTGGCGGTGGTCTTTTCGCTGGTGGCGGCCGCGGATCCCGAGGACGACGTCAGGCACTTCATCGAGTTTGTGTTTTCCACGCCCGGCAGCGCGATCATCGAGGCCGACGGCGGCCTGGCCGTCACGCCAGCGCCATGAGCGCACTGTTCAGCCTCGTCCGGGGACATTTCGCCAATCTTTTCTTTGGGGGACTCTCCACCGTGGTGCTGGCCCTGGTCATCGCCGTCCCCAGCGTCCACTATTTTCTCGAAAAACAGTATCTCGCCGGTATCCTCGCCACCCTGTCCGAGGTCACGGCCAATCAGATCATGGAGCGCGTGATTGCCCCGAATCCAACGTACTGGATCTATGAGGAAAGCCGTCTGCAAACGCTGCTGCATCCGCAAATGCGGGGGATCTCGATCTGCCAATGCGTCAACGCGGACGCCGATCGGTTGATCCTCGCCGTTGGGGATCGTCCGGCGCCCCCTGCCCTGCGCCAGCGCACGGCGCTGTTGGATGCGGGCGTCGTCGTGGGGTATCTGAACACCAGCGTGTCGCTGCGGCCGCTGCTCTGGCGGAATCTGACATTGGCGCTGATCGCCGGCGCGGTCGGAGCGCTTGCGGTGGCCTTCTTCAGCTATTTTCCACTGCGCCGGCTACGCCAGGCCGAGCAGACCGTTTGCTTTCTGGCCGAGCATGACGCACTGACCGGACTGCTCAACCGCTATGCCCTCGAACCCGTGTTCGAGCAGGAGGTGAAACGGGCCACGCGCTACGGCTTGCGCTTGTCGATGCTGCTCTTCGACATCGACCATTTCAAAATCATCAACGATGTACACGGCCATTGCGCAGGGGATCGTGTTCTGCGCCGGCTGGCCGAGCTGGTGGCGGGCACGATCCGCTCAAGCGACTATCTGGTACGCTGGGGCGGGGAGGAGTTCCTGCTCCTCCTGACCCATACCGACCAGGCCGAGGCCCGCGAACTCGCCGAGAAACTGCGTGACCTCGTCGCGCGCGAGGATTTCTCGCTTGGCGAGCCGGTGACCATCAGTCTCGGACTCTCGACCTATCGCTCAGGAATGTCGCTCCATGCGTACGTCGAGCGCGCGGATCAGGCCATGTATCGCGCCAAGAACGCCGGCCGCAATTGCTGGATCGACGCGGAGGCGGGCGACAGGGCGACGGATGAACGCCAGGATGGGATGAACGCACTGGAGCCGGATTAGGACATGAGGCCGTGTTGGATGGCGTAACGCATCAACTCGGTGTTTGATTTCACGTCCAGCTTCTGCATGAGTCGCATTTTGTGGGTACTGACGGTTTTGGGAGACACATGCAGTGCTTCGGCAATCTCGCTCAGACGCTTGCCCTGAACGATCCGAAGAAAAATGTCGTACTCCCGGTCGGACAGCCGTTCACAGGGAGGCACATCGCCCGCCAGACCCGTTTCGAACACCAATCGCTGAGCCAGGTCGGACGAGACGAAATGCCCACCGCTCGCCACCTGACGCACGGCGGCCAGGAGGATGGCCGGTTCGCTGTCCTTGGTCACATAACCGCCGGCTCCGGCCTTGAGCACGCGGGCCGCGATCTGACTTTCGCCGTGGATGGTCAGCACGAGCACGGGCAATCCGGGATGCTCCTCTTTCACGCGTTTCACCAATGCGATCCCGTTGGGTCCGGGCATGCTCATGTCGGTCAACAGCAGATCGCAGTCGGCGGTTCTCAGCCAGTCGATCACCTGCCAACCGTCCGCCACCTCGCCGACCACGCGGATATCCTCGTTCAAGGCCAGAATCTGGAGCAACCCCTGGCGAACCACGGCGTGGTCATCGGCGATCAGCAGACGGATCATGATGCTTGCCCGCTTTTGATGGGGAGAACGATCTCGAGGGTCGTCCCTTGTTCCGGTTGGCTGTCGATTTTCAGCGTGCCACCGTAGATGATGAGACGCTCGCGGATACCCATGAGCCCGAACGCATTCTTGTTTCTCACCACGGCCGGGTCGAAGCCCCGACCGTCATCGTGCACGTTCAGGTAGAGCAGGCCGCCGGCCGACCTCATCCGGATGTCCACACACGTGGCTTGGGCATGTCGGGCGACGTTGGTGAGGGACTCCTGAAGGATGCGGAAAACGGTGGTCGCCTGGTCGTTGTTCAGTTCAAGCTCCGGGTCGAGCATGTCGAGATGACAGAGCGTTCCCGTACGTTTCCGGTAATCGGCCACAAGCCATTCCGCCGCGGACAGGATGCCAAAATCCAAGACCATGGGCCGCAATCGGCTAATGGCGCTACGCGTCACGGCGATGACGCGATCGATCAGTTGCTTCATGCCCTCCACCCGCTTGGTCAGTTCGGCGTTCTCCTTGGCGAACAGCATCTCGATCAGATTGGCGTCGAGACGCAGGGCGGTCAAGTATTGGCCAAGATCGTCATGGAGTTCCCGGGCGATATGGGCGCGCTCGTCCTCCCTGACCTTTTCCCGATAGGCCGCCAGTGCGCGCAGCTTGGTTCTCGATCGCAGCAGATCCTGTTCCTGCTTCTTCTGTTCGGTCATGTCGCTCAGGATCGCCAGGCATCCGGGCGTCTCGCCCTTCGCCATCGGTCGGCGACTGGTTTCCAGCCTGATCCAGCGGAAGCCGGTGTCCGCATGCCGCAGGCGCAGTTCGCAGGACTGTCTTTCGCTCCCGGTCCAGAGCTGTCCGTGGCATCTGTAATAGCTGTCTTGATCCTCGGGAAGAATGAAACTGCTCAGGGGCTGGCCGACCAAGCTGTCTCGCGTCGCCTCAAGGAGGCTGGCCGCGGCGCGGTTGGCCTCCAGAATCAATCCGGTTTCAGTGAGTTCCAAATACCCGAGCGGAGCCAGGTCGTAGAGGTCGAAAAAACGTGCCCTGGAAACCTCTAGCGCCTCCCGTGTCCGACAGAGTTCCTCGTTCTGCATCGCCAGCTCGATCCGATAGATGCGCAACTCATCGAGCAGCCGTTCCGTCTCTTCGGGCGTCCATGCCTGGAAGGCTGGGCGATCCATCGCATCCCCATGTTCCTCGGCGCGCTGGCGCGGACTGGCCTGAACGGATTGCTCGTGCGTCGAAGAGGGCGGCTGGCCGCAAGAGTCTTGGCGATCATTCGGCTTCTGAGTCATGGGAGTCCTCCCGAGATTCCCTCGGTTTTTCGCCTTCCAAGGGCAGTGGGCCATGCTACCTTTTTTTCTTCCTGTTGCGCGTTGATCCAGCCTTTCAGAAACTGGACAGGCGAAGTGTAACTGCCCTTGCGGTTGAATCTTGACTTGTAGAGGATTGTCGGCAAGCCTTGAGTTTAACGGTCGCGCCGATCGTGTGCGAAGCAGGGTATCGAAAATGACAGGCTACAACACCGATTTTTTCACCTGGACCCAGGAGCAGACGGCATTGCTCAGGGCGGGCCAGTTCGATGCGCTGGACATCGCGAACCTTGCCGACGAGGTGGAAAGCATGGGCAAGTCGCAAATCAGGGAACTGACCAACCGCTTGGCCGTGCTGATCGGACATTTGCTGAAATGGCAATTTCAGATGGAACGCACGCAAGCGAATGAGCGATCCTGGCGATTGACGATCGAGGAACAACGCGACCGGTTGCGCGATCATGTCGAGGATAATCCGGGTCTGAAAAGCCCCGCCATTCTGGAAACCGCGCTTGCCCGCAGCTGGCGCGACGGGCGCCGCCTCGCGATCCGGGAAACCGGACTCGATGACGAGGTGTTCCCAACGCGCCGGCTCTACACGCTCGATGAATTGCTGGATCCTGATTACTGGCCACAACCAGACCTAAAACCATCGACGGATCGAATCGCTTGAACTCGCTACCGTCGGGCATCTATGAACGACTCCTCGATGAAGATCTGCGTGAACTGCTCGACGCCAAGCCCGAGTTGAGGCCCGTGCTGCGTGCGCTCGATGATGAGTCGGCGCCACATGCCTATGCGCAGTTGATCAACCAACTCCTGGTCCAGGCGCTCCGGATCACCGCCGTGGAGCAGCGCATCCCACTCTTGAACCGCATCATCGAACTTTTGTCGTCCACCGACGGTCTCGACTATCTGGCGCGTAAGCGTCTGCTCAGAGCCGATAAATCCCTGCTAACGGCAATTGGTGCTGGGAGCGAGCGATTGCCACGCCCTCAGACGCCGCTAGCCACCAGCACACTCCTCACCGGTCTTGGACATGACCCACCACTGGAGCACGAACTGCGCGCCGAGATGGCGACCGCTGACAGGGTCGATATCCTGATCTCGTTCATCAAATGGTCGGGATTACGGTTGCTAATGCCCGCGTTCGAGCGGCTCGCCGAACGCAAGGTTCCGATCCGTATTCTCTCCACCAGCTATATGGGTGCCAGCGACCCAACCGCACTGGAATGGTTGGCGCAACAACCGAACATCAGCGTCCGCGTCTCCTATGACACCGGCGGCACCCGACTGCATGCCAAGGCGTACCACTTTGTACGCGAAAGCGGCTATTCCACCGCCTATATTGGCTCCGCCAACATGTCGCACGCCGCCATGACCCTGGGTCTGGAGTGGACCGTCAAAGTTACGGCGCAGGACATGCCGCAGATCCTAGCGCGGTTCGTTGCCGAATTCTCCGCCTACTGGGAAAGCCTCGAATTCGAGTCCTATGAAAAGCAGGACTTCCACCGCTTCCGTCAAGCCATCGCGGCACATCAGGCGCGCGCGCACCACGGCACGCCATTTTTTGCCGAGATCACACCACGGCCGTTTCAGTTGCGCATCCTTGAAGCCCTGGACGCCGCCCGCCAGCGCGGCTCGCGCCGCAATCTGATCGTGTCGGCGACGGGGACCGGCAAGACCGTGATCTCGGCGCTGGACTATCGCCGTCACAGCGAGGCCGCTGGCCGCCGGGAGCCGCTGCTCTTTGTCGTGCATCGCAAGGAAATCCTAGAGCAGGCATTGGGCTGCTTCCGCACCGTGCTGCGCGATCAGAATTTCGGCGAACTCTGGGCTAACGCACAGGAACCCAGTGAGTACCGGCATGTGTTTGCATCCGTGCAGACGCTGAATCACCGACAGCCTTGGAACCGGCTCGGCGCTGACCATTTCCGGTACATCATCGTCGACGAGGCTCACCACGGGACGGCTAGCAGCTATCGGGCACTTTTCGACCATTTGCAGCCGGAGATGTTGCTGGGTTTGACCGCGACCCCGGAGCGCATGGACGGCAGCAGCATCCTGCCAGACTTTGATGATCAGCCCGCGGCGGAGATTCGCCTCCCCGAAGCACTGGAAGAAAAACTGCTGTGCCCGTTCCACTACTTCGGCGTCAGCGACAGCATCGATCTCAGCGACGATCAGCTCTGGCGCAACGGACGCTACGATCGCAGCGCGTTGGACAACCTGTTCACCGGCGATGACTTTCGCGCCCGCCAACGCGTGGACACGATTCTGCAGGCACTGCAGCGCTACCAACCGGATCTCTCGACCGTGCGCGCGGTCGGTTTTTGCGCCGGCGTCAAGCATGCCCGGTACATGGCGAACCAATTCAATCGGGCCGGATACCAGGCCGCCGAACTCTTGGGCGATACCCCGATTGAGCTTCGCGCCGAGCGTCTGCGCGCCTTCCGTGACGGTCAAATGCCGTTTCTTTTCACGGTCGACGTGCTTAGCGAAGGTGTCGACGTGCCTGAGATCAATCTGGTGATGTTCCTGCGCCCCACCGAAAGTCTGACGGTGTTTCTCCAGCAACTCGGCCGCGGGTTGCGTCACGCACCCGAAAAAGACTGCCTGACCGTGCTCGACTTCGTCGGTCAGACGCATCGTCGCTACCGACTCGACACCAAATTTACCGCCCTGCTGTCGAATCGACGCCAGCGCATCGACCGCGAGATCGAAAATGATTTCCCCAGCCTGCCGCCCGGTTGCTCCATCCAACTTGAACGGGTAGCGCGGGAGCAGGTACTGAACAAGATCCGTGCGGTGCTCAATCACCTGAACCACTTTATCCCAGAGACCATCCAGACCTGGCACCAGGAAATGAGAGAACCGCTAACCTTTGGTCGCTTTATTGAGGCCACCGGACTCTCTCCCATCCAGGTCCTCGCGAAACACAGTTGGTCAGAATGGAAGGCGTTGGCAACAAGGCAAGCGGCACCCGCAGACCCGGATCTGGCCCAGGCGAAGAAGGCGTTAGCGCGGATTGTGTTGCGAACCGATCCGGCGCAACTGGCCGCCATCGAGGAATTATCGAAGCATCCTGATATGGCAGATCCGGCAGCCCGAGACGGTGAGGCACGCGCAACGGCGCTACACTATTTGCTGTGGGGCAAAAAGGCCGAGGAGATCGGCGTGCAGACGCTCGCCGAGTCGTTGGCCAAATGGCGCGCCAATCCCAGCGTCGCCGCCGATGCCGCCGAGATTGCCGCCTGGCGCAGGACACACCAAGCCATTCCGCTACAGCCAATTGAGCTGCCCTTTGACTGTGATCTTCAGCGACACGGTGCTTACGGTCTGGCCGAGATCAAGGCCGCTTTAGGGCTGGCGAGCATTCATCAAACCGGACCGGTTGGCCAGGGCGTGATCCACGCTGGGCATCTGAAGGCGTATATTCATCTCGTCACCTTCCAGAAAGACGACCGCGATTTCTCGCCGACCACCCGCTATCGGGACTACCCGATCAGCCCTAGCCAACTGCACTGGGAGAGTCAGTCGACCGCCACGCAAGACAGCGCCACTGGACAGAACTACATCCATTTTCAGGAACGCGGCTATACGGTCCTGTTCTTCGCTCGGCTGCAAAAACGAATCGACGGCGAGACGGCGCCCTTCCTCTTTCTCGGTCCGGCCAAATCGCTGCTGGCTTATCAGGGGGAGCGACCGATCCAGATGACTTGGGAACTGCGGCATCCGATGCCCGCTGCGTTGTTCGAGGAGGCGCGCCCGGCGTAACAATCGGCACGCTTTGTTTCTCGTCACACCGCCTCAATCCGGCATTTGGAACCGCAAAAGCGCAAAGGATACAAATAAAAACAAGGACTTGCAATGCGCATCCAATCACCCTTTGGGTGACTGCCGTCATCGAGTCAAGAAATTGAAATTCTTCGCGTTCTTTGTGCTCTTTGCGGTTCAACGACTCTTTTCAGGTTTCATCCTGACTCGTCCCGCCCACCGTCAACGCATCCACCCGCAAGGTCGGCTGACCAACCCCGACCGGCACGCTCTGGCCTTCCTTGCCGCAGGTGCCGACCCCTTCGTCGAGCTTCAGATCGTTGCCGATCATGCTGACGCGGGTCAGCACGTCCGGCCCGTTGCCGATCAGGGTCGCGCCCTTGACCGGACGGCCGATTTTGCCGTTTTCGATCAGATAGGCCTCGCTGGCGGAGAAGACGAACTTGCCGGAGGTGATGTCGACCTGACCGCCGCCGAAGTTGACGGCATACAGCCCCTTCTTGACCGAGGCGATGATCTCGGCGGGATCGTGCTGGCCGGCCAGCATGTAGGTATTGGTCATGCGCGGCATGGGCAGATGGGCGTAGGACTCGCGTCGGCCGTTGCCCGTCGGCGCGCTGCCGGTGAGCCGGGCGTTGAGCTTGTCCTGCATGTAGCAGCGCAGGATGCCGTCCTCGATCAGGACGGTGTTTTGGGTGATGGTGCCTTCGTCATCCATGTTGAGCGAACCGCGCCGCCCCGCCAGGGTGCCGTTGTCGACCACGGTCACGCCCGGCGCGGCGACTCGCTCGCCGATACGCCCGGCGAAGGCCGAACTGCCCTTGCGGTTGAAATCGCCTTCGAGTCCGTGACCGATGGCCTCGTGCAGCAGCACGCCGGGCCAGCCGGCGCCCAGCACCACGGTCATGGTTCCGGCGGGCGCGTCCTCGGCATCCAGATTGGTCAGGGCCAGACGCACCGCCTCGCGGGCATAGCCCAGGGCGCGATCCTCGGCCAGAAAATACCCCAGATCCGTGCGGGCGCCGCCACCGCTGGACCCCTGCTCGCGCCGCCCGTCCTGCTCGACGATGACGTTCACGCTCATCCGGATCAGCGGGCGGATGTCCGCCGCCAGACTGCCGTCGTCGGCGAGCACCAGCACGGTATCCTGAGCCGCGACCAAGCTCGCGGTCACCTCGCGCACCCGCGGATCGAGACGGCGTGCCTCTTCGTCCACCCGATGCAGGAGTGCGACCTTTTCCGGATCGGCCAGACTCTCGATCGGGTTGATCGGGGCGTAAAGCCGCCGCTCGGCCAGCGCATGGCCGACCTTGACTTGGGCCTCCTGACCGCCACGGGCAATCGCCCGCGCAGCCTCGGCTGCCTGCGCGAGGGCCGGGAATTGCAGTTCGTTGGAATAGGCAAACCCGGTCTTCTCGCCGCTGACGGCCCGCAGCCCCGCCCCCTGCTCGATACTGAAGTTGCCATCCTTGATGATGCTGTCCTCCAGCACCCAGGACTGGAGCCGGCTGGACTGGAAATAGATATCCGCCGCATCCACGCAAGAGCTGGTCAGTCGGCCCAGCAGACGGTCGAGATCGTGTTCGACGAGCCCTGCAGGAGCCAGGATGCTGTCGCGGGCAATGGCAATCGGGTCATTCATAGGCGGAACGGGCTCGATAATGAGTCATTTAGTTGTCAGTGTGAACGGGTGGCAGTGATCAGGGCGTGTCATTAATTGTATTCGTGTGGAATTGTCGCCACCCCCCACTGTTCCAGGGCTCGGATCGATGCGCTCGACGCGGATGTTGCGCGGCATCGCCGTAGGGGCGAATTCATTCGCCCGTACCTGCATCCGCGCAACCGACGTGGCAAATCGCTTCGCCCCTACAGGCTTCCAACAACTGCCAACCGCCCCCTTAAAAACTGCGTCCTCAAAAGGAGCATTAAAAGGCGCATTTCAAACGCCGGTGATCGATGGTGGGGAAGTTGCGCCGGACCGAGTCCTGAAACTCGCGGTCGACCGCGCAGCAGATGCAGCCGCGACCGCGCGGTATCTGCGCCAGCACCGTGCCCCAGGGGTCGACGATCATGCTGTGTCCATGGGTCTCGCGTCCGTTCAGATGGAAACCGCCCTGTGCCGCAGCGACGACATAGACCAGATTTTCGATGGCGCGGGCACGCACCAGGGTCTCCCAGTGCGCCTTGCCGGTGATGGCGGTGAAGGCGGACGGGATAGCCAGCACCTCGACGCCACTGTCGAGCATCTTGCGGAATAGCTCGGGAAAGCGCAGATCATAACAAACCGCAATTCCGAGACGCCCGAATGGACTGTCCAGCACCACCAGTTGATCGCCACCCTCGATGGAGGCCGACTCGTGATAACGTTCGTCGGCGCCGGGCAGGGTGACATCGAAGAGATGGATCTTGTCATAGCGGGCCATCCGCGCGCCCTGTTCGTTATAGACCAGACAGGCCGCGCGCACCTTGCCGGAATCCTCTGCGACCATCGGGATGGTCCCGCCGACCAGCCAGATGCCATGCTGTTTGGCAAGACGCGACAGGAACGACTGAAGCGGACCCTCGCCATCGGTCTCGCGCAGCGCCAGTTGATCCTGGCCGTGCTTGCCCATGAAGGCGAAATTCTCCGGCAGGACGACGAGACTGGCGCCGTTGTCGACCGCCTCCTTGATCAAACGCTCCGCCTCGAACAGGTTGGCGTTGACATTGGGACCGGTCGCCATCTGGACCGCGCCGAGCTTGGGTTTTTTTGTCATGATGCTCACCGCTCGGTCCGACGCTCGCGAGGGCGGATCGGACCGGCTGTTAATCGGCTGCTGAATCGATTCCAGTGACGCGGATGCCAGTCCCTGGCCCCGCCGCGCCAGCCATGGCCGGGCCTTGCCAATGGCGCAAGACGGATCGGCCGGAACCGCGTCACTGTTGGAACGATACCACCAGACCCACCACCCCGAAACCGGAAGCTCATTCCAAATCCAGAAACAGGTTTTTTTCGGGTGCGGGCGGCGACGTTTCGGCGTCCTCGCCGATCACGCTCGCTCCGATCAGCGGCTCCCAGCCAATGCGTGTGAAGGCGGGCTCGCTCCAGGGTCCGGTGACCCGATAACGATAGCGACCGAGACGATCGATGGGATTGCCCGCCACCCGGTCGACCAGATAGACGGCGGCGCCGACCACCGGGCCGCCGGCAACCGCGCTCGCCAGCGCGACGCTCGAACCGAGTTTGGGTTCGACCGTCACCGTTTGATCGAACCGCTGGGCCACCAGATCGGCGAGACCCTCGACCATGACCTTGCCCGCCGGTCCGTCGATGACGAAGCCGTCGAAACCGGCCTTGCCGTCGCCAAGCCTGATCCGTCCATCCATTTTTTCAAAGGCGAATCCCTGTCCATAGAGATCGGTAAAATCCATCGCCAGGCGTCGATTCAGTGCCGCGAAATTCAAAAATCCAAGCAGCCGTCCGAGTCCTGGCTCCACCTCCAGAAGCCGTCCCTCTCCCACCTGAAGCGCAATATTGCCGTTTGCTTTCGGCCAGTCGAAATCGCCGAATCCACCCGGCCAGTTCAGTTGCAGCGTCGCCGTGACCTGACCGGCCTCCAGCGCGCTTTTGTCATCGATCACGCGCAGGAGCGCCCCCAGATCCACAGACTTCAAAGCCAGTGCAATCCGGCTGTGTCCGCGTTTGCCGGAGCGCAGCGACTCGCCCTCGCCGCTCAAATCGAGAAGGCCGCCATTCAGGATCAGACGCGGAAGCCGGATCCCCAACGGATCATGACGCAGCCCCAGATCGAGCCTGCCCAGCGAGGCATCGCCCCAGAGCAGATCGCTCACCCGCAGATCGAACGCGGGGAGTTTCATGGGTCGAGACCCTTTGGTGTCCGCCACGCGCGTCCGTTTGCTGTCCTTGGAACTGGACAGCAGTGGCCTTAAATCCAGCCGATCAAGTGCCAGATCCAGCGGGCGGCTCTCCACTGTCGGCGGGAATCGAATCCGCCCGACGAGTTCATCGGCGCTCACCCGAAGCTCCCAGCCATCCGTCGGCGGGGCGATGTCGAGCGCCAGCCCGTGCAGATCGACATCGCCCAGACGCAGACGGTCGATCCGCAGCTGCACTCCGGCCACCTCAGGCGTCCCGCCATCCGCGCGTGCGGCCCCGGACGCCGCGCTCGCACGCGATTGCGTGGACTCGAACCAATCCATCCAGGCCGTCAGGTCAAGCTCTTTCAGCACGCCATCGAGGAAAACGCCGGCCCGCTCCGACGCGGGGGCCGAGGTTGCGCCAAGCCGCAGATGCGCGCCGGTCAGACGGGGCGTGTCCAGCCCCAGATCCAGGCGCAGGTTGGCTCCCAGATCGCCAAGATGACCAGCCACCTTCAGGGACTGGCTTGGCGTCAGGGTTCCGGCCAATTCCAGATCCCGCGCGGCGGGAGCCGGTTTTCCCAGTGGCGGCGGCAGCGTGATGGACAGACCCTGCAAGCGGGAGGACAGGCGATAGTCGAGGGTCGGCAACGCCTCGCCAATCTCGCGATTCTTCAAGCTCACCGCCAGATCCCAATCGAGCGCGCCGTCCAGGCTTGCCCACGTCGGGCTAGGGAAGCGCCGTGCCAACTCGCTGACCGGAGTAAGCGACCGCGCGCCGATTCGGGTGCGCGAATTGGCGGGATCGTCCGCGCCTTCCGTCGCGATGGACAGGCGAACCGGATGCCCCCAGAGTTGAGCCGTCAGCGTCTCGGCGTCAAGACGCTGCTCGGTAAAGCGCAGCGTGCCGCCTAGCTCCGACAGGCTCAATGGCGTGCCCTGAATGCTCAGGGCTGCCGGCGCGGGCCAGGTGAGACGTCCCGCGATCCCAAGATGCCCATGCTTGACCAGAGGCAGATCGATGTCGAGCGCGAGCCGCGACTCACCGCTGACCGACATGACCCCAGCCAGTCGGCCCAGACGATCGGCGAGCGGCGTCTCCGCCAGCGTGCGCAGACCGTCGGAGAATGGCCCTTGCGCCTCGCCGTGGATGCGCATCCGTGTCAGTCCCCGGAGATCGGGAATCAGCACCTCTCCGTCGGTAAAGGCGCTGTCGTAAATGCGACCGTGCTCGACCCGGATGTCCAGACCCTGATTGAGAAACCGCAACTGCCCGGCGGCCGATCGGATCGGCGGCCAGCCTTTTTGATACTCAAGCAGTAGATCCTCGAACGCCAGGAGCAGTTCGAACCGCCCCTGATGCTGGCGAAAGGGATAGTCGGCGAGCGGTCCGCGAAACGCCAGGTCGGCCTCGGTCACGCGCCCCGCGACGATCGACTCGGTCAGCCAGCCGACCAGGTCGGGCTGCATGATGCCCACGGGCAGATAGGTCCGGACATGCGAGGCATCGCCGTCGTGAAAACGCGCGCGCAGATCCAGGAAGGGACTGCTAACTTTGTCGGGACCGGACGCCTGGGGCAACGTCAGATCGAAACGGGCCTGCCCGGCAAGATCGGCGTTCTCCAGATGGAAATCGCGACCGGACACTTGCCAGAGGCCGGTGGGATCGCGCCGCCAGCCCAGCCGTCCGCTAAACTGATCCAGATTCAATCGCTCGCTGAAGAGCGGACTGAGATCCAGAGACAATCCAGTGGAACCGAGTTGCAGTTCGCCGCCATCCTGATCGGCGGACAGACGGGCGCCGAGACCCGCGAACCCAGGCAGGGCGTCCGTCCGCTCGAACGCGAGTTCGGATAGCGTCGCCGATGCCTGCCAGCGCAACGGCCGGTCTTGCCGATTTGGCGGCAGACCCTCGGCCCGCAACCGCAGATCGGTCACCCGCCCATGCGGCCGGGCTTCCACCAGGCGCGCCGCCGACTCGGACAGCCCCCAGGGACTCGCGCGCAGAATCCCCACGGCATCGGCAAGCTCCAGTTGGTCGGCGGCGAGCGCCAGACGCGAGACCGCCCCGTCGCCGTTCGTCCGCAGATCGAGTGCGAGCCCCGAGAGATCGGCGCCGCCGACGCTGGCATTCAGATCGGCGACCTCCAGCCGCCAACCCGAGTCTTGTGGCCGGACGCGCGCCAGCGCACGCACACGCGGCAGAACAAGCGACCGAGGCTCGCCGGGATTCCCGGCCGGTTCGGACGCCCCGGAGCCGGGGCGAAGCGAAAGCCCGAGCAGGTCGACCCGCAGCAGCGACCGCTCCAGCCGGCCAGCGCGGATCCGATGCCAGCTATCCAGCCGAGCGCTTCCGGTCTCGATTGTCCATCCGTTCAGCCGTTCAGCCGGCGCCAGCCAGCCCAGATCCGTCCCGGCGAGGCTGGCATGGAGTTGGCCGCTCCAGGATCGGAGATCGGTCGGCGGCCCGGACAGCTTGGCGCTCACCTGCAACTGGGTGGAACCGGCGTTCGATCCGTCCGGGGGGCGGGCGTCTCGCCCGCCAGACGGGTCAGAGGCCCATCCCCCGTCGCCGAACGCATCGCGTCTTGTCGAATCGCGACCAACCGTCGCGACGTCCGGAGCGATCGGGACGGGACGCGCGGACAGATCCAGCCGATGACTCCGGCCCGCGTTGCGCAGTTGCAGGTTCACCTCGGTCAGACGCAGCGGCACCCCGTCCCGCCCGGCATCGATCAACCGAATCTCGCTCTCGACGAGGTTGAAATGTCCCTGCCCCAGGAATCGCTCAAGCGTCCTTGGGTCATCGCTCTTCAGCGCCTCCAGCCCGACGAGCCGCAGCCCGCCATCGCGAGAACGCTCCAGCGTCAGACACGCTCCCACCAGGGTGATGCGTCGGAATTGGGGTGACGCCAGGCGCAGGTAACCCAGCACATCCAGATCCAGTTCCACCGTCTTCAGACGCAGCGCCTGCGCGCCGGCGCGCGGATCGGACAACCGAACCTGGTCGAGAACCAGGCGCGGCGCAAAACCGGAGAGCCGCACATGCAGCGTGCCGATCGTCACCCGATACCCCAGCCGCTGGCTCAGGGACTGCTCCAGCGCATCCCGAGAACCCTCGAACCAGGGCAACGCCAACCGCGCCCCCGACATCAGCATGGCCAGGGCGATCAAGGCCGCCAGACCAAGCGTCAGGGAAAACGCGGAAAGACGTTTGAATCGACGCATTGGTTTATAGCCTTCGCACCGGAGATCCAGACATATCCTGTCGTGGAGCGGGTTTGAAACCCGCTAAAAACTCAGATCAACACCACGTCATACTGTTCCTGGGTGTAGAGCGCCTCGGCCTGGAGACGGATCGGGCGACCGATGAACGACTCCAGTTCGGCCAGATGGGCGGACTCCTCGTCGAGCAAACGGTCGACCACCTCCTGCGAGGCCAGCACCAGCAGCGTCTCCACATCGAACTGACGCGACTCGCGCAGAATTTCGCGGAAGATTTCGTAACAGGTGGTCTCGGCGGTCTTGATCGAACCGCGCCCGCCGCAGCAGGGACAGGGCTCGCACAAGACATGCTCCAGCGACTCGCGGGTGCGTTTGCGCGTCATCTCCACCAGACCCAAGGACGAGACCTCTGTGATATGCGTCTTGGCATGATCGCGCGCCAGGCACTTCTCCAGCGCGCGCAGCACCTGACGCTTGTGCTCGTCCTCGGTCATGTCGATGAAATCGATGATGATGATGCCGCCGAGATTGCGCAGCCGCAGTTGCCGGCAGATCGCCTGGGCGGCCTCCAGGTTGGTCTTGAAGATCGTCTCTTCCAGATTGCGGTGTCCGACGAAGGCGCCGGTGTTGACATCGATGGTCGTCATGGCCTCGGTCTGGTCGATCACCAGATGACCGCCGGACTTGAGGCTCACCTTGCGCAGCAGCGCCTTTTTGATTTCGTCCTCGATGCCGTAGAGATCGAACAGCGGACGCGCGCCCTGATAGTGGTCGATGCGATCCTTGATCTCCGGGATGTACTTGGCCGCGAAGGGGATGGCCTTGTCCAACATGGCGCGGGAGTCGATGCGGATTCGCTCCACCTCGGGCGTCACCAGATCGCGCAGCGCGCGCAGCGCCAACGGGAGATCGTCATGGATCAGCGTAATTTCGTTGACCACCGAGCAGCGCTGCTTCACGCCACGCCACAATTTGGCCAGAAAGGCCATGTCCTTGCACAGCGCCTCCTCGCTCACCCCCTCGGCGGCGGTACGGCCGATAAAACCGCCCTCGCCCTCATGGGCGTCGACATAGCGTTGCAGGATGTCGCGCAGTCGCCGCCGTTCCTCATCGTCCTCGATTTTCTGAGACACCCCGGTGCTGGCCATCGCGGGCATGCAGACCAGATAGCGCGAGGCGATCGAGATGTTGGTGGTCAGACGTGCGCCCTTGGTGCCGAGCGGATCCTTGACCACCTGCACCACTAGCAGATCGCCCTCGTGCACCAGCTCGTGGATATGATCCTCGCGCGGCTCGCCCTGGACGCCGAGAATATCCGAGGCATGCAGAAAGGCCGCGCGCTCCAGGCCGATATCGACGAAGGCGGCCTGCATTCCCGGCAGCACCCGGCACACCCGGCCCTTGTAAATATTGCCGACCAGACCGCTACGCTCGGCGCGCTCGATGATGATCTCCTGCACCACGCCGTTTTCGACCACGGCAACTCGGGTCTCGGGCGGTGTCACATTGATCAGGATTTCTTCGCTCACGGAATCGTTGTCTCGGTTAATGAGTGGTCAGTGGTCAGTGGTCAGTGGTCAGTGGTCAGTGGTCAGTGGTCAGTGGTCAGTGGTCAGTGGTCAGTGGTCAGTGGTCAGTGGTCAGTGGTCAGTGGTCAGTGGTCAGTGTCAGGGTATCGGGCGGATGGGGGCGAATCAAACGGCTTGCGCGGGCAGGAGTTCGATTCCCGCCCGCTCCAGCAGACGTCCGGTCTCGAACAGCGGCAGCCCCATCACACCCGAGTAACTGCCATCCAGCGCGGCAACAAACAAGGCCCCATGGCCCTGGATACCATAGCCTCCGGCCTTGTCGAGAGGCTCTCCGGTGTGCCAATAACGCTGTATTTCCTCCTCGCCGATCAAACGGAAGGTCACGCGGCTTTCGCTGATTTCGACCCATTCGCGCGCCCCCGCGATCAGAGCCACCGCGGTCAGGACGCGATGGGTTCGACCGGACAGCAGCCGCAGCATGCGCGCGGCATCCTCGCGATCGCGGGGCTTGCCCAAAAGAACGTCAGCGCGGATCACCGCCGTATCCGCGGCCAGCACGGGCCGGTCATCGCCCGCCGGCAGACTGGCGCGCCCCGCCCGCCCCTTCTCCAGCGCCACCCGGCGCACATAGGCATGAGGCGGCTCGTCCGGTCGACGCGCCTCGTCGATGTCGGCGGCGATCGCCGCGAACCGCACCCCGATCTGGGTCAGCAATTCGCCCCGCCGCGGCGAGCGGGAGGCGAGATAGATCTGGTGTTCAGCGTCCACGATGATAGGGGTGACCCTGAATCAGACTCCAGGCACGGTAGATCTGTTCGGCGACGATCACCCGCACCAATGGGTGCGGAAAGGTCAGTGCGGACAACGACCAGCGCTGCGTGGCCCGCGCCAGACACTCCGGCGCGAGTCCGTCCGGGCCGCCGATCAGCAGTGCGCGGTCATGACCATCGGCCAGCCAGTCGCCAAGATGGCGCGCCAGCGTCTCGGTGCTCCAGCACTGCCCCTGGACATCGAGCGCGGCCACGCCAGCCCCCTTGGGAATCGCCTTCAGGATGCGCCGGCCCTCGTCCTCGCGGGCCAGCGCCGGCGGCGTCGCCTTGCCGCGCCGCAGCGGGTCGATCTCCACCAGATGCAGCGCGCATTCGGGCGGCAGACGCTTGGCATACTCGGCGTAGCCCGCCTCGACCCAGGCCGGCATTCTCCGCCCGACGCTGACGAGATGAATGTGCATGTCTAATACGCTTTTGTCATCGATAGGTTGGCACGTATCGTCACTTGAACCGCATACACGTTTCAAATGTCTTTGGGCCGATGATACGCCCTCGTCTGATAGGTGTCCTGAGTCTGCGGCGGCTCGCGCGCCCATGCCTGCCAGGATTCGTGTCGTTCGATCTCAAGGATTAGGCGCAATTCCAGCCGCGTTGCAAGGCGTACTCCACCGCGCAACGCGCCAGTTCCAGGGTGCAGTCGATCAAGCCCAATGAATGCCGCTCGGCATAAACGGCGGCGAGCGGCAGTTCGGTACAACCCAGGATCGCCGTCCGCGCGCCGCGCGTCCGAGCCTTGACGAGCACCCGCTCCAGGCAGGCGCCGGCCGGTTCGGGCTGCCCGGACTTGATCAAACGAATGCAATCGTCCACCAGGACTTGCTCGTCATCCGGCGAGGGGATATCGAAGGGTGTCTCCCAGGCGGCCAGTTCGCGCTGGAAAAAGCCCGAGGCCAGGGCGCCGCGGGTGGCCAGGATCAGGGCGCGCTCGCCCCGCGGCACCCGTGACACCGCCGCCCGCGCGATGTGCAGGATGGGCGCGTGGCTTGCCGCGCTAAGTTCGTCGTACCAATGATGCGAGGTGCTGCACGGAATGACGACCAGACCCACGTCGGCGCGGTTGAGCAGCGCGATGCCTTCCTTGAGAGCGGGTAGCGGATCCTGGCCGCGCCCGAGAATCGCGGCGCTGCGGTCGGGTACCCGAGGCAGCGTGACCACCACGACCGGCAGGTGATCCTGATCGCAGCAAGCGGGCGTCAGCGCCACCAGCTTGGCCATGAAATCGACTGTCGCGGCGGGCCCCATCCCGCCAAGAACGCCTATGAAAGACATGCGGTCTCCGTGACCCGCGCGGGACGCGCGCCGATCAGCGCCACCGAGGCGGTGTTGCCGATCACGAGCACCAGCGTGCGCAGAATGTCGCAGATGGGATCGACCGCCAGAAACAGGATGAAGGCGGCCTCGAAGGGTAGCCCGAGATAGCCGCAGGTGATGCTGGTCAGTGAGACGATCGCCAAACCGGTCATGCCGGCCGAGGCAAACCCGGCCAGGATGGACGCCGTGATGACCAGCGCGAGTTCGCCGGCATCGAGCGCGAGCCCGTAAAGCTGGGCGATGAACAGGGTCGCGCAGACGTAATAGACGATTGGACCAATGCGCAACAGAGACACGCTGAGCGGCACCAGCAGCTCGACCTGAGCGCGGGCGAACTCCAATTGCCGGGTGAGCGAGTAGATCATGCTCGGCATGCAGATCACGCTGTTGCGCGTGGCGATTGCCAGCGCGAAGGGTCCGCGCAGCGCGGCGAGCGTGGCCCCCAGGGACAAAGGGCCGCGCTGCCAGATGATCCAGATGGCCGGCAGGAGCAGGAGCGCCGAGGCCAGCGCGAAGGCGGCCACGAATTGCGTCATGGCCAGCAACGGCTCGACACCGGTCTTGGCCAGTTGTCCGGCGCTCATGGTCAGCAGCACCAGCGGCAGCAGATAATTCATCCACTGCATGATCGTCTGACAGCCCTGATAGAGAGTCTCCAGGGTCTTGCTGAAACCGTCCGAGACATCCCTTGGCACCTGACCGACGGCGATGCCGAGCAGGATGGAAAACACCAGGATCTTGAGCGTCTCGTCCTTGGTCAGCGCCGCGAAGATGTTGGATGGCACCAGACTGAGCAGCAACGTTTCCAGGCCCGTCGCGGGAGGCCGCGGATCCGTTCCGTTGAGTTCCATGGCGAGGTTGTTGGAGTTAAGGTCGCCGCCGACGATCTCGCCAAAGGTGTCCAGCGTTTCCGGCGGTAGATCGGCGCCGGGGCGTAGCGTCAGCATCGTACCGGCACCGATGACGGCGGCGGCGAACGCGAAGACCGCGAACACCAACAATACCCGCCCAAAGAGCCGGCCGCCGCTGCCTTCCTGGATCAGGCGTTGCGTGCTGAGGATGACGGCCGACAGCATGAAGGGCAACACGACCATCTTCATCAGATCCAGATAGACGTGACCCACGAACGCCAGCTTCAGCGACCACGCGGGCAGATAGGCGCCTAACGTCAGGCCGCCCGCCAGACTGAGCAGGATGATCCAAGGGTTTAAGGCCAGGTTTTTCAGCCGGGTCATGAGGGCGACTTACCGTAAATGCGTATCGGCATGCAGAACCTTGTCGATATCGAGCTTGTTGACGCGCTGCGCGAGAAACAGATTGACGACATCGAGCAGCACCGGATCGTCCACGCCGACGGCGATGCTCAGCGTATCCTCGAGATCCGTCAGCGTCACGGTGCGCAGGGTCAGCGAGGCGGTGGGATCGCTTTTCAGCAGACGTTTGATTTCGAATTCGTCGCGATAGACGCCGATGATTTCGCCCGTCCGCACCGCCCGGACGGCCTCTGGCCAGTCTGGATAGGTCTGGATGTTGGCCTGAGGGAAATGGTGCGCGGCGAAATCGGCAAAGGATGAGTCGGCGATCACGCCGAGGGTGCCGCCGAAATCGCGCACGACGCGCTGCACAGGACTGTCCATGGCGAGTTGCGCGAGCGCGAGCCGGTTGAACGCCAGCGCATGCTTGAGCCTGAGATAGGGCTCGGAAAAGCGTACCTGTTGCGCTCTGGCCAGCGTGCGCGACAGCTTGCTGATGCCGACATCCGCCTCCTGCCGTGCCACCAGATCGATCACCTCGTTGAAGCTCCCGGCCTGGCGGTTGAAGCGTACCGCGACCTGAAGCTCGCGCGCCAGATCGCGGGCCATCTCCACCTCCAGACCGACGAGCCGGCCGTCGCGCAGGTAGAAAAAAGGCGGGGTATCCATGTTGGCCATGGCCACCACCAGCTCGCCGCGCGCGACGATGCGGGCAATGTCGGGAGCGATGCGTCGGCCATCGGCGACCGAGACCAGGGGGTCGGGGCGCGTCTCGACCGTTGCCCGGGGGGATTCGGCCAGACTGACCGTACTCAGTGCCAGGAACCCGATGAACAGGGCGATGGCCCAATGCCAGCGCGGGTTGAGCGCAACGGCACCGGGCAGGGCGTTCGGCAAGCGCGTCATGAGATGACTCGGGTGGGATAGGCTCATCTGCTTTCAGGTTCAGGGTCGGATTCAGGCGCTGCCTGGCGCCACTCGGCTTCCATCCGCCGACTGAAATCGGAACGGGGGATGCCCCACTTCTCCTCCAGTCGACCCAGCAGGCCGCTCCGGTGCCAGTGGACGATGGCCTCGGAGATCGCGGCTTCCAGACGACCGCCGCGCGCGTCGCGATGCAGGGCCACGGCCCAGCCGGTCGGATAGAGCGCGGGCAGGATCATCTCATAACGCGCGGCCAGCTCGCGATCCTGCAACATGACCGCGAACACGGCGGTATCGCCGAGAAAACCGTCGCAGCGTCCGTCGCGCAGCGCCGCCAGCGCGATGTCGGCGCTGTACAGGGCCACGATATCCGCGCCGTACTCGACCGCGATCGGGCGGTTATAGAAGGAGCCGCGCCGCGAGCAGATCCGCCGGTTGCGCAGTTCCGACCAGTGTTTGAAGCCTTCGGAGCGGCGCGCCAGCAGACCGGCGCCCGATTCGTAGTAAAAAGGCGACACCAGGGTCAACTGGGCGCGGCGCTCCGGCGTCGCGTTCAGGGTGGCGATCACGACGTCCACCTGCCGCGTTTCCAGCGCCGAGACCCGTTCGGCCGACAGAACCGGAATCAGCTTGAGATCCACGCCCAGTCGCTCGGCCAGATCCCGTGCGAGATCCGGCTCCAGGCCGACGATCTCGCCGCTGGTCTTATCCAACTCGCCCCAGCACGGCACGTCCGACTTGACCCCGACCAGGAGTGTCCCGCGGTCTTGAATCTCGGCGAGCAAATCGCCCCCGGCCTCTGCAAGGTTGAACCAGAGCGCCAGCATGACCGTTACGACCCAGCACGGAAACCGCATCCGGTTGACAAGACTCATGACGCGGCCTCCGCGGTGTCCGCCGGCACATCCAGCTCGGGATCGGCGCCCCGATAGCGCAAGGCGACACAGGTGATGTCGTCGGACTGCTCGACCCCGTTGGCGAATCGATCCACCGCCGCCAGCACCCGTTCCACCGCCGCGCGCGGATCCGGCGGCGGCTGGTCGACGAAGAGCGCGGACAAACGTTTGGTTCCAAACTCCTCGTAGGCTTCATTCATGGCCTCGGTGACGCCATCGCTGAACATCAACAACGTATCGCCGGAGCGCAACTGGACCGACGAGGCGGCATAGTCGAGCCCGTCCATCGCGCCCAGGGCCATGCCCCAGGTGAGTGCCAGTTCAGCCACCTGGCCATCGGCATGAATCAGCAAGGGCGACGGATGTCCCGCGTTGACGAAGTCCAGGCATCCAGTCTCCGGATCGAGCCGGGCATAGAAGAGGGTCACGAACATGCAGCTCTCGTTATCCTCGGCGAGACTGTCGTTGACCTTGGCGATCATCTCGCCGATCGGCAGATCGCCCGGCGTAGCCGCCGAGCGCAGCAGGGTCTTGGAGACCATGCCGAAGAGTCCGGCCGAAATCCCCTTGCCGCTCACATCGGCCACCGCCAGGCCGCGCAGGCCGTCCGCCACCTCGAAATGGTCGTAAAAATCGCCGCCGACCTCCCTGGCCGAACGCATGGTTCCCCAGAGGACGTAGCCTGGATGCTCGGGCCAGCGCCGGGGCAGAATGGACTGCTGCATCTTCGCCGCGATATCCAGTTCCTGGCGCAGCGCGACCAATTGCATCGACTCGTGAAAGGCGTGCGTGATGGTCTCGAACCAGGGCCGCCAACCGCTGGGCACGACCGGGATGGTGGCGGGCTGGAAATTGGACTCGGCGGCGATATGCGCAACCAGCTTGGCGGCTGGGCCGACGAATTCGCGCGAGGTCAGGACATAGGTGAGCGCCATCAACAGGGCCAGTCCCAGCAGGACGCCGACCATGGGCGCGCCCATGTCGGAGGCAAGTTCCAGCCAGAGGGCGGACACTGGCGCCACATAGAATAACGACCAGGGGGCGCTGATCAGCGCATGGCGGATCACGAGATATCCATTGATCGTCGTGGGTTGGCCCGAGGGCAGTTGGCGCAAGCGGTCGATCTCGCCGATCAGCGCCAGCGGCAGGGCGCTCGCCAGGTCTGGCGTGGTATCGACCTCCAGCGGTTTGGCGTACAGCTCCGGGTGGGTCAGCACCTGTTGTCGCTGATCGACCAGCAGAGTGAGGCCCAGGGGGTAGTTGAAATCCGAGTTGATGCGGTTGAGATAATCGATACTGGTATCGATCGAGAGCACCCCGACGAAACGCTGACCGCTATACACGGGCGCCGCGACGGGGGCGACGAGTCCGCGATCCAGGCCCGCGAAGGACACCGGCGCCCAGTACTTTTCGTGGTCGGGGTTATTCGCCGGCTGGCCCAGGATCCAGACGGGTCCGTCGTAAACCTCGGGGTCGAAGGGAAGCTCCGCGGAGCGCTCCCAAGGCAGTACCGCATGAAAGCGGTGGATGGACACGAACCGGGCCTGGACGGCATTCGGCAGGTTGAACACCAGCGAACTCCACTCGCTGTTGAGGCGCAGCGCCGTGCTCAGGTCGGCATAAAACTCCGGGGAGCGCGTTTGCAGACGGCCCTCGCCCACCAGGTTGCCGCCCGCATCGCGATCCGGGAGCGCATCCAGATGAAACAGGCCGAGGTCGGCGTCCTCGCGCAGCCAGGCGCCTGGGGGTTGCGCGAGCAACGTCGGACCAGACGCGGATGACTGTTCGGGTTGGGAGGAGCCCGCCGACATCCGGAAGGTTTCGAGCTGGTCGGCCGAAGAGCGCAGCACGAACTCGAAGAACTGGCCATGCCTGGCCACATGCCCTCGGATCAGATCGATTTCCTCGTGCATCTTGCGGTGCAGCAGATACCCGAAAAACACCATCAACGCGAGGATGAGCAGGGTATAGGCAACGCCGATCAGACGATTATAGTTTTTGAAGAGATTGACGGATTGGCCACTGCTCGGTGCGCTTGTCATGACGGGGTTCCGGGGCGGGAGAGGCTGGAGTCGAGCGTACAGGAGCGACAGCGCATCCAGAGCGAACGGTGTCCTGTTCTCGTCGCTTATTCCAGAAAAACGACATCGAGCCGGTTGAGACCGTCATGACGCGCATAGCGCAGCGAGGCCGTCCGCGACCGCACCATGTGCAGACCAAGACCGCCGATCGGGCGATCCTCGACGGCGGCGTCGAGTGCCGCCGGCGGCGCCTGCGCGGTCGGATCGAAGGGGTGTCCGTCGTCCTCGATCCGCAGGGTTGCCGGCGGACCGAGTCCGAAATCGACGCGCAGAGGATGCTCGTCGCTGTCGTCATAGCCGTACTTGAGGGTGTTGGTGAGCAGTTCCTCAAGCACCAGCCGCACGGTATAGGTCAGCTTCGGACTGGCTGGCACGGACTCCAGAAAGGTCTCAAGCCGGTCGAGCGCCGCGTTGAGGTCATCCGGACGGTTGACGAAGTCGAGCCGCAGGCAAGGCGCGGACATCAGGCGCTCAGGGCTTGCAGCGCCTCATCGAGGCTTGCATAACAGGCGATGATGGTCGCGAAGCCGCTGATCTCGAGCACCTCGCGGATCTGCTCGTTAGCGTTGCACAAGCCGAAGGCGCCGCCCGATTGCTTGAGCTGCTTGGTCGCCTTCAGAAGCACCCGCAGCCCGGCGCTGGAAATGTAGCCGGTCTGGGCGAAATCCACCAGAACGCGCGTCTCGCCCCGCGTGATCGCGTCGACGATCAGCTGATCGGTTTCGGGCGCGCTCTGGGTATCCAGCCGGATGCCCGGCATCACGATCAGTACACCCGCCTCTTTGCTCGACAAAATGCTCATGCGTGGTCATTCCCGGCGTCAATGATTGAAGTGCTGGCGAAGCCGTCGCGCCGCTGCTTGCCCCCTTGCGGCAGCGATAACCGCGGCTGGTCCGATGCATCGAGACCAGATCGGCCACGGGCGATCAACGGGCGCGCCCCGCCGGAATCATACCGCTTTAGACCATCCGCCGCTCCACCGACCGCGCGAACACGTTGCGCAACGAAGGCATGAGCGGAGCGTCGCAATTCCGCCCAAGCCGGGTTGACTGACCGTGCAACACCGAGGATGCTCGCGGTCTCAATCCATGAACCAGACTTGAAGCGGGGGAAAGGGTGTCAGGCATTCTCTATACCTTGATGCAGACGGTAACGCGCGCGCGCTGGCACTCCTTCATGGGGCGCTGTCGCAACCTGGAACAAACCCAGCGGCGCCTGCTCGACGAACGGCTGCGACGCAACGCCACGACCGTTTTCGGTCAGACGCATGATTTCGCGCGCATCCAGTCGCCCGCCGAGTACGCGCGGACGGTGCCCGTGTCGAGTTGGGAGACCGTCGACCCCTATGTCGACCGGATCATCGCGGGCGAAACCAATGTGCTCACTGCGGGTCCGCTGCCGCGTATGTTCAACAAGACCAGCGGCACCACCGGCAAGCCCAAGCTCATCCCGGTCACGCCCGAGAGCACGCGGGGCAATGCGCTCAATCAGAAGGTCTGGGCCTTCGCCGCCCTGGAACGCCACCCGCGCTTTCTGTCGGGCAAGGTGTTTCCGGTCGTCAACAAGGCCGTCGATGGACACACAGCCAGCACCAACATCCCCTATGGCGCGGTTTCCGGGCTGATGGTCCGCGACGCCCACCCGCTGGCGCGCTCCAAATATGCCTATCCCTACGACGCCATCGAGATCGACGACTTCAGCGCGCGCCGCTACGCCATGATGCGCTGTGCGGTACCCGAGTCGGTCTCCTTCATTCCGGGGTCCAATCCCAACGCGTTGCTCAAGCTCTTCGAGAGCGCCGACGCCTGCAAGGCCGACCTGTTCCGCGACATCCATGACGGAACGCTGTCCGAAAACTACGATATCCCAGCCGCCATCCGCGCCGTCCTGTCCCGTCGTTTCAAGCCCAATCCGAACCGGGCGCGCGAATTGGAACGCCGGGCCGGGCAGGCGGGGCGTCTGCAACCGCGCGACTACTGGCCCGAACTCAAGCTGATCGGCTGCTGGAAGGGCGGAACCGTGGGGCAGTTCGCGCCCCATCTCCACGAATGGTGCTCGCCTGAGCTGACGCTGCGCGATACCGGTTACATGGCGAGCGAAGCGCACATCACCATCCCGATCAGCGACGAAGGCAACAGCGGTCTGCTGACCATCCACACCAACTTCTTCGAGTTCATCCCCGAAGAGGAATCCGGCCGCCCCGACGCGCGCGTACTCATGGCGCATGAACTGGAAATCGGCGTGCCCTATCAGATCCTGCTGACCACGGCGGGCGGGCTCTATCGCTATTCAATCAACGATGTGGTCGAGGTGACCGGCTTTTATGCGGGCGCGCCGCTGGTCAGCTTCCTGCGCAAGGGACGCGACGTGATGAATCTGCAGGGCGAGAAGGTCAGCGCCAACCAGATCCTGACGGCGGTGCAGGCCGCCTGCGGCGAGATCGGGGTGACGCCCATGCATTTCATGGTCGTGGGCGAGGCGGCGACCTCGCGCTATCACCTCTATATCGAGCCGGCCGGAGAGGCGCCGGACGAGGCCGTCATGCGCCATCTGCTCGCCAGCTTCAACGAGCGGCTGTGCCACATCAACCATGTCTTCAAGCGCTATCTCGACCTCGACATGCTCAAGCCCACGGCGCTCTCGCTCATGCATCCGGGCTGGCTCAACGAGATCGTGGACCATCAGGTCGCGTCCGGAATGCGCGACACCCAGTTCAAGCCCTCCGTCCTGGGACCAGAGTTGCCGCCGGGCGGGCGGGTCGTTTACTGCCTCGACATCCAATCGTAGAGCGTCATCATGAGTTCATCCGAAGATCGACCCGCGCGCCCGAAAATCGCCGTCGTGCTCTCCAGCGGCGGGATCAAGCCCCTGGCCGCCATTCCGCTCTTTGAATTCCTGGATGAGGCGGACATCCCAGTCGACCTGCTGGTCGGATGCAGCGGCGGCAGCATCATGAGCGCCTTGCGAGGCTCCGGCTACGACTCCGACAAGATTCTCGAACTGATCGGTAAGGTGGCACACCGCAGTCTGTTTTCGTCCGTCGATTTCAGGGCCTTGCTGGGCATGGCCAAATTGCCCTTCGGCCGATTCAATACCCGCACCGGGCTGATTCGTCCGCGCAAGCTCAAGCTCGCGCTGCACGAGATGTTCGGCGATCGCCGGGTCGAGGATCTTTACCCGAAGACAGTGATTCAAGCCACGGACATTCAAACCGGCGAGGGCGTGATCATCGAAGCGGGCCTGCTGCGCGACGCGGTCTATGCGTCAAGCGCCGTCTTTCCGCTGCTGCCGCCGATCGAGGTGAACGGCCGCTGGCTGGGCGATGGCTACTACACCTCGTCGTTGCCCGTCCTGGAGGCCGTGAAACGCGATATCGATGTCATCATCGCCGTGATCTTTCATGATCCGCTCGATCATCGGGCCGACAGCTACACCGCCTGTCTGTCCAATTACTATACGATTCAGGGCGACGCCATCACGCGCTTCCAACTGGCGCTCTCCATCAACCTGCACCACCATGAAATCATCATCATCAAGGTGCCCTTCGCCACTCCCATCAACATGTGGGACGTTCACCATATCCCGCGCATCATCGAAACGGGTCGAGCGGTCGTGGAACAGCAAAAGAGCGAGATCCTCCTGGCCATTCAGTCGTTCTCTCCGCCGTCATCGGTGACCGGGGTCTGAGTTCCAGTACGCCATGCGCACGGCGGGCGGTTCGACCGAACGGCGCCGTGACGCTGCAAGCCAGCACATCGCCCATGACGCCGATCGAGCAGCGATCTCATTCAACAGGAAAGCCAAGAATGTCAAACATCCATTCGTTATCCCCCAAGGAATCCTGGGATCGTCTGCTGGCGGCCAGTCATCTGAGCGGCGAGAACATCGCCGGACTGGAGCAGTGGCAACGCGACGCGGGACTGCTGTTCGGGGATCAACCCTGCGCTCGCACGCTGCGGCCCCTGTTGTTGGAGCCGGAGCAGTTGGAACGCGACCGGGCGATGGCGCGGACCGTGGTCACAGCACTGGTTCATGCCAGCCAGCACCTGGAACGGGATCCGGTCCTGGCCCGGCGCTATCTCGGTGACTGGGTGGATCAGTTCGGCGACCTGCTCACGCTCGATCCAGGCTATCCACAGCGGGCCGTGCTCGCCCGGCTGGATGTGCTGCCGACCTCGGACGGCCCGAAGGTCATCGAATTCAATCCCACTCCCGGCGGCATCCTGCAGGGCGATCAATTGACCGACCTGTTCCAGCAAGTCGCCGAACGGATCGGTTTCGACCAGGAGTGGCAAATCCGTCCGCTGCTGGTGTTTCCGGGGGTCCGCGAGAGCCTGATCAACACCTATCGAGCCTGGGGTGGCCAGGGCGATCCCTTGCTGATTTTCGCCGTGCCGCGTGAATTGAAGGATTTCATCGACCCGATCCAGGCCACCATCGACGCCTTGGCGGCCAGCGGGTTGAGCGCGCGAATCGCCGATCCCGGCGAGCTGGAATTCGCCGATGGCGCGCTGCGTCATCGGGGCGAGTCGGTCGGGGTGCTGGTGCGGGTTTTCCTGCCGAGGATGATCAAGCTGATCCCCGGACTAGACGAACGCCTGCAAGGCATCTACGCGGCGGTGCGCGCCGGAGCGGTCTGCATGGTCACCGCCTTCCGCAATACCCTGCTCGGCCACAAGGCGCTCTTCGCCCTGTGATCAGCGATCCCGAGATCGATCTGGGATTGCCCGCCGAGGTCGGTGAGCTGGTCCGCGCGCATGTCCCCTGGACGCGCCTGCTCATCGAGGGCTCGACCCTCGATCCCGCTGGCCAACGCATCGACCTCTTGCCCTGGGCCATTGCCGAGCGCCAACAACTGGTTTGCAAGCCAGTGTCCGGTTATGGCGGCTCGGACGTTGTGCTGGGCTGGACCCTGGAGCAGGAGCAATGGCGCGAACATCTCGAACAGGCCGCGCGGCGCGGCGGTTCGCTATTACAACAACGGGTGACGCTCGTTCCGCAAACCCATCCCACCCTGGCGGAGGGTCTACCCGGCGCCGAGCTGTACGCCGATCAGAATATTTTCATCGCCGATGGCGAGCTGGTCGGTTACCTGACGCGCCTGGCCACGACACCCATCACCAATGTCTCCCAGGGCGCGAGCATCGTGCCAAGTTTTGTGGTGACGCCCCGAGCCTCGTAGAGCCGCGCCTGAATTTCAGTCTGGATCTCGTGACACCGCAGAGCGGTGTCACGAGCGAACGGCGATTGGAACGCTGGCGCCGTTGTTCGAGAAGCCCAGATCTCTGGGCCGGCCGGTGCGTTACGGCTCGCGCGACGGAACCAAGGCGCCGTTGGAGCCGGCCAGGTCACGGATAACCCGGGTGCTCGTCGGCCAGAACAGGGCCGTCACGGCCAGAACCGCGATCCCACCCGCCAGCGCGGCGCCGTGCAGTCCAAGCATCTGACTCAACCAGCCGCCGAGCAGATTGCCCACCGGGATGGTGCCGAACACGGCCAGCAGATAAAAGGCCATGACTCCAGCGCGATGATCGTCCTCGATACTGAGCTGTAACAGCGTGTTGGCGGCGACGCCCTGCGCGATATAGGCCAGACCGAGCAGGATGGTCGCCAGCATGGCCAGCCAGAAACCATGCGCGATGGACAGCAGGGCCAGCGACAACCCGAGCAGCACCGCCGCAAGCCGGAACATCGGCCAGAGACGGGCGGGCTCCCGCTGCGCGCCGATCAACGCCGCGCCGATCAACGCGCCGGCGCCAATGCCGCCCATCAGCCACCCCAAACCCTGCGGGCCGCCGCCGATCACCTCGCCCGCCCACACCGGAAGCATCACGTAGACCGACATGGCCGCGACCGCCACCAGGGTATAGGACAGGAGCAGATAGCGCAGCGGCGGGGCGGCCAGAATGAACCGCAGGTTTTCCAGGGCGCCCTGAACCCGGCGCGTCTTGGCGCCCTGGAGCGGCGGAGCCAGACACATGAGCAGCAGGGCCGCGATCATGAACAGATAGCTCAGGGCGTTGAGCAGAAAGCAGGGCGCGGGTCCGGTCTGCGCCATGACCCAGCCCGCCAGCGGCGGTCCGATGGCGCGAGCGGTATTGAAGAGCATGGAGTTCAGCGAGATGGCCGCGGGCAGATTGTCGCGGTTGCGCACCAGACGCGGCACGATCGCCTGACGGCTCGGGCTGTCGAAGGCGGTCAGCACGCTCATGAGACAACCCATGAGGACGATCAGCGGCAGGGTCAGCAGCTCGAAATGGGCCAGCACGGCCAGCGCCAGGGCCAGGATGGCAAACAGGGTCTGCAGGACGATCAGCAGCCAGCGCCGCTCGAAGCGGTCGACCAGCGACCCCGCGAAGGGCAGCAGAAGCAGCACCGGCAGATTGATGAGCGCGGTGAGATAGCCGAGCATCAGGGCCGAGTCGGTCAACTGATAGAGCAGCCAGTTGAAGGCGGTGCTCTGGATCCAGTAACCGATCAGGGACAGACCCTGGCCGGCGAAGAAGAGCCGGTAGTCGCGCTCGCGGAAAGTGTGCAGCAGTGTCAGCATGGCGGCGTGATCAGTCGCGCGCCACCGGCTCGGCCGGCAAGACAAGACGCTCGGTCAACCCCGACTCGGCGAGTTGGTAGCCGACGATCTTCGGCTTGGCCTGATAGCCGCCGCCCTGCGAGAGCGCCTCCAGCCAGCCTGGGCACATCAGGCGCAGACGCGGCGGTGCAAAGGTGCCATTCCCGCGACGCAGCTCATAGCCATAGCTCAGAGTCCGCAGTTCGCGGTCGAAGGTGTCGATCAGCGTTCGCCAGTCGGACTCCCCGGCCGCCGCCGGCTCCACGCAGAGTTCATAGCTCAAGGTCGAGGCGTCCGCGATCCATTGAAAATGGCGCACGGCGAGACCGCTGGCGCGCTGAGCCGCCTCCATCGCCATGGCCACCTGACGGGCGTCCAGTTTCTCGCCCAGCAGGTTGAGCACGTCACCCACCTTGCGCAGGAAGGTGACCAGCGGCGCCCGGCCCAGAAAGCCCTGCACCTCGACCAGATCGCCCAAACAGTAGCGATAGAGACCGGCGGCGGTGGTCAGGATCAATTGATAGCGCTGTCCGACCTCCAGCTCATGGGCCAGGAGGGTCGGGGCATCCGGGGTCTGGGTCGCCTCTTCGGGCAGGAACTCGAAGAAAATGCCATGGATGGCGAGCACTCCCGCCGAGGTCTCGTCGCTCATGGGGATCGTCAGCAGTCCCTCGCTGGCGCCATAGCCGTACTCGCGAAAGACGGTTCCCGGCGGACAACGCTCGGCCAGGTCGTTCAGGAAGCGGCCCATCAGACCCGTTTTCCAGCAAACGATCAGGCGCAGATTCGGCCAGGCCGCGCGCGCCGACAGCACATCCAATGCCCGCAGGGCGGCGGCGCGCTCGGAGTTGGGACGCAGCTCGGCCTCCAGACGCTGGCGCAGCACGTCGGACAGCGGTTCCGGGGTCGAGAGCGTACCGGACTCGATGTCGGCGATGAGCGCGGCGGCATGCGTCGGCAGCAGATCGAAGAGCTGGGTGAAATTAAGCGGATTGTTGCCGATCGCCAAGGTCAGATCGCGCTCCAGGGCGAAGCGGAGCATGGCATAGACACGGCTGGCGGGATCCTTGATCTCCAGCACCGCTGGCGGATAGGCGAAACGCTGCCGAAGCTCGGCGGGCGCGCGGGTCATCGACATCCCCGAGGCCGAGCCATAGGGGATGCCGCTAGCGGTCTGGCCGGCAACCGCCGCGTTCGCCAGGGCGAGGATGTCGCCGCGCAGAACCTCCGGGTGGTCGCGCAGGACACCCAGCAGACGCAGGGCCATGGTGACGCCATTGACCTCTTGGGTGGCGTCATTGGCCGGGATCAGCTTGGGCGTGCCCGTAGTACCGCTCGTCATGATGAAGCGCGCGACCGGCTGACCGCTGGTCAACGCCTCCGTTTCGCCCGCGACCAGGGCCGTCACATAGGGTTCGACATCGTTCCAGTCGCGTAGCGGAATCCGACGGCGAAAGTCGTCGACCGACGCGATGCGCTCGAAGCCATGCTCGCGGCCAAAGCGACTGTCGGCGTTGCTGCGAATCAGATCGAGCAGAAATTCCTGCTGAACCGCGTCGGCGCGCTCGCACAGCGCGGCGAACGATTGCCAGAGGGCGGGGCCCGTGAGCGCGCCAAGTTCGGTCGTCAATGTCATGATGGTGCATCCGGCGGAAGTGAAACCCTGAGGCGACAGCCTGACGAGTCTCTCCAGCGACTGGAGAGAACTCGACGCTCCGCTCGTCTCGAACGGACGTTCAGACACCCCTCATCGGGAGCGGCATCAATGCTTTCCGTAAGCCTTTTTATGGTGGGCCGTCAAGGATTTGAACCTTGGACCAAGGGATTATGAGTCCCCTGCTCTAACCGCTGAGCTAACGGCCCGAATACGGTGGGCTTAGCGTGCCGTCCTTGGCCGCCTGTGGATCACTCGTTGTCGAGGAAGCTGCGCAGTTTATCGGATCGCGTCGGATGACGCAGCTTGCGCAGTGCCTTGGCTTCGATCTGGCGGATGCGTTCGCGGGTGACGTCGAACTGCTTGCCGACCTCTTCGAGCGTGTGATCGGTGTTCATGTCGATGCCGAAACGCATACGCAACACCTTGGCCTCGCGGGATGTCAGGCTGGCAAGCATGTTCTGGGTGGCCTCGCGCAGTCCTTCCGCCGTGGCCGAATCGACCGGGGAGATGACGCCGGAATCCTCGATGAAGTCGCCGAGGTGCGAGTCTTCGTCGTCGCCGATCGGGGTCTCCATCGAGATGGGTTCCTTGGCAATCTTGAGCACCTTGCGAACCTTGTCCTCGGGCATTTCCATGCGGATCGCCAACTCTTCCGGAGTGGCCTCGCGGCCCATCTCCTGGATCATCTGACGCGAGATGCGGTTGAGCTTGTTGATCGTTTCGATCATGTGCACCGGGATGCGGATGGTGCGCGCCTGGTCGGCGATCGAGCGGGTGATGGCCTGACGAATCCACCAAGTGGCATAGGTGGAAAACTTGTAGCCACGGCGATACTCGAATTTGTCGACCGCTTTCATCAGGCCGATGTTGCCTTCCTGGATGAGATCCAGGAATTGCAGCCCGCGATTAGTGTATTTCTTGGCGATCGAAATCACGAGGCGCAGGTTGGCCTCGACCATTTCTTTCTTGGCGCGGCGGGCCTTGGCCTCGCCGATGGACATCTTGCGGTTGACTTCCTTGATCTCGCCGATGGTCAGGATGTTTTCGCGTTCGAGTTCCTGCAACTTGCGCTGGGCGCGACGGATATCCTGGGCAAGCTCGGCCAGACGCGGGGCATAGGGTTGGCCGCTCGCGAGTTGCTGTTCGAGCCAGTCCGGATTGGCCTCGTTTTTCGGGAAACTGTCGATGAACAGCTTGCGCGGCATGCCGGCCTGCTCGATGCAGAGCGCCATGAGGAGGCGTTCCTGCGCGCGAATCCGCGCGATGGTGGTCCGCAGGATCTCGGTGAGTTCCTGAAAGACCGGCGCGACCAGCTTGAATTGCAGAAAGACCTCTGAGACCTCGGCCATGGCGGCACGGGAACGCTCGTCGTCGCGGCCGTACTGTTCCAGCGCGGCGCGCAGCACGTCGAAGCGCTCGCGCAGGAGCGCCGCACGCTGGGCCGCGTCTTCCGGATCCGGACCGGTATACACGACTGCCGTGGAGGCGTCGTCGTCGTCGACATCCGCTTCGAGATCGGTGTCGGGCTTGTCGGCCTGAATCTCCGGCTCGACATGGGCATGGACGACGTGCAAGGCCACCTCTTCCTCGCCGTCGTTGAAACCGGAAATGGCGTCGGTCAGGCGCGTCTCCTCGCGTTCGACGCGGTCGAAAATCTCGATGAGCTTTTCGACGGTACGCGGGTAGACGGACAGCGCGGCCAGAACTTGATTGAGGCCGTCCTCGATACGTTTGGCGATGATCAACTCGCCTTCGCGCGTCAGCAGTTCGACCGTCCCCATCTCGCGCATGTACATGCGCACCGGATCGGTGGTGCGGCCGAATTCGCTGTCGACCGTCGCGAGCGCGGCGGCGGCGGCCTCGGCGGCCTCGTCGTCGGAGACGGCGGAATCGCTCAGGGTGTGATCGACGACATCGGGGGCGACCTCTTGGACCATGATCCCCATGTCGTTGATCATGCGCACGATGTCTTCGATCTGATCAGTCTCGACGATACCGGGAGGCAGATGATCGTTGACCTCTGAATAGGTCAGATAACCTTGTTCCTTGCCCTTGGCGATCAGTTGCTTCAGTTGAGACTGTTGCTGTTCTTGATCCATGGGATACCTTGACTGGGGTGCAACGGAAGGCGGATTAAAAGCGAACTTGTAAGCATAGCATGGAATTCCTAAATTGCATGCGGAAATACGATTTTAAGTCTTCCCAGTCAGCAAACGTCTGGAATGCTTCGATTTTTAGACAAACACGCATGGATTGACGGAATCGATCAGGTTTCGTCGCGGCGCACACGAGCCAATTTGGCGTCATGCTCCGCCCGTGCGCGCACCTCTTCGGACCAGTCGGCGGTGCTGCGCTGATTGAACGGACGATGCCGCTCCGCCCGACGCACCTCCTCGGTCAGTCGGCTTAAGGCTCCGACGAACTCGGCGGCAACGTCCCCCTGCGCGACATCCCGCAGAAAAGGATCGACGCTGAGTCGCTGCAAATAGCCGAAATGCGGATGTTCGCGCCAACGCTCAAGCAGGATCGCCTTATTCATATCGGGGTTGGCCGCAAGCGTTTCAAGCAGTTGCGCCAGGATGTCGGTGCCGGGGGACTGGGTGCGGCGCCAGTCGTCGTCCGCTCGCGCGGCCTCGGCAGCCAGCTCGGGGTAATCGAGCAGAAGCGCGATGGCCTGGGCAACGAGACTGAGACGCCCTGGCTGGCCCGGCTGATGGCTCCGGCGTCGGGCGCGCGTCGGGCGCGCGGCCGAGGGGTCGGCCAACCCCGCGAGTTCGGCCAGTCGTTTGTTCAGCAGGTCGCGGTAGATCCCCTTCGGCAGCCGTTCGACCAATGGCCGGGCAAGCTGGGCAAGCCGGGCGCGACCGTCGAGGCTGGTCATCTCGGCCTGTTCGGACAGATGATCGATGAGAAACTCCGACAGCGGGAAGGCCTTTTCGAGGCGCGCCGCGAAGCCGTCCGCGCCCTCGCGGCGGACCAGCGTATCCGGATCGTCTCCCTCGGGCAGAAAGAGAAAGCGGATCGACTGATGGCCGGTGACCAGGGGCAGCGCGGTTTCCAGGGCTTTCCAGGCCGCCGCGCGCCCGGCGCGGTCGCCGTCGAAACAGAAAATCAGCTCCGGAACCGTGCGCAGAAGCAGTTGCAGGTGTTCGGGCGTGGTGGCGGTGCCAAGGGTGGCGACCGCGTTGCCGATGCCGAACTGAGCGAGTGCGATCACGTCCAGATAGCCCTCGACCACCAGCAGCGAGGTCAGCTTGCGATTCGCTTGCTGGGCCTCGAACAGACCATAGAGTTCGCGGCCTTTGTGAAAAACCGGCGTTTCCGGCGAGTTCAAATATTTCGGCTTGCCCTCGCCGAGGAGCCGTCCCCCGAAGCCGATGACCCGCCCGCGGCGGTCGCGGATCGGGAACATGATGCGGTCGCGAAAGCGGTCGTAGCGCCGCCCGTCCTGTTCGGCGATCAGGCCGCAGGTCATGAGGCGCTCGCGCTCGATGGCGCCCGCACCGAGCCGGGACAGGAGGAAGTCGTAGCCGGGCGGGGCGAAACCAAGATCGTAGCGGGCGGCGATCTCGCCAGTCAGCCCGCGGCCTTTCAGATAGTCCACCGCCCTGGACGCCTCCGCATGCTCTCGCAGTTGCTGGCGATAGAGGATGGCGGCCTGTTCGAGCAAATTGAACAGAGGCGTTTGATCGGGCGCGGCTGGCACGGCGTCGCCGCTCGACGGAACCTCAAGCCCGGCCCGCTGGGCCAGTTCCTCGATCGCCTCCCGGAATGGCAGGTGATCGTATTCCATGAGAAAGCCGATCGCGGAACCGTGGGCGCCGCAGCCGAAACAATGATAGAACTGCTTATCCGCGCTGACGGTGAAGGACGGGGTCTTTTCGTCGTGGAAGGGGCAGCGGGACTGATAGTCCTTGCCGGCCTTGCGAAGCTGGATGCGGGAACCGATCAGATCGACGATGTCGGTCCGCGCCAGCAGGTCATCGATGAATTCGGGGGGAATTCTACCGGCCATGCCTGAGTCGCAAGCAATGGGATGGAACGGCGCGGATCAGCCCGCGAGTCGTTGCTTGACCATCGCACTGACGGCGCCCATGTCGGCGCGGCCCTGAACCTGCGGGCGGACGATGGCCATGACCTTGCCCATGTCGCTCATGGCGACGGCGCCGGAGCTGACGATCGCCGCGTCGAGCAGCGTGGTCAGTTCCTCGTCGGTCAGGGCGGTCGGCAGATAACCCTGGATCACCTCGACCTCGAAGCGCTCGACATCCGCCAGATCCTCGCGCCCGGCAGCGCTGTACTGAGTGATGGAGTCGCGGCGTTGCTTCAGCATCTTGTCGAGAACCACCAGAACCTGCGGATCGTCGAGTTCGATGCGTTCATCAATCTCGCGCTGTTTGATGGCGGCCAGGATCAGACGGATCACGCCAAGCCTGACCTTGTCGCCCGCCTTCATGGCGGTCTTCATATCGTCCTGGATTTGCTGCTTGAGCATGGCTAGACGAGGCTCCCTGAACACGGAGGTGTAACGGGTCGAAAAACGGGTTCGGAAAAACGGATCAGGAAACCAATCGCGTGGAACGGCGATTGGATCCAAAAGCGGGAGACCGATCTACTCCATTGGCCGCATCCGGGATAAGCCTGGATGCCAGCCTTCGCCCGATCAGTATGGGCGTTCCCAGCGACGGGATTCGCGTTGCAATTTTTTCTGATGACGCTTGACGGCCGCCGCTTTTTTGCGTTTCCGCTCGGAGGTGGGCTTTTCGTAAAACTCACGACGGCGGACTTCGGCGAGCACCCCTGCCTTTTCGCAGGAACGCTTGAATCGCCGCATAGCGACTTCGAATGGCTCGTTTTCTTTGACGCGAACGCTGGGCATAGAGTGTCCTTGGGTGTCTCCAGATGGGAGGGGCCGGTGAAAAAGATCGCTAATTTTACCGGAATATCCACCTTGATTGCAAAATAAAACCGCGCCCGGTGCGATCGGCGTTGTCACAAGTGTTCGGACAGATTGGCGCGAACCTGCAAACGTCGGCATCGACGCGGTTTAATATGCCCCAAATTCGCTTTAATCTCTGGACGTAAAAACATGCGTGTATTAGGTATCGAGACATCCTGCGACGAAACCGGGGTCGCGGTCTATGACGGCGAACTCGGACTGCTCGCTCACGCCGTTTACAGCCAGGTGGAAATTCACGCGGAATACGGCGGCGTGGTACCCGAATTGGCCTCCCGCGATCATGTCCGCAAGACGCTGCCGCTGATCCGCCAGGTGCTCGACGAGGCCGGGCTGGCTCCAAACGGGATCGACGGCGTGGCCTTCACCGCCGGACCTGGGTTGATCGGCGCGCTCCTGGTCGGGGCTGCGCTGGGTCGCAGTCTGGCCTGGGCCTGGGGGGTGCCGGCCGTCGGCGTGCATCACATGGAGGGACATCTTCTGGCGCCGCTGATCGAGGATCCGGCGCCGGACTTCCCCTTCGTCGCCCTGCTGGTCTCCGGCGGTCATACTCAACTGGTGGATGTCGCGGGCATCGGACGCTACCGGATTCTCGGCGACTCGCTCGATGACGCCGCTGGCGAGGCGTTCGATAAAACGGCCAAGATTCTCGGCCTGCCCTACCCCGGCGGACCGGAGTTGGCCCGGCTCGCCGAACGGGGCGATCCGCTGCGTTTTCGCTTTCCGCGCCCCATGACCGATCGGCCCGGATTGGAATTCAGCTTCAGCGGACTCAAGACCTTCGCACTCAATACGCTCCATCGCGAATTACCGATCGCCGCCGATCCCATGCAAACGCGCGCCGATATCGCGCGCGCCTTCGAGGAGGCTGTGGTGGACACGATGGTCATCAAGTGTCGGCGCGCCCTGCGCGAGACCGGCCATCGTCGGCTGATTCTGGCCGGCGGCGTCAGCGCCAACCGGCGCCTGCGCGAGCGCATGGACACCGCCATCGTGGCCGAGGGCGGCGAGACCTTCTATCCCCGGCCCACCTTCTGCACCGACAATGGCGCCATGATCGCATTCGCCGGCTGGCAGCGGCTGCGCGCCGGTCAGTCCGAGCCGCTCGCCTTCAGGCCAAGGGCGCGCTGGCCGCTGGAAGAATTGCCGCCAGTTTAAAACGCCTCTCACTGATCGCCCCGGCAACCACGAAGCGCGGGGCGCGCACCACCTTCCCGTCACGCTAAACGCGATTTAACGGCAGCGTGAAATGAAACTCGGCGCCTTCGCTCGGATTCGGCTCGGCCCACAGGCGTCCGCCGAGCGCCTCGGCAATCGCCCGACTGATGGCGAGCCCCAGCCCCAAGCTGGCATCGCGCGTCGACTCGAAGATGTTGAACAGCCTTTCATGCTGGTTCGCGGGCAAGCCAGGCCCCGAATCGGTCACGATCAACTCGATCTCGGCCGGCCTCGGCACAACCTCGACAACGACCTCCCGGCGCGTCGATCCAGCCCCATCGATGGCCTGCACGGCGTTGCAGATCAGATTGACTAGCACCTGCTCCACCTGCACCGGGTCGGTCAGGATCTCCGGCAGTTCCGCTGGCGCGACCAGCCGCAACTGGACGCCATGATCCGAGGCGAACCACTGCACCAGATCGAGAGCGTGCCTGAAAACCTGCTCCGCCGACACCACGATCTTTTGCATCTGGCGCCCGCGCAAGAAGGAGCGCAGGCGTTCCATGATGTCGCCGGTCCGCCGGACCTGCTCGTCAATCCGCGCGATCACCTGGATCAGACGCCGCGGATCGGCATTCGGGCCTTCCACCAGTTGCGACGCCGCGTTACAGAAAAATCCAGCGGCGCTCAGTGGCTGAAGCAGTTCGTGGATCAGCGAGAACGCGAGGATACCCACCGCATTGAGCCGGTCGACCTGGGCGATGGCGTCGCGCGCGCGTCGCGCGGCTTCCTCCGCCTGGCGGCGCTCGGTGATGTCCATGTGCACCACAACGGCACCGTTCAGTTCGCCGCCAAGCGGAGCCACGTTCATCAGGAACCAGCGCTGTTGTTGTCGCGAATGGCAGGGATACTCGACGCTGAAACTTGGACGACGACGCTGGATTACCTCCCGGATGCCGGCGGCGGCAGGGGGAACATCCGTGCCGGCGCCCTGCTCTGCCCGCTCGCAGATGTCGAGATAATTCAAATTGATGGCATCGCGCAGCACGTCAGCTCCGCCGTTTTCATCGGCGAATTCGCGCCACGCACGATTGACGGCCAGAATGTGTCCCGCGGGATCCAGGACGGCGATCTGCGCCGGCAGCGCGTCGAGGACCGACTGACGCAGCCGATCGCTCGCCAACCGGCGTTCCTCGGCCTCGTGCTCGGCGGTGATATCGAGCAAAACCGTGAAGCACTCCGTACCGACGGCGCTCTCTCGGCGGATCGAACGCAGCCGCACCACCCGCGCCCGTGACGCATCGTGCAGACGCTCCACGAGATCGAAGGCCGCCGGAGGCACCCCCGCGTCCGCGAAGACCGCCCGAAGGTGCGCAAGAAAGGCGCTGTTGCGCCGACCGACCAGAAAGCGCTGGAAAGGGCAACCCGCAAGCCGATCGGCCGGCTGGCCCAGCAATGCCGCCGCAACGCGGTTGATCGCCCGAATCATGCCCGCCGCATCGAACACCACATAGCCCACCGGGGCGTCCTGGAAGAGACTGGCATAGTGATCGCGGGAGGTTTCCAGGGCCTCCTGACTTTTGCACAGTTCGTGCCCCTGCATCTCCAGTTCGATCTGGTGGCTTCGCAGATCGAGCATGAGCGACTGGGTCGCGTCATTGGCCAGGCGCGCCGAATTGAGCGCGGCAATCAGATTCTGAAACTGCGCCCGCAGCAGCCCTTTATCCAGCAAACCGGTCTCCGCCGGACGCTCGCCCTCCCCGCCATCGCTCGCGGCCAGGGATACTGCGGGGAGCTTCCGCATCTTGTCGCGCATCGCCGTCTCCCGATCAGGGATAACCATAACATCGATCTGTTGATTCAGCCGCCAGCCTCCAGCGTTATTTTATCGAGGTTTTCGCTGGCCAACGTCTTCCCCCGATGGATGAACCGCGGCAAGCGAGGCGCAATGGCCAAGTGTCTGATTCAACAAGCTAGCCGCTGGAGGCTATCAGCCGAAAGCTCTTTATCGGGATGCAGCAAACCCGAACCGGCGTCGCTCGCTCGGGGCACGGTTTACTCCGGCTTCGACACCAGCCGCTCTTCCTTGCCCGTGAGCAGATTCCGGATATTGCTGCGATGACGCCAGATCAGCAGACCGGTGATGATGAGCTGCATGCCGATCAGCACGCGCTCGGGCCAGAACGCCCAGACGATCGCCGGCGCGAGCGCCATGGAAATCAGTCCCGACAGCGAGGAGATCTTGAGCACCTTGGCGACGAAGAGCCAGATGGCCGCGACACAGAGACCGATCGGCCAGTAGAGTCCGAACTGCACGCCCAGAGCGGTCGCCACGCCCTTGCCGCCACGGAATCCGAAAAAGACCGGATAAAGGTGGCCGATGAAGGCCGCCAGACCGATCCCCGCCAGCACCGCCGGACCGACGCCAACCGCATGTCCGACGAGCATCGGAATCAGCCCCTTGAGGCTATCGCCGAGCAGGGTGATGGCGGCCGGTTTTTTGCCCCCGATACGCAGCACGTTGGTCGCGCCGGGGTTATTGGAACCCTGGGTGCGCGGGTCCGGCAGGCCCATCAGCCGGCAAACGATGATGGCGCTGGAGACGGAGCCCAACAGGTAGGCGGCGGCGATGAGCAGGAGGCTGATAATCATGAGTCGGAATTGGACCTGTGATGAAGGTTGAGGTCAAGATAGGATAACTACTCAAGTCGCTGACGTCGTATCCGGAGATTCCCCCACCATGGACATCGTTTTCATCCGCGGTCTGCGGATCGAGACCATCATCGGCATCCACGATTGGGAGAAGCATGCGCGCCGTCCCCTGATCCTGGATCTGGAGATGGCCAGCGACATCGCTCGCGCCGCCGCGACCGACCGGATCGCGGACGCGCTGGACTATGACGCCGTGACCCGTCGCCTTGTCCACACCGTCTCGGAGAACCGCTTCGAGTTGGTGGAGACGCTCGCCGAGCACTGCGCCGCGCTCCTGCGCGAGGAGTTCGGCATCCCCTGGCTGCGCCTGACGCTGAACAAACCGGGCGCGGTGGGCGAAGGCGTCGATGTCGGGGTCGTCATCGAGCGCGGCGAGCGCTCGGCGAACAAAGCCGTCGGCGTCCAGCCTTCAGACGCCAGCCGGTGACACGCCAGCGGCGTTGCGCTGCCACACCAGCGTGCGATTGTTGACCGGCATGGCGTGATTGTCGATGAGCGCCAGGTCATGCCGGGCGGCGAACGTCCGAAGATCGTCCAGGTCGCGCAGCCCCATCCTGGGATCGCGCGCCTTGAGCGCGGCATCGAAACGCCGGTTACTGTCGCTGGTGTAATGTCCGCCTTCGTTGAAGGGGCCGTACAGCGCGAAATAACCGCCGGGCGCGAGCACCGCGCCCACGCCACGAAACAGGACCGCGACCTCTGCCGCCGACATGATGTGCGCGGTATTGGCGCTAAAGATGGCATCGAAAGGCCCGGCCGGCCAGACGCCGTTGACATCGAGGGTCAAGGGCGGCGGAAGGTTGGGCAGCGCGGTCTCCTCCAGCCAGGCGCGGATACCCGGCAGATGCTCCGCGACATCGCTGGTCTGCCAGGTCAGATGCGGCATGGCCGCCGCGAAAAAGACCGCGTGCTGGCCGGTGCCGCTGCCGATTTCGAGCAGATGACGCGCCGACGCGAACAGCGGACGGATCACGGCCAGGATCGGCTCCCGGTTTTCGTCGCAGGAGGAGGCATAGGGTTTCCCGTGCGAGGACATCAGTTGGCCTCCCGGACGAGGTCGGTCACCTCGATCATCACCTCGTTGCGGCGCAGAAAGCCGGGGGTGAAGGGGTCGTTGTAATAGGCATAAACCGGCGGGGCGGCCGGGCAGAGTCCGCGCGCGTCGATCCATTCGCGCAAGGCATCTTCCTGGATCGAGATCGACTCATCCGTGGTTCTGCCGTTGAACCGCACCGCCGCGACGCGGCGCGCCGGCAGCTCGCGCAGACGCACTTCGGCGCCGGCCGGCGTCGGCAGATCTTTCAGACCGTAACTGGCTGGCATGATGAAACGCACGGTCCAAACGCCCTCCGCGTCCTGGGATTGGGTGACCGGCACGGTCATGGCGATGGGCTCGGCGCGCTGCTGGATCACCGGCGCCGTCATGGAGACCCGATCGCCCGCGCGCTCCTTGGCGAAGATGTAATTCGCCAGCGGCGAGAAACCGGCACTGAGCGCCTTCCGACGTTCGCCCCTGGTGGTCACCTCGGCAACCACGAGCGGCGGATAGTCCCGGACTTCAAAGGGGCCATCCTGTTGCACCACCCGATACTCGGGCGTCTCGACGTTCTGCACGACGAAAACGAATACCGCCATCGCGGTGACGGCCAACAGAAGCAGTGCGACAGCACCGATCAGCAGAATTTTCATGGGCTGACATCTCGTGGATAATCAATTGATCTTAAGGCGATTTCCGGGAAGGTTTCGACCGGAATCAACGCTTCAAATGGAGATAATGCTGTCCGGAAGCGGCGAGCGGGACTCGGCCTCTTCGCTCCGACCGGTTGGCCGAGGAGCCGAGTGCAACTCGGCGATCCCAGGGCGGCGCTCGATCAGGGGAGAGGCAGCGACCCATTCTCCGCGTGACCGATCCCGCCGATCCGCAGCAACTGGGCGACCAGTTCGCCAGTCTCGTCGGTCCGGTCGGCCTGCTCGGCCGGGATCCAGGAATAGTCGGTCTCCAGCCGGTAGGAGCCGATGAATCGATCAGGCGTGGAACCGCCCCACTCCGTCGGCGACAGCATGGAGAAGAAGGTGCGGCCATCCGCGCGGCGATAAAGGTGGTAGATCTTGCCGGGGATGCGCTTGAAGGCGCATTGCGCCTGATTCAGCGCCTGATCCTCGCGCGCGTCGTCGAGCACCTTGCGCGCCTCCTGCTGGAGCAGCCGGATCTGATCGGCGATGACCCGCAGCTTGGCGCCCGTGCGCGCGCTCAGCATGGCCTCGGCCCTGGCGACCTCGGCAACCAGATCGCCGGAATCGAAGGCCGGCGCCAGACGGCTGACCGGATAAGGCGAACTGTGCTCGGCGCCGCGATGGAGAATCGCCTTGTGGTTGTCGTTCATCGAAAATCCTCTGGTCGAAGCATTCCACTTTAGGGGGATAATGCCGCACGGGAGAGGCGTCACCTCTTTCGTGAGGTTTCGCCAGGTTTGAGCGTGTCATCCATTGTATTCAGGAAATCCCCTAACCGCCCACCACCGACCGCCGCGGAAAGCCCGAATGAACCATCGCGACACCCCACTCTCGCACGACCGCGACGCGGCGGATCACGCCGACCTCGGCGCCCGACTCCTTGCCCTGATCCGCGCGGCGATCGCCGACGCCGATGGACTGCTACCCTTCGACCGTTTCATGGATCTGGCACTCTACGCCCCAGGGCTTGGCTACTATGTCGCCGGTGCGCCCAAATTCGGGCCGGGCGGCGATTTCGTCACGGCCCCGGAGCTATCCCCACTGTTCGGCCAATGCGTCGCGGCACAGTGCGCCGAGGTTCTGGAGCGTTTAGGCGGCGGCGATCTGTTCGAGTTCGGCGCCGGCAGCGGCGCGCTCGCGGTCAAGGTGCTCCGTGAACTCGACCGGCTCGGCGCCCTGCCCCACCAGTATTGGATTCTGGAACTCAGCCCGGACCTACAGACCCGCCAGCGCGAACGCATCCAGGCCGAGGTACCGCACCTAGCCGCGCGCTGCGGCTGGCTGACGGCACTGCCCCACAACCTGCGCGGCGTGGTGCTGGCCAATGAGGTTCTGGACGCCATGCCGGTCCAACGCTTTCGGGTGCGCGAGGACGGCGGTGTCGACGAGGTCTTCGTCACCGATCGCGCGGGCCAACTGGTCGAGACGACCGCCCCCGTCCGCTCGCCCGGACTCGCCGAGGCCGTCGCCGCCATCCAATCCGAAGGCTTCGCCCAAACCGCCGGCTATGCCTCCGAGATCAATCCGCATCTAGCCCCCTGGCTGTCGGCATTGTCGGATGCCGTCCAATCGGGTCTGGTCCTGTTGATCGACTACGGCTATCCCCGGTCGGGCTATTATCAGGCGGATCGGACCATGGGCACGCTGCTGTGTCACCATCGTCATCAGACGCATGACGATCCCTATCGCCATCTGGGGCGACAGGACATCACCGCCCATGTCGACTTCACCGCCGTGGCCGAGGCCGGACTTGCCGCCGGTTTCGAGCTGGCCGGTTTCACCACCCAGGCGCATTTTCTGCTCGGCTGTGGGATCGACGGTCTGATGACCGACTCGCCCGACGCACTCGCCCGGGCGTTGGGCGCGAAACAGTTGCTCCTGCCCACCGCCATGGGCGAGCGCTTCAAGGTACTCGGCCTGAACAAGGGAATGAGCGACCTGTGGCGCGGGTTTTCGGTGCGGGATCTGCGCGACCGCTTATAGGCCAGCCGCCGATTTCCAGGTCTGACAATTGAGATCGCGCGGACCAACCCCCAGCTTTTCGGGGTCATCGAATCCCTCCGGAACCCGCCATGCCCGATACCTTCACCGCTCAAAACGACCTTGAACGCCAACTGATCGAGGCCCAGGAAGGGCGGATTCCGCCCGAATCCTTCATCGCCACCCTGCTCGGCTCCGAGGTCTTCATGCCGGTCTACGAAAAGCACCAGATCGGCGGTCTGCAAACCCAGCAGAGCGCCCAGCCGCTCAAACTCACGACCGACGAGGGCGACGAAGTCCTGGTGCTGTTCACCAACCCCGAGCGGGCCAAGGCGTTCGTGAAGGATTTTCCCGGCTATGGCGGCGGACTCGTGGCCGACTTCGCCTGGATTCTGGAGAAACTCGGCGTCGGCTTCGCCATCACGCTCAATCCGGGACTGCCGTTCGGCATGGACTTCGAGGCCCAGGATGTCGCCCAGATCGCCGCCATGCCAAGAGCGCATTGAGGACGCCTTAAAATGGCCGCAGCAAATGCTCGCGGTAGTGACGCAGTTCGGCGATGGACTCGCGGATGTCGTCCAATGCCAGGTGCTTGGATTCCTTCTTGAAACTGCTCGCGACCTCGGGCGCCCAGCGCAGGGCCAGAATCTTCAGCGTGCTGACATCCAGGTTGCGGTAGTGACAATAGGCATCCAGTTTGGGCATCCAGCGGGCGAGGAAGCGGCGGTCCTGACAGATGCTGTTGCCGCACAGCGGCGACGCCCCGGCGGGCACGAAGTCCGCCAGAAAATCCAGGGTGGCGGACTCCGCCTCGGTCTCCGAGACGCGGCTCGCGCGCACCCGCTCCAGCAAACCGGACGCACCGTGATGCTCGCGGTTCCAGTCGTCCATCCCGCCCAGAATGTCGTCCGTCTGATGGATCGCCATGACCGGACCCTCGGCCAGAATCCGTAGCTGAGTATCGGTCACGATGGTGGCGATCTCCAGGATGCGATCCTGGAAAGGGTCCAACCCGGTCATCTCCAGATCGAGCCAGATCAGGTTGTTTTCACTCTTGTTCATGTGTTCATGTCCATGCAGTGCCTCGCCAGGGAGGCAGAATGATCGGTCAGCAGGCAATTCTCAGTATGGCTTGACGTTCGCCGTCTCCTGAAGAAGCCGTTCGTGGTGAATCCTGAGCCTGTCGAAGGGTCGAACCACGAATGGCTTCATGCGCCGAGGCCCCGGTTTTCACACCATCGACGCATACTGAGAACTGCTGATTGGTCAGGTGGAAGGGTGCGGGACAACGATGGTTGGTCTACTATGGTTTGTCAAATCGCCACGGAGCCATCCCATGATTTACCGTTTATCTGTTCTTGCGTCCACCCTCGCGGGTCTCGTCCTGATCGCCGGAACCCCTGCCCCCGCGGTCGCGGCCGACGACGCCGAGTCGCTCTATCAAACCCACTGTATCCGCTGTCATGGCAGCGAGATCTATACCCGGGAAGATCGCAAAATCAGCTCCTTCGAGGGGCTGGAACGTCAGGTCCAGCGTTGCGAGCTGTCGCTGGGGCTCCAGTGGTTCGACGAGAACATCAGCGACGTTGCCGCCTATCTGAATCACCGTTACTACAAATTCCCGCGCTGACCCGATGACCAAGCGCCGGCTGTCCGAACGTCAGATCGAACGCATCCGCACCATACAGGAACGTCGCCGCCAACGGCTTGAGTCCCGCCCGGACATTGTGCTAACCGAACTCGACGCGGAGGCCGAACCCGAAGAGGGCCGCGTGGTGGTCCGCCATGGCGCCAATCTAGCCGTCGAGGACAACGGCGGGCATCTCTTCCACTGTCTGTCGCGCCAGAATATCGGTCATCCGGTGTGCGGCGACCGCGTCGTGTGGCAGCGGATCGCCGACGAACAGGGCGTCGTCACGGCCATCCTGCCGCGCACCACCGTCCTGAGCCGGCCCGACTTCAATGGGTACGCCAAGCCGCTCGCCGCCAACCTGACCCGGCTGGTGGTTCTGATCGCGCCCGAACCCGAACCCAGCGGTTATCTGGTCGATCAATATCTGGTGGCCGCCGAGACCATCGGGGTCGAAGCCGTGCTCGTCGGCAACAAGATGGACCTGCTCGACGGCGCGGCGCGGACCGCCTTCCAGAACCGGTTCGCGCACTACCCGACTATCGGCTATCGCACCCTGTGGATCAGCCTGCGCGAACCGGACACGCTCGCCACCCTGATCGCGGGACTGGCCGGCGAGGTCAGCGTGCTGGTCGGACAATCGGGCGTCGGCAAGTCCTCGCTGGTCAAGGCGCTGCTCCCCGATCGGGACATCCAGATCGGGCTACTCTCCAAGGCCACGGGTCTGGGGCGCCACACGACCTCGGCGGCGACCTGCTATCGGCTGACCGGCGAGGGGCTGCTGATCGACTCACCGGGCGTGCGCAGTTTCCGGCTCGGCACCATCGACCGCGCGGGACTTCAGCAGGGGTTTCGGGAGTTCAGACCCTACACGGGGCAATGCCGCTTCGCCGACTGTCGCCACGATCAGGAACCCGACTGCGCGATCCGCCAGGCCGTGGCCGAGGGTCTGATCGCCCCCGAGCGTCTGGCCAATTTCCAGCATCTGCTCGGGGCCTGAAACGGAATCCGGCGGTCTCCGAAGGCGATCCTGCCGATGCCGTCGAGAAAAAACAAACGTAGAACAGCAAGGTACGCGATGCGTACCCTACAGATACCGCAGGGCGGCGATGACCAGCCCGACGCCGGTCGCGATGAACCCAACCAGCCAAATAAACTGCTGATCGTGACGTTTGAGCATCTCGTCGAAACGCTTGTCCAGACTCGCCTGCATCGCCTCGAAGCATTTGTCTACTTGCTCGAAGCGTTTCTCCACCTGCTCGAAGCGTTTATCCATGCTTGCTTGCATCGCCTCGAAGCGCCTGTCCATCTGCTCGAAGCCCTGACGCATCAACTCGCGCTGGTGTTTGAGTTCTTCCTCCACCCGCACCATGCGCTCGCGCAATTCGATCTCGTAGACGACCGGCGGCTTGCCGAGGCTCTGTTCGGCCAGCCACTCGCCGAGGTGGGCTTTGATAAAGGCGATGTCTTCCTGGGCCAGTGCCATGCGGGAAGTTCCTCTGTCACATCATTGAATGCACAAACTTTAGCGGATCGCGGGGCGATCCGACAAGGTGACGGGGCGCGGAACCGCCGCAGTCTCGATGCGGGATAGCAAGACCGGAGCGGTGTAGGGTACGCACCGCGTACCGTTTCGCTCACGCAAAACCGCCGCGTTCCCGGAAGAAACGCGGCGGTTCGAGCGAGAGGTTCGGGGATTCCAGCGGCGTCCGTGGCGGTCGATTGCGCGTCGGGTTAACCAACCCGGTGTTGCACAAACACCCGGCGACTGGCAGTGGCGAGGCCAATCAGGCCGATGCCTAAAAGACCCAGAATGGCGGGTTCGCGGATCGCAGTGACGTAATCGTACCGGATCGAGGCGGTGCCAGAGGCGGAACCGGTATTGCCCGCCAAGACCCAGTTAGTAACCGAGCCACTCTGGGTGCCGCTGGAATTCAGGGTAATGGTGACGGTTTTCGGACCGCCAATGTAGCCCGACAGGTCGGCGCTGTGCGAATACAGGTCGGTGGCGATGGTGGTGTTGACGCTTGCGGTTCCAACGATGTTGATCGACGAATTATCGAGAACCGTACCGATAAACCCTGGGGTCGTGAGGACGTTGGTTGACGTGAGCAGGCCGCCCGCGCCGGACGCGAATATCGTCGCGGTGGCGGTTAACGGCGTCGGATTGCCAACGATCTGATTACCGAAACCAGGGATAACGAATGCGATGTTGTTCAGGGTCTCAACCAAGGTGAATTGGAAATGGACGCTGGTCAGGGTGCCCAGAGACGCATCGAAACCGTCGTACAGTAATGCGATCTGAGTATTGAGCGTCGGCGTGGACCAATTGATCTCCTGCCAAGGGGTATACAGAGTGGTGGCGCTGGCTGGAGTGGCGGCAAACATGCCGGTTGCCGTCAGGGCGAGCGCGAGAAGTGCGTATTTTTTCATCATTGAAAATCTCCGATACCTGGAGTGGATACGAATTCGGTGAAGGGAAACTCTGCTGCCGCAGCCCGTTGATCATATGGGAAGCAAATTTTGAACCGTTTAAAAAATTAAAATTAAATTCAATGAGATCGCCGAGCCCCCTTGACCAAGGAAGGTGCCGCGCGGGCAAAAGCGTAAAAAATTCTGACACCGTTGACGGGCGGATTCCGGTTTGCGCGGGACAGCGCCGGAGCGGCGATGTGGCCCGGTGCGGGAAGGGTTCGGCAACAGTCTGGGCGCGCTTGGCGGGCGGCCTGTGTGCGACGGCGAGGTTCATGGCAAAAAAACGCCCCCGATCTCCGGGGGCGTTCGCGCGTTCGATCTTACGCGGACTTGCGGCGACGGGCCGCGCCTAAACCGAGCAGGCCCATGCCGAAGAGGGCAAGGGTGGCGGGCTCGGGGACAGTGTTCTCAAAAGGAGGTGTGGCCCAAGAGAACGAGAAAGAAGGCGTTGTAGATCCACCTGTTACCTGACCGGTAAGACGGAAGGAAGCAGCCATACTTGTTGCTGGTGCGGTAGCAGTGTACTGAGCGGTGGTATCAGTAAAAGTACCTGTTCCGTACAAATCCATAGCACCCGCCGAAGTCGCGTTGCGGACAAGAGTTAACAGGTCAAACTCATAATTTCCGCCATTCCAGACCAGAAAATTATCCATAGCTGAAAAAGCATTAATGTTTAGGGTCTGCGTAATCACTCCAGAGAAGATATTCGAAGCAACCAGTTCGGTCAGCATGTCGTTAGTGTTGCCCAGATAAGTAGGCGGTAAACCGGAAACAGTGAATGCTGTACTCCCAAAGTCAACAGCGGACGCATTATTCATATCGGAGCCAGTGAAGCTCGCCACAGAAAAAATAGTGCCAACAGTGGCAGAATACGTGCCATTCATCTCAAGCGCATGAGCACTTAATGGCAATGCAACCGTTGCAACCAACAGACCGGAAATCAGATAGTTTTTCATGGTAAACCTCGCGTGAAATTATAGAGATTTAGAGTTCTAAAAAATAACTCTTGTGCCGTCGTATCGAGTCGTCTAAATCAATGCACTCCCCATGCCAAAAATAAATTTATCTTCAATTTCAAATTATTAAAAATTTAGCGACCACCAGGCACCCGGCAGAAATCAAATGTTGTAAAAAATCCTGACACTCGCCCCCCCCGCCGCGCGGTGTCAAATGCCGTTGTTCGCGCCGCTTTTGCCCCTCCTGACCGCGTCAAATTGCCCATTCGCCGGGTGCTCGATAATCATGTATTTGTTTTCAAAAACAAAAAAATTCTCGCACTCTCGATTTTGCAAATGTAAAGAAACCTGACACTTTGGCTGGACTCTGACGGAGCGCGTGAAGCCGTCCGTGGTTCGAGAGCCTCACCACGAACGGCTTCAAGCAGGGCAAACACCTCGCCACGAACGGCTTCAGGCAGCGTGGTCGCCAAGTAGGATGGGTAGAGTGACCGCGCTCCGACCTCGAACCCTTGGCACCGACGCCCGCCGGTCACGAAACCCATCGTGCGACCGCCCTTTCATCCCATTGAAAAATCATGGCAAATCACCTCTGGCTGCTCCGGCTGCGCTGGCCCCCACGCTCCAGCACGAGAGCATGCCGCGACGCTCCAGCGTCGCGTCGCCAGCGTTTGGGAATGCGTCAAGGAAAGTGTAAAAAATCCTGACACTTGGGCGGCACGTAGGGCGTTTGTCTTCGGGATAGAGTGAGTCGGAGGGCTGCGCGTGAAGCCGTTCATGGTTCGACCCTTCGACAGGCTCAGGATTCACCACGAACGGCTTCAGGAAGGGCGAGCGCCTCGCCACGAACGGCTTCAGGCAGGCCAAATGTGGTTAAGGCGAATTCCGGAAATGACTTGACCAAGCGCCAAATCCCGTAGGAGCCCGCTTGCGGGCGACGGGTCACTGCCATTAAGTCAATGAATTTTCCGTTCGCCCTTCGATAAGGCCCTCCTGAGCGCAGTCGAAAGGCTCACCACGAACGGCTTATAGCCATCGAACGTAATAACCGGACGTAGAGGGCGGGTTTAAAACCGCCCCCTACGCGAAGGCTATAACTTAATGGCAGTGGGGCGACGGGTGAGCGCACGGAAGGCATCTTGAAGGGTCACGTCGCCCGCAAGCGGGCTCCTACGGGCAGGCTCTGTCACGGAAAGGACTTGACCCGGAGAGCGCGTTTAAGACGAAAATCGGGAATTCCCGGCATGCACCAAACGTTGCAATTGTTCCACGCGCCGCTCGTGGATAAAGTTGGCGCGTACCCGCTCGCATCCTTTCCGCCCCATCTCACGCGCCAAGGCTCCGTCGCGTAGCAGGCGCGACAGACCCTCGGCAATGGCATCGACCCGATCTCCGTCGACGCGCAATCCGGTCTCGCCATCGAGCACCGCGGAGCCGGTACCGCCGGCCAGGCCGGCCAGGGCCGGTTTGCCGCTCGCGGCAGATTCCAGATACACCAGCCCAAAGCCTTCGGTGTCGCCGTTGATCTCGCGGTTCGGCATGGCAAAAAGATCGCAGGCGTTGTACCAGCGCGGCAGATCCTCGTAACTGACGTGCCCGAGGAAATGCACCCGCTCGGAAACGCCCAGATCGCCGGCAAGCTGCCGCAAGTGTTCCAGATCCTCGCCAATGCCGATCAGGGCATAGTGCGTGTCCAGCCCTTCCGCCAGCAGCGTGGGCAAGGCGCGGATGACATTGTCGAAACCCTTGCGCCGCTGCAGCCGGCCCACCGAGAGAATGAGCCGCGTTGCAGCGCCAAGACCAAGAGACGCACGCAAATCCTCGGCCGGAAGCCCCGGGCGAAAGCGCGTCGCATCCACCGTCGGGTAGACCACCGCGATCCGCTCGGGCACCACGCCAATCAGATCGATGAGCGTGTCGCGGGTAAAATCGCTGTTCGAGAGCACCCAGTCGGCATGACGCAGGGCAAAGCACATGGCGCGGAATTTGTTGCCGCGACCCCAGCCGGTCAGTTCCTCGCCATGGGCATAGGTCAAGACGGGCCGCCCGGTCAGGCGTCCCACGGCCCAGGCCACGAGCCCCTCGGGCAGTGCCCGGCCGGCAAACACGGCGTCGACTCGCGTGGTCATCGCGATCCGAAGCGATGCCAGAAACAGCCGCGTGTACATGAACAGGGATTCCGGCCGCGCCCAGGGAACCCGCTGGAGCCTGAGCCGGTGAATGCTGTTGGGGTGGGTCCGGTCGAACTCCGCGGCACCGGGAACGTCAGCCGTGACGATATGAATGTCCTTGCCGCCCAAACGACGAAAATCGTCATCGAAGGAGATCGCCGTTCCACCCTTGGTGGGCAAGAAAAGTTCGGTAATCAACAATAACTTCAGGCTCATGCACGTCTCCCCGCGAATACTGGCGCCACGACCGACACGACGCTGTCGATAGATAAGCGGCACCCGGAATTGGCATCGGCCATTACGATCGCGGCACCCGATCAATGACGGATAAGGAATCGATACAGGTCGACATAGCGATCAGCAAGCTGCCTGATCGAAAAGCACTCTTCAACCCGCCTCCGCCCCGCCGCGCCCAGCGCTTGCGCCGCCGAACCAAGCCCGCACTGCAAAGCCGCTCGCAACCCCGCGACATCGTCCGGCTCGAACAGACAGCCGGTTTGACCGTCCACCACGAGTTCTCGAGTTCCGCTCACATTGGCGGCGAGACAGGGAAGTCCGCAGGCCATGGCTTCGAGCACCGCGTTCGGCAATCCCTCCGACTTGGAAGGCATGATGAAGAGATCGGCCGCGCGGTAGTAATCGGCAACCTGAACCACCTCGCCCTCGATGCGCAAGAGATCGGGATGCGCCAGGGCGTCTTGGCTCATGGTCTCCTTGAAGTATCCGTGCGGATCCTCGCGGCTGCGCGGTCCGACGGCAAGCAGCAAGGCATTCAACCCGAAACCCTCGGCGCGCAGCCATTCGCGAATCAGCCAGCCCACATTCTTGCGGTCGTCGAAGACCCCCATGTACAGGACGATTTTCTTGTCCAAAGGCAATCCATAGCGGTGGCGCAAGGCTTGGCGCTCATGCGGATCCGCCGGGAACAGCCGTTCGGTATCCACGCAATTCGGAAAATAATGCACCCGTTCGGCGGACACTCCGCCCTCGATGAACTCCCGTTCGAGATCGCGGCTAATGGCGAGGCAGGCATCGACACGCCGGAGCATGGCCAGATGGATACGCCCCGTGATCGTTTGTCCCAAATCGCGCAAATCGTTGTTCGCCAGGCTCGCCTTCGCCAGGGATTTAAGTTTGAACGCATGCCCTAGGGGACCGACGATCACGTTTCGATAATAAGCGCCATGGGTGTGAAGGAAATCGAAATCCCGATGACGGCGTTGCAGGAAACGATAGAGGTTCCACCACAAACGCAGTTCGCGATGCTTATCGCCCCGCCCGCAATCTAGCCGCGTGACGCGAAAGCCGTCAAACGCGTCTTCCGCTGACAAGCCCTCCCAGCGTTGGGTGACAAACTCGATGTGATGCCCCCTCGCGCGCAATTCCTTCGCCAGGGTCACCGCCTGCAAGGCGGCCCCGCTGTACTCGGGCGGGAAATAGCTGCTGAACATGAGGATACGAAAGCCGCTCACGGGTTGCCTTTGGCGAGATGCTACGCGACGAATCGGCGCATTGTAGCAGCCTTCAAGCGTGGCGCTCCAACCAACCAAAGAGCACGACCAGCGCCCAGACGCGGAAGGCTAAACCGTTATCCCCGGCCCGAAAGCGCTCGACCGCGGGCGCGATGGCCGCCTCGCGAATCAGGCGATGACGCGCCAGCACCCGGTGATCGAGATAACGCCTCACCAGGGCGTCATCCTCGTGGCGAAGCAGGCTGACGAACGGAAAATCGAAGCCGTGCTTGGGCAGATCCCAGCGCTCGCGCGGCACATAAAGCGCGAGCAAGGCCCGCAGCAGACGTTTTGGCTCCACCGCCGTGTCGCGGGCAGGGCGCGGAAGTCGATGCACGAGTTCCTCGACCCGCCGGTCCCAGTACGGAAAGCGGATCCGCAGGTCGCTGGACGCCGCGGCCTGATGCACCCGATCATCGGGAAGGTTGCCCATCAGGGCACTGTAACGCTCGAAGTGCGCGGCCCTCGGAAACTGGCGATAGAGCCGAAAAAAGCGCGTCTCCGCGAGCGTCACCGGGGTGTCGCACAGGGTTTCGATCTCCGGTCTCGACCAGCCCTTCCAGCGAATCAAAAAGTCTTCCGGCGTCTCGAAATCGAACATGGGAGCATAACCGGCCAACCGGGGGATCTGTCGCAGCAGTTCCGCCACCGCGTGCCGCAGCGGGCGTGGCAACATGACCGCATATTGCGTGGCGATCCGCGTATGGCGCGCCGGCATGACGCCTAGCAGGGTATCCGCGCCGGTCCCGTCCAGAACGGCGTCGACCGTTTTCCGGCACTCGCGGTAGAGCAGCAAGGTCGGCAGGCCCGCCGGATCGGCAAAGGGCAGATCGACCGTCGCGAGGAAGTCGTCGAAGGCGTCCGCGTAGACCGCCAGGTCATAGCGGATGACGTGATGACGAATGCCGAGCGACTCGGCGATCCGACTGGCCACGGGCGTTTCGTCGAACGCGTCGCCCTGAAATCCCAGGGTGAAGGCATCGATGGCGTCGCGATCGATCTTGGCGGCGATGGCGCAGAGCAGCGCGGAATCGATGCCGCCGCTCAGGAAGACGCCGGTTGGACGGTCGCGGTTGAGTCGTGCGGCCACGCTCGCCTGCAGCGCCGCGTCCAGGGCATCCACGCAAGCCTCAAACGGCGGGGTTTTGGAGCCGCCGGAGCGGTTGCGCGCACGCCCGGGCGGGAAAGGCGCGGGGCCTGGATACGACAGATCGGATCCGCCAAAGCGCGCGGGCAAACCTGGCTCCAACGCCCGGATGCCGACATAGATGCAGTTGGGCGGCGAGATGTCCAGAAACCGCAGATATTCGTGCAACCCCTGGGGCGCGACGGCTTTAGGCACGCCCGGCAGGGTCGTCAGAAGATCCAGTCGGGTCGCCGCCACCGCCCATTCCCCTACCTGATACCAATAAAGTGACTGGGCGCAGGAGCCGTCGCGGTAGAGCACCAGCGTGCCCGTGCGCGCATCCCACAGCACCGTGCAAAAGACACCCTCCAGACGCGCGAATCCGCCCTCGCCCCAGGCCGCGTAGACGGCGGCGATCAGTGCCGCAGGATCGGCCGCGGCCGGGACGCCGACGGCGGCCAACTCTGCCCGGAGCCGTTCCGGTTCATGGAGTTCACCCAGGAACAGACCGCTCGTCTCGTCGCCGGACCAGACCGCAAGCGGGGCAGCGTCCCCGCCGAACCCGAACGCCTCGACCGGTCCAGCGGAAAAGCGTCGACCGCCGCCGCGCCGCTCGGCCCAATCCGTCGCGGCCAGGCGCTGGAACCCGGTCGGATCCCACAGCACCAGAAAACCCGGCGGGTCGAGGGTCGTCGTCATGTTGTCGCGCCCCACGTCAACCCCACCCTCGCGGCGAGCGCGGACGCGAGATAGTAGATGGACCGGAGACTGACCTTGCCGGACAGGGCGCGCAGATAGGCACGGGCCGCGTCGCCGTGGGCGCCTTGGCGCGAATACAGATGTCCGAGTTCCTGGAATTCGCGGGTCATGCGCGACCGGAGAGCCGCCGCGTGAGGGCGGACTCGATCGGCCTCGCGCTGACGATGCGCGTCCAACATGCGCAGGTAAGCCAGCGTCATGGCGATCGGATCGCGCGACGTATTCTCCGGATGGCGGCGACGCAACAGATAGACCGCATCCAGATGCGCCATGGGACAGGCCAAGGCGACCCGGAACCAATATTCAAGATCCTCGACCAGACGCAGTGTCTCATCGAACTCGCCCACGCGCTCCACGCAGGCGCGGCGCATCACGACCGAGCCGGTGGTGATGAAATTTCCGCTAATCAGCTTGGCGTAGGGCGCAACGACCTCGACCGGATCGCCCCAGTAGGCGGAATCATAACCCGCGCTCTCGAACAGCGTTTTGACATAGGGGCCTTGCGCATCGAATTGACGACAGTCGCCAAACGCCAGGCCGATCTCGGGATGCGCCTCCAGCAGCGCGATCTGGCGCGCCAGCTTTCCATCGGGCCACAGATCGTCGCTGTCCAGGAAGGCGAGATAGTCCCCTTGGGCCAGACGCAGCGCGGCATTGCGGGCGGCGGCGGGGCCACGGTTCGGCTGCTCGATGCAGCGCACTCCAGCGTAACCGCGCAGTTCCGCGAGGCTATCGTCGGTCGACCCGTCATCGACAACGATCACATCCAGCGCGAACGGACCGGATTGCGCAAAAACACTGTCCAGACAGTCGCGGATAAAACGCGCCGCGTTATGGACGGGGATGATGGCGCTAACCAACGGACGATTGCGTGAAGGCGGGCGCGCACGGGGCTTCGCGTCGATCAGGATAGCGCTACACACGATTGAGGTCATTTCCGGAAAAGATCGTACCATGCGCCTCCGCCTGAAGCCGTTCGTGGCGAGGCACTCGCTCCGCCTGAAGCCGTTCGTGGTGAGGCACTCGCTCCGCCTGAAGCCGTTCGTGGCGAGGCACTCGCTCCGCCTGAAGCCGTTCGTGGCGAGGCACTCGCTCCGCCTGAAGCCGTTCGTGGTGAGGCACTCGCTCCGCCTGAAGCCGTTCGTGGCGAGGCACTCGAACCACGAACGGCTTCACGCTCCGATGCCAGAATTTCCCGTCCGTCCCACTCAACAGATCCCTGGAGCAGCGCGGAAGCCAGAACCAAGACAGGCTGACCGAAGCCGCCCCGTCACGGCACAAGCTTCACGGTCAATCACTGCCGCGCATCCTCCTCCTCTCCCCCGCCATAAGGCATGGGCCGGGTATCGTTGCGCGGATTGAACAGCGACCAGCGCGCCTCCGAGCGCGACAGACGAATGCGCACGAAGGTCGCCACCAAAAGATAAAGCGTCTTGAATTGGGACAGTCGAAAACGCCGGATCTTGTCCCACAGGCTCCCCTGCGACCACCAATATTGCAACGGCCCCAGCACCCGCTTTGCGACCAGGGCATTTTCCCAATGGCGCGTCAGATCCGGGTCATCGAGCGCCTGCGAACGCTGGTCGAGTTGGGCCAGAATCGCCTCGGCCCGCGCGCCGGTCGCCGGCTCCGGCTGCCCGGCGTCGTTCAGCCACAGCGGATGACGCGCCACCAGCCTGACACCCTCCGCACCGAGTTCGACGGTCAGCGCCAACCCCTCGCGATCGGTTTGGGTCATCCGCGCCTCGAAGCCGCGTGTCGGTCCCTGCCAGTCGACATCCGAATCGGTGCAGTTGCCCAGGCTGTAAGCGATCACCGCGCCGCGATAGGTCTCGATCCCCTGAATCATATGACTGTGATGCCCCAGGATCAGACCGACCCCCGCATCAACCGCCGCATGGGCCAGTTGCACCTGTTCCGGCGTCGGCAGCGGGCTGTATTCGAGCCCCCAGTGCAACAGCAGAATCAGATGGTCGACCTCGCCCCGCCAGCGCCGGACATCCGCCAGCACCGCCGGGGCTTCCAGCGGGGCCACGCCGAAACGATCCGCCGTGGCGAAATCGGAGGGCCGCGTCGAGTCGTGGCAGTAGGCAAGAAAGCCGATCCGTTGTCCGTCGCGCTCCAGAATCCGCGGACGGCTCGCGTCCTCCAGGGTCGCTCCCGCGCCGAGCGCGGCGATCCCGGCATCCGTCAACGCCCTGTCGGTGTCCCGGAAACCGGCCAACCCATGGTCGAACAGATGATTGTTAGCCAGCGACAGGACATCGACACCGACCGCCGCCATGACATCGGCGTAGCGCGGATCGCCCCGCAGGCACAGCTTATCCGCCCTCGGATCATCGGACGCCGTCAAGGGGCATTCCAGATTGCCCACCACGATGTCGGCATCATTCAACAACGCCAGCAGCGGGTTAAAAACACCCTTCGCCTGTCCCGCATCGGCGAGCGCATCGTACCGCCCGCACAGCAGCAGATCTCCAAGGGCCAGCAATCTGAGGATTTTAGACATGAATGGATTTAGAAAGGCGTGTCATTTGCTGAACAACTGACCAGCTTGTAGGTACCTGCGCAAGATAGTCATATCCTTGCAAGCTCGTATTCCGGTCAATTACGCCACACCGATCACCATGGAAACGGCTTTCCACCTTATCGAACGGAAGCAGATATTCAGCAGGCCGGTTGAGTTCTCGAAAGCAAGCAGATCCCATACTCGCGATCCGCTCGATAGCAGGAAATGCATCTTCGCAGATGATCTGCACCGCCGTCTCCGGGAACCGATAGGTTGGAGACCACAAGACTGTCCATCCGCAATTTATGCATCTAATATAGTTAGTAAGTCTTTGGCTAAGGACGTAGGCATCAGATTCAATGTGGATGATCTTCTTGAAACCGTATTGTCGCGCAATCCGAACGGAAAAAGTAAAACTGCGCCACCAACCTGGATAAGAAAAACGGGCTGGCCTGCCGAGCCGCTCTTCAAAAGCGATGATATTCAGGCTACTTGGCAGTATGCATGGCATTGCCGCCGCCTGTATACAAGAAAGACGACTATCAAAATCAATGTTGTCCGGACCATCATTAATCAGAAATAAGTTTTCCGCACCGTAAGCATCAAGCTTAGGATAAAAATAATCGATCCAACGTTTGTAACGCATCACGTCGTTGATATATGAAGTACAGAATATGAGTGTGCGTCCGGGAGGTGCGAGGCCACGCTTATTGCGGAAGAAAAACCCTTGTGATCGACCGATTTCGCGAAGCCATCGATCAAATCTCCAATAGAGCTTCTGGTCACCGATAAAAGTATCAATTGAGCCACTAATGTTCATTAGATTTATCCACCATTAACTCGATTATGGCGATTATGGCGATTATGGCGATTATGGCGATTATGGCGATTATGGCGATTTTGGTAAGTACCCTGCTATAATTAACAAATCAGTAGTCACCTTTTGAGCCATGCGTATATAAGTCTTATCGCTAAAACGGCAACTTCCGATAAAATGAACGAATTTAGTCTCTTTCTCCAAAATTCGATTACAGTCGCAATAACGTGGGTGCGGCAATACCACCGCGTCAGGTGCGTTCGCGAGCATAATGTTTGCCATGACCTGTTCGCTACCCCAAGTTTCCCAAACTGGACCAACAATCGAGCGAATCTCTTTGGAAAAACATTCAATAATGCGACGGTCAAGACTGCCTGATGCAAATCCCATAAAACCAGCACAGCCCCGAACATAATTCAGGTTTTGATAATCCGTAAGCTGAGCGAAGCTTGCCTCCGTTACCAACTGGACATGTTTATTCGGGTGGCGAGACAGGGATTCTTTTGCACTTTCAGTAGCCATCGCCATCGGTTCGATTTCCTGTTTATCCCAGGTAGCAATCGTGAATGGTCGGGCCACTTGAACGTGTTCACGCACCTCGGCTAGATCGCCGAGCGTCAGAGTATCTGCGTCTAATTGAATTACATACGCTTCGCGCGTAAGTTCCGTAATGGCAAGCAGGCGCTCCCAGCAGCCTCCGACAGGACACTGATCGCTACGGAATTTTTCGAGGGCAAGCAGCTTGATACCAGGCACATGCGCTGCCAGTATTCGAAGGTCTTCGGAGCCTAGACTACCGTCATTTACCACCACAACCCGAGAGACGGGGATCCATCGTGCAAAAGACTTAAGAGCCAATAAATACATTAGCATATCTTTGTGCTGCAGCATGGTCGCGACCACTGCTCCGTTATCATGTCCAAGTGCAAGCGGAGGTGTCGCTAGAATTTTAGATGCAACATTAAGAAAACGAGCACGATTGAATTTCCGAGCAACCTGATCAATGAGATTTTTCATGACTTCCTTTTTGCATTATAATTGGCTGATGGCATGATAAGAAGTGAATTACCCGCTAGGATTGACTCTTAAACCTAAGCAATAAATTCAAGTCGATTAAAATTTAATCTGATCATTTTCTGAAAAGCCTTTTTCAAGCGAGGGCAAAGGAATTATCAAGAACGGATCACGCCTCCCATGTTTGCCGGAAACTATCTTGGTTATCCCATCCAATGCACGTTAGGGAAGCGACCCTCCATGGAAAAATTATATACAGCACGACATTTGTAATAATTATTGGCATAAAATTTCACTTCGAGCCCTAATAAAGCTGCGGATATCGCAATATGTAGCCGGTTTGTATGAACAGTTTTAAAGTTAGCCAAGAAACTTAAGACGGCTCGCGCGGAAAGATAAGCTACATCTTTAGTTTCGACTCCAAATTGAAAAAAGGCCGATATATCAATATTCTCTTCCGGAATCTCCAGACTGGTTTTCTCAGGGTCAGTGCGAAAGCAATAGACTTCCCCCGTCCCAAAAGAAAACTGCAATTTCTTGAAATTTCTATCGACCAGAATAGATCGAATCACATTATCGAAAGATGGCGTAGCAATATGAGTAAAGGTTTTGTTGATAGCATAAGATACAAATCTTTCCAAGCGAGACAGTATAATCTCGTCTTCAAGAACATTTCGCACATCTAGGCTAAATGCCACATCATCCATTAAATATACATTTGCCAAGCTAGAAATTTTTTTGACATAATTATAGGAAACAGGCTCACGGCATATAACGTCTACATTTCTCCCAAAATCCTCAATGATAGGCGTCACAGACTTGATTGTATGTGGCAAAATCACCAAGCGTTTTGCTAATTTGCAAGCATCTTTGGCAACGCGAGCTGAGTAAGTGCTTTGCCCTACAAGATTACCGCCCCCCCCGTAGATAACGATTCGATCATGTAAATCACATCCTCCGAACTTTGGCGTCTCATAACTTAAACCAATTTTATCGAAAATTTGGTAAGTAGCAGTAGCTATTACCGAATCACCAGCATTACCAGGATTTGGGAAATAAACAACTTCGCTACCGCAATACTGTGTCAAATATTGTTCTAAATGTGTCGTCACAATATATCCACCAAATCCGAGTGTTGAAGTTATCCGATAGATTAAATGTATTGTCGAGAATAAGCGTCATTAAGCATGACAAGACATCGATCAGCAAAAAAGCAAAGAGGTGCGTTTGGAATAACGGGTAGAATTTTTCTCTCTCATAACGGCCGATTCAGCAGCATCTCTTTGAGCAATCCCAAACCCAGCCGCCCCCGCGCCAGTGGCGCCAGCCGAAAAATCCATGCGACATCCATGAGTGCCGCGCCACGTCGACCGGCGCGACAACACCACTTCGCATAATCGCCGTGAATAGCCGCCATGCAGGCACGCCAATAGCTTCCCTGGAGACCGCTTGGCAGAAGATGCCTATTCTTCTTCATGACCCGAATCGCGGCTTCCCGCATGACATCGAGATTGCGGCTCATGCTGTCGGGACGCTTGAGTACAACGGCCAAGGGTTCTTGCAGGCAAGCATAACCGGAGACGGACGCCAGCCGCATCCACATGTCGATATCCTCAAGGCTGCGCAGGGTTTCATCGAAGCCTCCGGTGCGCGCGAAGAGCGCGTGCCTGGCGATGACGGCCGAACCGCTGCCCGCGACATCGGCTGGGTTGCGAAACAGGTGCACCAAAAATGACCCTTCCCAATGGGCGCAAGTCCAGATGTTCAGGAGATTTCCGCCCGGATCTTCCACCCGCGCGGCCGTTGAGCTGAATCCCAGATCGGGTTGATCGCGCATCAACGCGACCTGACAACCGAGTTTGCCGGGCAGCCACCAGTCGTCGGCGTCCAGGAAGGCGACCAGTTCTCCACGCGCCGCATCGATCCCTGCATTGCGGGCGCTCGACAGCCCCCCGTTGGACTTCTGTACGACACGGATCGCGTCGCCGTAAGCCTCCAGAACAGCCGGGGTATCATCCATGCTGCCATCGTCCACCACAATCAATTCAAGATCGCGAAAATCCTGGGCGAGCACGCTGTCGATCGCCTTGCCCACGCACCAGGCGGCATTGTAGGCGGGGATGACGACGCTGACCGCCGGCGATTCAGTCGTCCGGGTCATAGCCCAGTTCCCGCATCATGGGACGGATCATCGGCAGGATGCGCTCGATGGCCTCGGGATTGTGTGCTTTCCACTTCTGTTTCTTAGGGGCGCCCTTCACGACACTAGTCGGTTGCAGATTGGCGCAGCGCTCCCGAATCTCCAACGTAAAGGGCATGCCGAGCCGCTCATAGGCATCCCGAAACATCTCGACGGGCCGCTCGAAGATGTCTTCGTAACGCAGATGGATCCACTGCTCCGGGGGAATGCGCGGTTTTGCCTCCAGCGCCAGCCGGTTGGCGGAGATCCACTGGAAAGCGCAGACCTCTTCCAGACTGGCGCGGTTATAGTCGCGCCAGCCAGGCGGCACGAAAAAGGCCCACTCGGTAAATTCCCCGCCCTGAATGGCCACGGGATCGGGAAAGGGGCCGAAAAACTGCGACAACTCGAAACGGCCATCGGTACGGCCCATGCGCCAGCCATCCATCATGGAACTGATATTGTCCCGGCCGTCGCGTTGAATAAAGACGAATTTCGCTTGTGGAAACAGCCGGTACAGATAGGGGATGCGCATCACGTTGATGCAGGTCTTGTCCAGAACCTGGCCGACCCCGAGCCGCTGATAGAAATAGCGCAGCGCGGCTTTTCGATGCTCGGGGCGCGCCTGGTCGGCGCCCGCCGCCTCGGACTCCCAGCCGTTGTTGAGCGGTCCGTACAACCCGTCCCAGAACTGCGGAAGTTCCCAGCCAAAACTGAGCAATTGGGGAGAAGCCGCCAGGGTTTCGTAGGTGACGGTGGTGCCGGAGCGAGAACAGCCCACGATGAAGACCGGATCGGGTACGGCGGGGCGGATAATATCGTACCAAAGCCCCCGCATCTCCCACTTAAGTGCACGGATGTTCTTGGCGCGGATTTCACGGTCTAGCAACTTGTAAGCATTGAAGAGCTTGGCCATTGTGCTCCACTGTGATGGTAATGCATTGAATTTAGAAACGGCTCCCGTTGTTTTTGGCGAGCGAAGATCTCAGCAGATGCTTAGCCCGCTTGAGTGTATTGCGGACATTAGTGGGGAGCGCACAATAGATAAGTTTGACCTTCGCCTTTGTAGACAATCATAACGACTGATACCAAAGGTAAATATTGAGATGATTCCATATTCTATCCAAAACAGTTTAACCTAAAGGTAGCTCAAGGCTTAATGGTCCGCGACTCCCACAACCCAAGAAAAGTACCGAGAAAATGGCACACAATGACCTCGCGATTGAATGCTTCGTCGCATGGCTGGGTGAATCGCCCGACAATCGCGTTGATGATCGCACGCAGGAATTGGGGAAACAGATAGAGCGGAATATTGAACTCGCGACGCTCCCCCGACATGCCGCGGCTGACCGCAAGATTCTTGCTGGCCTGAATGCGCCAGCGACGAAAATAACGCTTATTTAACCGAAAGCTTTCGACTTTATGGTGCACCCGCGAATTTCCGAGAAACACCACCTTGAGCCCGTTCGCGAAAATGCGTTCAAACAGTTCACCATCTTCTCCGCTCGCCAGCACCTTGCCCTTGCGGCCCCAAGTCGTATCGAACATGCCAACAAGATCAAAAACATCCCTGCGGAATGCCATGTTCGCACCGAAGGGTGCTGAAGCCGCGTCGGCCATAAGGTAATCGTTGGTGCGGTCAGTACGCACAGCGAGAAAGCCATAAAAGCGCTCGGTTAACCAGCGTGGCGGCGGGATCTCCCAGATCGGCGCGATATATCCGCCGCAGGCATCGGCGCCATGCGCCTTCAAGCCAACGAGTGTGCGTATTAACCAGTCCGGTTCAGGTAGCACGTCATCATCGGTGAATAGCAGTACACTTCCGTGCGAGCAGGCAATTCCATGATTGCGGGCATGAGACAATCCCTGCGTACCCTCGAATTCGTAACGGAGGAATGGCCAGTCCCGACGAAATTCCTCGACGACCTGCTTGTGTGATCCATCGAGCGATTATCGAAGACAATCACTTCCCAGATAAAATCCAGTACCCCGAGTTGAACCCGCAATGCTTGCAACGTATCGCGCAGTGAGTCGGCACGATGATAAGTACCGGGTACAGACAACGATGTAGGCATCCACCGTAACTTTAACCTCGCTTCACATAAAGCATCACAACACTTCAGCGTGAGTTGATCCTTCCCGCGCCTGCGATGGCATCCAGCCATTCCTTAATGTGCTCGTTTTCGGTTCGCATGTCCCAGCGATAGCCTGTGCGCACGAACGGATAGACGCCATTTTCGACAGCCCAGATAAGATCGTCCAAATAAGTCAAATAATTGTCGTCGTGCCTCCAGGGATGAATCGACCAGCTTTCCAGTCCAGTAGTGGTCCAGCGTTCCAGTCCACGCAGCTTGAGCGTATGCGTGATCGAGTTTTCCAGGGGTTCCGCTGATTTGGCTTGAAGGATCGGTAATAGTTTACTTTGAAACCGCGCGCGATCCATCAGGAAATAGCGGGTCGAGAAGGTTTCGGCCTTGAACCAAAAGCTTGGCGGTTTTCCGCCGATCGGACGTTTTAAAAAGCGCTCCAATAGGTTACGAGCTTGAGGCGGCCCCCCTCTGCATGTAGCGAATACAACGCGAGGCTCCCGTCGCAACATCTCAATCGCTTGCGCAAGCCACGATATACCTGGCGTGGTATGAAACAACATATCCGAATCCATGTGGAAGATATAATCGCCCGTACATCGGTCTAGTGCGTAGAGATATTGATAAATAGGTGCTCCGTCAAAATCCTTGAGCGCAATGTCATCCCGATCAAAATAACGCATCAGAACATCGGCTTGGTGTTCTTCGCTCCATGGAACGGTGTCGACACGATCAATTAATCCATCGGCTAACAAGCGGTCGAAAATTGCGAGTATTTCGGCGGAATCGCCCCGTCGGCGGCTATCATACTTTCCCATTGGATTGCCCGGATCGTAAGCGATCAATCGCTCGGAAAACGGGAAATCGAGGCTGCGGAAAACATGTCTTAGCGTTTGCTCAAGAAAAGGGACATCCGTCATGCAGGTATTGACGGTAAAACTGACACTAGGGAACATGTTTAGACTCACTCAGATATTGTTTCGAGTGTCCTGAAGCTCGTAAGCACAAAAGACGACGATCAACGACGAGACTCGACTTAAGTCTTCACGGACGCTTTTAATTCTCCGAAAGTCGCAGCTAAGCGCATCAGATAATAAAAGCGTCGACTCGCATTCAGGGTAAGTAAAGCGTTCAATCCATGCTTCAGGAGTTTCAAAAACATATAAGGCTGTAAGCCATGTGGAGAACTTTGCATGCGCTGCGAAGAAAATGATCTTAGATAGCTTTTGCGCAACATGTAACGTTTGCACATACGCTCCTGCTCGATTACGTGCAATTGCCGTAGGGTAGGCATGTAAAGGATACGATGCCCGTGGGCGAGACAGCGTTGCAGGAATTCAATATCCTCTCCTCCCATAAGATTGTGCCCCTGTGGACCCAACTCGGCAGAGAACTTGCCCACCTGCTGGAACGCCACTCTCCTCAAGGTAATGTTGCCGCCACTGGGGAGTTTATGGCCAGAGAATATCTCTTTTGGCGCATCGCCAAAGTCATATTCCGGAAAAGGACGGATCGGAATGTGATACCGCCCCGTTTCATGTACCCAAGCCGGCTCGCTTCCATCCCAGGCAGGACTGATCTTGCCGCAAATGATGTCATACTCTGGATTTTCGGCGAGGGCTTTTACGAGTGCCGGCAGAAAATCGCTCGCCACGAATTGATCGTCATCGATGAAACAGAGGGCATCTGCATCGGTCTCGGCGATTGCCCGATTTAGCGCATAAGATTTTCCCGGCGTTAGTTCCGAGATCCAGCGTAGAGGCAGATCATTCCAAATCGGATCGCATTCCGTCGTCGCCAGGAAGGCAGGCGTGCCGTCGTTACAGGCATTAGCAACTACCAAGATATCCATGCTCGCATCAGACGCGCGCTGGGCGTGGGATAGCCTAAGCAGGGTTTGGCGAAGCAGTGCCTCACGGTTATGTGTACAAATGACAATCGTGATATCCATGCTTGCCGTCGCTCAAGAACGTGGCCCAAAGGCCCAACCCAGGATCTGCCCACCAAAATAGGCCACGTTCATTTCCTTGCGCAAGGTGGCATCGCGTCCCGAATGGCGCCACTGACTCCATACCGCCCTGACCGCCCGCATGAGTTGCCCGAACAAATAGGGTGGCGGTATCCGCGGGCCTTGGCCGCGCTTGCGGATTGCCTCCATGCGTCCCTGACGATAGTGGAGATCCAGAAAGTAGCTGCGTTTGAGCTTAGCGGCCTGTATACGATGATAAATCACCGCTTCAGGCATCCACCAAACCTGAAGGCCCGCTCTCAAGATACGGCGATAAAAATCGACATCCTCGCCACCGTTGTTCTCCTGACCGCGACGACCCAGCGATGCGTCGAACAGGCCAATGGTTTCGACAATGGCGCGGCGAAAACCAAAGTTCCCCGTATAAAGCGGGGTACTCGAATCCGTTAGCGGTTTGATTTGCTCGCTCCAATCAAGTTTTCCAAGAAATCCAAGCAACTCGTCAGTTAGCCAACGTGGGCGCAGATCTTCAAATAATACTTCGATGCGTCCGCCGAAAGCATCGGGCCGATGTTCGGCGATGAGCTTTTCATAGGCACGGAGCCATTCAGAATCAGCATTTTCATCGTCATCCAGAAAGATCAGGTATTCGCCATGAGCCTCCGCGATTGCCCGATTGCGCGCGTGGGCAATACCCAACTTTTCTTCACAAACAACGCGCACAGACCAATCCTCGGGCCAGATGCGTTGGCGCAGAAACTCCGGAGTGAAATCACGACTACCATTGTCAACGACCAGGAATTCCCAGGATGATCTTGGCTGTTGTATGCCAGCGATGTTGGCCAGAGTGCGCTCCAATCGGTCTACATGATTATGGGTGCACAGAGCGACCGTGAGCAGCGGATTGTTGTTCATCGACTAAAACCGGGTAGATAGCCAACTAAACGTTGAAAATAGTAGCGGATCATATAGGTCAGAGTGCCATCATTGCAGCCCAGATGGATTTTGCGCAGCAGCATTGCCGGACTGTCCGTTCCGTAGACCTCTAGGCGTCGGATACGAAAACGGTTGACATCGGTCCGGTTAAAACCCGGCTGAGTTGAAAAGGCCGCCCTATAACCAGCGGCTTTGGCGGCCGCTTCCACTCGATCATCGACCTGACCGAAAGGATAGGCCAGATAATCCACATCCCGGCCGAGCAATTCGCGTAAATCCTGCCGCGAGCTAGCCAGTTGATCGGTTAACTCCGCATCGTGCAGGCTGGGCAACCTGGCATGATTGCGAGTGTGCGAATGGAAACTGCCCCCCCGCTGCTGCATATCTCGAATTTCGTCGGCATTCAGCAATGGATGCAATCCGCCACTGGGATTGGACTCAAGCGTCCAACCATCCTGACCGCCGATCAATTTGCTCACCAGAAAGACAGTATATGGCCAATTCATTCGCTCCAAAATAGGAAGCGCATGCTCTCGCACATCGCGATAGCCGTCGTCGAAGGTGAGCAGAAAGGCACCAGCAGGTAATTTTGGGGCACCTTCCAACCATTCGACCAAGGTATCGATGGAGATTGCCTGGTATCCAGCCTGTTTTAACGCATGCATATGCGCGGCGAAGCGACACGTCGGAATCGCAAAGCGCGTTTCCCAATCGCTCCCCGGCTCTCCAACCCGGTGATACATCAAAACCGGAACACGATTAGCATTCATGCTTGAGTGCCTTTTCGATCAATCATACCGATCAGAAACCGATAAGCTGAAAGGGGCAGCATTGCGGCAATCAGGATATACCGCAGATCTTTTAGTGCGAATGCCCGCGCTATTGCAGCATGACGAAATAATTTGTGGGCGGAGATCAAGTCACGTTTCCAAAACGCACGATACGCCTGGACCAAGACTAAGCCTTCGGTCATCTCCATCAGTCGTTTAGCTGGAAGGTGGGCGACCAAATGAGGATTGGCGCGAATAAAATCTTTCTGCGCCGCTAGAGCATCAAGCACCTGACGCCATTTTATGGCGGAAATCTGTCCTTGATGATGCCAACGATAAAACGCGAGGACTTCGGGCACGCGCACCATACGCCGTGTTTCGGCCAAGGCACGCAGCCAGAAGTCATAATCCATCGCGGAGTAGCGTCGCTCTGAAAATCCACCAAGCCGTGTTACCAGATCCCGCCGTATCAAGGCGCCATGGATAGGTAGGGGGCAGGTTCGGACAAAGTGGGCGACCGCATCTTCCTGCTCATAAGCTGGCGGGATATAAGGTTCGGCAACGATGCCTTCCCCGACGTTTTGCCAACCACAATAGGCCATGTCGGCATTGGACGCGATCAAGGATGCGTAAAGTTTCTCTAGCGCAGTTGGAGCCCACCAGTCATCGGCGTCAAGGAAGGCGACCAACTCGCCCCTGATCTTTTTAAGTGCTTGATTGCGGGCGGGGAAAGGCCCGACTCGATCCGTATAGTCAAGAAGGATACGATCCGGATGAGCAGCGGCTAAACGGGCCGCGATTTCCGCCGAGCCATCGGTGGAACCATCATCGACGATTACCACTTCAACATTGCCGTAACTTTGCCCCAAGGCTGAGCCAACGGCCTCCTCTAAATACAGGGCTGCGTTATAACAAGGCATGACGACCGAGATAAGTGGCCGAGCAGTGGTAACCGGATTGATCGCATGCAGATTTAACATCGTATCTCCTTGCGGATCACATCCAACCAGGCCCGGCCCCATTTCTGATCGGGCTCGACATGATTGCCTTCCGCCCATTCGTTCCAGGCCTTGAGAAAAACGATACGCTCGTCCGCTGGGTGATCGGTAACCCGATCAATCGCCTGGCGTAAATGCCCGCGAAACAATTCCGGCGTGGCATTGTGGAAAACCAGGCCGCGCATCCCTATGCGCGGGGTATTGTCCCAGTTGGGCAACGTGAGTGGATAATCGCGCCACTCCGTTTGATTCGAGCGGAGCAGAATGGACCTGATCTCTTCATAATCCCAGATCGTCAATTCGTGCCGGTTCCCTTGCAGTGCCAGTTTTAGCTTGGTCCAGGCATAACGACGGGGGATGCGACCATCTCTTCCGGGCAGTGCCTGCATGGTGGATGCATCCAGGCCACGCGGGCGCGGATCCCATTTCTCGCCGCGATGCGAGACGCCAATTAGGTGCAACCCTGGCAAACCGGCCTTGAGCGCGCGTTCGCGCCAGAAATCCGTCACCTTGCGCACATCCGGAATATCATCGGGGCGATAGATCACAAAGATGGGCTTCTCGTCCACCTTCAGATAGCGCGAGTCGGTAAACGCCTGGAGAAGCCAGTCGAAATGGGCGGCATGATCATCCCAACCGGGATACACCTGCTCGATGAGCGACTGGTCCGTTCCCTGCCATGCGGTATTCCAACTGTGATTGGCCCAGCACAGGCAGAACGGAAAATCCGGCTCCCGAGAGAGCAGAATCTCGTTGACGGGTCTCTCCAGAATTCTCTTGCCGCCGAACCAGTAGTGGTAATAGCAGAAGCCCGCGATGCCGTATTCCCTGGCAAGTTCGGCCTGAGCCTGGCGCGCCTCGGGCAGCCGGAGGTCATAAAAACCCAGATCGGCGGGGATATGCGGCTGATAGTGACCCGGATACAGTGGCTTGGCCTTGGCCACGTTGGTCCATTCGGTAAAACCCTTGCCCCACCACAGGTCGTTTTCCGGCGTCGGATGGAACTGGGGGAGATGAAAGGCGATGAGGCGGGCTCGCTTATCCATAAGTTTCGTATGATCTGTTGCAGTTCAATGATTCGATGACATTGCAGCCGTTCGTGGTGACATTGCAGCCGTTCGTGGTGACGTTGCAACCGTTCGTGGTGACGTTGCAGCCGTTCGTGGTGAGCTTGTCGAACCATGAACGGATGCAATGTCGGCCTCGGAGCGCGATTTTCCGATCATCCTTCGACCCTTCGACAAGCTCAGGACTCAGGACGAACGGAAAATCGGGCAATCGCACATCGATCAAAAAATCCGTGACCACAGCGAGAGCGACGAGATGATAAATGTAATCGAAGCCGGCAAAACCAAGAAAGGCGCCTGATGTCATATCGCCATCATGTTGAACATGAATCATGCCGGTCGATTACCGTCATTCTGGACAAGATTGAAAGGCTCAAGCATATCCTGAGCACGGACATAATCCTCTGGCACCCCGATATCGATGAACAGCCCCCCGGTCTCGAAGGCGAGCGGCGCAATTTCGGCGACATGCGGCATCAGCAGATCGGTCTCGAAGGAACAGACACGCGGCAGCGCGTAACGCTCGAAAAGCTCCCGGGACACGAGATAGGTTCCGGCGTTGATTGCGCCTGGCCCCACTCGCCCTTTCTCCAGAAAACCGCGCACCCGCCCGTCCTGTCGTTCCAAGGCGCCGTAACGCGCGACATCCGGCAAGGCATGCACCGCCAGCGAGAGGCTGGCGCTGGCGTCCAAGTGTGCCTTTAGCATCGCTCGATAGTCGACCTGCAGGAAGGTATCGCCATTCACGACAAACACGGTTGGCTCTGTCGCCTGCTCCAGTGCCAGCCGGATGGCTCCGCCTGTCCCGAGCGGCTCGTGCTCCACGGAGTAGTGGAGCCGCAGACGACGATACTCTTCGCCAAAATGGTCGTGGATGGCCTCGCTCCGATAGCCGATGGCCAGAATGGCACTGTCGAAGCCGGCGACGTCGAGTGCATCGAGGACATAGGCGAGGAAGGGCCGGCCATTGATCGGCGCCATCGGCTTGGGCAGATCGGCAATCACACCGCGGAGCCGTGTGCCAAGTCCGCCGGCAAGAATGATCGCCTGCATCTTCAAGCTCTCGGGAAGATTCGCTGCTCGATGATGGAACAGAGCACATGGCCGATCAGGATGTGTCCTTCCTGAATCCGCGGGGTCGAATCCGACGGCACGCGCAAACAATAGTCGCAGCATTCGGGCATGTCGCCACCCTGCCGCCCCGTCAGGCCGACGGTGACCAGTGCTCTTTCCCTGGCCACGCGCAAGGCGCGCCGGATGTTCGGCGAGCGCCCGGAGGTGGAAATACCGACGAAGACATCGCCGCCCTTGCCAACCGCCTCGATCTGACGCGCGAACAGGTATTCGTACCCATAGTCATTGCCGATGGCGGTCAGCACAGAGCTATCGGTCGTCAGGGCAAAGGCCGCCAGCCCCGGTCGATCATAGGCAAAGCGACTGACGATCTCGCCGGCCAGATGCTGGGAGTCGGCGGCACTCCCGCCGTTGCCGGCAAAGAGGATTTTGCCGCCATCCTGAAGCGCCTTCACGCAGGCATCGGCCACCGCCGCGATGCGCTCCAGCAGATCCTCGTCGCCGCTCATCGCGTCGAGGTTGCGGGCGGTTTCGCGCATTTGCGCCTGAATGTGCTCTTTCAGTAGATTTTCCACCCTTCGGTCCCGTGTTTGGTGAAATGACAGGTGTAGATCTGGCCGCGTGTCTGCTGGAGCGCCCGCATCACGTCCATGCGGCGCACCGGCTCGACCAACAGCATCATGAAACCGCCGCCGCCGGCGCCCGAGATTTTGCCCGCGCGCGCGCCCGCCCGGCGGGTCAACTCATAGATCTCCTCGATCTCGGGATTGGAGATACTGCGCGCCATCCGCTTCTTCGCCTGCCAGCCCGCCTCCATGGACTCGATCAGCCCGGCGAAATCGCCCCGCAGAAGATTCTCCTTCATCGCCAGCGCCTCCTGTTTGAGGGAGTGCATGGCCTCGATGGCGGTCGTATCCTGGCGTCGCACATTGGCCGACTGCTCGTCGATAATCTGAGCCGATTCGCGCGACACGCCGCCGAAGTAGAGCAGCAAGGATGCCTCCAGTTCGGACAGGATCCAGTTCTTGATGCGCAGCGGGTTGACCACCACCCGTTCCTCGGGGTGGAACTCCATGAAATTGAAGCCGCCGAAGGTCGCGGCATACTGATCCTGACGCCCGCCGCTGAGCCCCACGTCGACACGTTCGATGTCATAGGCCAGACGCGCGATATCGTACTCGCCAAGCGGCAGATTGAGCCACTCGACAAAGGCCTTGACCATCGACACCACGAGGGTGGACGAGGAACCCAGACCCGAGCCGGGCGGGGCGTCGGTGTGGGTGGTGAGCGTGAGCGAAAGCGGTTCGCAGCAATTGAAATCGCGCACGATCCGGTTGTAGACCCCTTTGTGCAGATCCAGCGTGCCATCGAGCGTCAGCTCCGACTCTGCCTCGCCCTCCCAGCGTTCCTGACGATCCGCCGCGATCAGTCGAACGCGCGCGTCCGCGCCCGGTTCCAGGGTGGTATAGGCGTATTTATCGATGGTCGCATTCAGCACCAAACCGCCGAAGGTGTCGCAGTACGGCGAGACATCGGTCCCGCCTCCCGCAAGGCCAAGCCGCAGGGGTGCCCTGGCTCTGACAAACATGTCTACCTCCGTTGCGTGAGCATGGTCGCCGCGAGGTGCTCAAACACTCGGCCCCAGGTCGCCTCATTGCGCATCAGGCCGATCTTGCGGGCGAAGCTGGATAACGTGTCGTGGGAGTATACCGCCAGACGGCGCATCCGCAACGGATCGCCATCGGCCAGCGCGGGGCCGTACTGCGTGGTGCAGGCGACCCGGTATCCGGCGTCGCGGACGGCTTCGACGACCGCCTGATTGTATGATCCATAGGGATAGGCGAAGCTGGTCACCGGCCGATCGAGGATTTCTTCCAATTCCAGTCGACAGCCCCGAATCTCGTCCGGCAAGCGATCCGCCGGGAGTTCGGCAAGTCGGCAGTGGTGGCGGCTGTGCCCGCCGATTTCCATCCCGGCCTGTGCCATCTCGCGCAGTCGTCCGGCATCCAGCATCGGCCAGCCGGTTGTCGTGTCATCGGACCAGGCCGCCGGTCTGCCGACGTTGGTGCTGACCACGAACCAGGTTGCCGGAATGCCCCGCCTCTCCAATGCCAGGAAGGCCGGATCGTTATCCCGATAACCGTCATCGAAGGTGATGGCGAGGCTGCACCGATCCGACGCATCCTCGCCAGTTAGATCCGAGACGCGGCGGAATTGCCATCCCGCATCGCGCAGTAAGTCGATCTGGTCTAGGAATCGGTTAAACGCCACTGACCAGAGCCACTTGGGTACGGCGCGACCGCCCTGAATCGAGTGATACATCAGGATCACGGGGCCGATCCGTCGCGATGCCTTCGCCAGAGAGCGCGAAAGCGGATCTGGTCCGAACATCGATCATGCCCCGGTGGCAGTGGACGCGCGCATCGGCATCATTTGTAGAGCTTGAGCGCCATGTCGATTTCCATTAACGTGTTGTTCACAACCGGATGAAGCGGGCATCGCGGATAGTCGGCAATCCACTGTTTCGTATACTCCACTTCTTTTTTCGCCTTGCGATAGTAACCTGGTTTTTTTTTGCGATCTTTCTCCGCGCGCGCTTGGTAAAGAGCAATGAGCCCTCCACAGAAGTGATTGGTTCCGACTCCGCATAACTCTCTGGATGGCATTCGATACCCTGCTCCTTCTTTTCCGAAGTAGAGATGACCGCAGTATTTTGGAAGCTTCAGCGCATATTTTAATGGCGCCTTATATTTTCCGGGCGACATGAGTTCTGCTGCATCAGCAAGATTGATACTGCCGATCTGAAGCAACAGGAAAAGCATCAATCCGCTGAGAACGGCATGCGCGAACCTATGCGACAGACTCAAAAACCGATTCTGCATCTCAAGTCCTCCTCAATAGTTCATGATTACATCATCATTAAACTCGCATCCGACGTCTCGCTCGGGTCGAGCGTTTAGCCGTCCATGGTCAATCGGCAAGACATGTTTTCCAGAGGTCGCGCCGTATGATATCACTGCCCCCACACCCATCCGCGGGGAGGAACTTGCATGGATTCCCGAGCTTTCGTCCCGTCGGAGGCGCTCCATTGCAGACTCGATCCAACAGCCTCTTCCCAGGTTAACGCGATCGCTACTCGCGTCGGATTCACCACGAGGAATTCGCGATGCTCGCCCATGCTTAAATTGACGACAACCAGCCGTGGGTCGGCCGCGGCCGGACAGGCCAGTCTGGCGGCCGGCGATACCGCTTCCGTATTCGCGCCCAGCACGGCGGGCGGAACACCCCAACCGCCATCGATCGAGAGCAGCAACGCCTCGGCAAGCCAGCATCGATAACGCGGATCAGGATCCGCCATGCATAAATGCCACAGCGCATCGGCCCAAAAACCAAGCGCGTGACCTTTCTTTCTGTCCTCGACCCAGAAAGCTCCGATGGGCGTCTCTTGGGTGTAATGCAACGCCTTGTCGATGACATCGCCAAGGGATGGGTCGGCAAAACGACGCCGGTAACGGACCAGATCCCAGAGATTGACTGTCTGATAGGCATGACTCACCCCGGTGAGGGATAAGGCCCGGTCGATATACCCGTTAGGCATCACCAGCCTGGGCCACCAGGATCGGATGTAATGCATGCGCGGGATGAGATATTTCCAGGTCATCCGCTTGACCGCGCGCACCGGCAGCGGCAGGCTTCTCGCCTGCGCAACGGGTAGAAAGGTCAGATCGATGAGCTGGTACAGCCAGCGATACAGGGGTTCGAATGGGCGTTGCGCCAGGATTGCAGTCGTCGCCCGTTGCGCGGAGGCGATGAGTTCGTCGAACCGGGCGTCTCCGGTCAGCCGGCGGTAGCGGTCCACGGCGATGACCGTGTCCAGATGGGTGTTGAGAACCATCATGTTGGTGGCGGATTTCCCCAACGCTCGGCTGGCATGCCACGCGAACGGCCCCTGATTCATGGTCTCCCGCGACAACTCAAGGGTGTCGTGAAGGAACCAGGCACCCAGATCGGTTTGGTCGACCAAACGCGCGATAAACTCGGTCGCCGCGCGTAATTTGTCCTTGACGACAGGATCGTCCCGCTCTTCGAGCGCCGTCGCCAACAAATGCATGCCACCACAATGAAGGCGGACATGGCACTCCATGCCCTTGGTCCATTCTCCGTGATACCAGCCGCCATCGTCACGTTGCCGATCCACGATGGCCATGACAACCAATCGCTTCAGAAATCCATAGAGAATCTTGCCGGTTGCCTGTTCGAGCCCCGACAGGATGAGATAGAGCGCATAGGCTTCCAACTCATCGTGAATGCGCCAGCCGGTGGGCCAGGCGGTTTCCCCGTTATAAAGTCGGCCATGAACGAGATGATGAAAAAGATCCGCTGGCTTGCGATAGATACCGTGCGAGGCATAGAGAAAATAGCGCTGCGTCTCCAGTGAATTGAAGCGACTGAGTTCGTCCAGAAGCCCCGCCTGCGCTGGCGCGATCTTGACGACGACGACATCTAGCAGACCGCCCGAGAGCGAGCGGAGTTGAACTTGCAGCCGTTCCGGCGTCAGCTCTAAACCGAGGATCTCGGACACGTTTTCGGTCAAGAGATGTCCTTGATCGTCGACCGTATGCGCCCGAGGAAGCACCGGAATCCAATAATGAGATCCAGATCCAGACTCGCAATGCAGCAGCCACCCGCCCGCCGGAAGCGCCTGTACGCGATAATCGCCATCGAACCGAAATTCGATGCTCTGCTCTGGCGCGAGCGGCACTCTCAAAAACAGGATATCCAATGCCTCGGCCGCATCGGAATCTCGCACCACCTCGCCGACATGCGGCAGGTTCCAGGCGTTTCTCTGTATCCCCAATAGACTGAGTTTCCGGAGTTGGCTCCCGTCATCGAGCCTCTCGAACAGCGATTCGATCATCACCGCATTCAGGGTCATGTCGATGCCCGCCCCAGGATACCCTTCCAGAAGGCAAGCAAGTCCGCCTCTTCATTCTCGGGGGAGTAGGTGGAAAGAATGAAGTCCGATGCACGTTGGCCCATTTCCAGGTACTGCTCTTGACGTGCATCGTAGGTGGTGGTCACGCCCTCCAGGGCTTGTGCGAAGCCAAGAATATCGCCGTATTCGATCGGGAAGGAAAACTCGGGCTTCATGAATTCCCGACCGCCACCGGCATGAAATCCAACCACAATCGAACCGCAGGCCATGGCCTCCGCCGGCGGCAGGCCAAAGCCCTCGTATTGACCGAGGCTAAGGAAGATTGCGGATTCGCGCATGAGTTGAGCAACCTTCTCCTGACTTATTCCGGAAAAGGGAACCAGGCTAAAGCCACTGAGTGAATCGCGGACCTTCAGGATATTGAGCACCTGCTGCACCTCTTGCTCACCCTTGCGAGCCGTGTAACAGATCTGACGCTTCTTCGCGCGACTGTAAGCGAATAAGTGTTTGTCGATACTCAAACGAAAACGAGCGGGTTCGAGTGTCGGGAACACATACTTGAGATAATCCAATCCATCCTCGGAGTTAATCAACACACCCTTGATGTCGGGATGAGTATAAGGATTTGGCAGCCTGTCTTTCTTGATTGAGTAACCGCGAAACGTCAGATAGCAATTCTGATTAAGAATAACCTTTGGAACTCCAACGGCAATCGATTTAATTTCAGGTCCATAGATCTCGGGCAGTACCAGGATATCAGTGTCTTCCAGCTTGGAAGTCGGTGCGCCGACGAGGAATATCTTTCTCGCGGGGTTATTCGAGACATATTTTTTCAGCTTGTGATAGATCCTCCTTTTGATGCTGCTGTCCCAATAAACAATCGGAGTATCATTCTCAAACCAAGTGCAACGATGCCCCAATTGACGATGAAGAACATATGCCTCGAATCCGTTGGCATTCAGGATATCCACATGGCGGTAAATTACGCGGACTCCGCCAGAGGGAAATGTGTAATCTGGAGCAAGAAAATAAATTGCCATACATACCTTCTGCTAATTGCTAAAGCTGCTGTGCCACAATGCATCAAGCCTACATACAGATTTCTACGATGCCTGTACCTTGTACTTCAATGGCGGTGACTACGCGCGGATCTAAGGTGATTGTGCTCCAGCATTCTCGCATATCGGTAGAAAAACCAATGCCATCAAATACAATTATCCCGTTTTTAGAAAGATAATTACATACAATCTCGAATTGCGAAAAAACGAATTTTGACGTATGAATCGCATCAATAAACGCGATATCTATTTTTTCATTGTCTCCTAGCTTTGCAGAAATATTTTCTTCAAAAGTGCCATTTGTTAGCTGGAATCGACTGCTAATAGTTAAAAGATTTTTTTCAGCGAGTTTTGCCCATATAGCATTAGGCTCAAAAGTTAATAATTTCCCTGCATTATTTTTTTCCAAACCAGCTAGCCAATACATGCCAGAAACACCAAATGCGGTACCAAACTCAACAACGACATCCGGCTTTCTAACAGTAACAAGCCAAGTAAAGAAAGAACCAAGCAACCGACTAGTTCTGACTTGCTCAGAAGTACGGGTTACCCCTCTTTGTACTGGCCAAGGATAATCATCAAGATCAGCATAGCCTTCCCACAACGGATGTTCGCCTGACTGCTGGGTTACTTTAGCTCTTTGCTCGATTACCTCGAATATGCGGTAAACGGGAAGGTTAAGTTTTCCTTTTTTTGTAATTTCTGACAACCAAGTTTCAGGCTTTGCTTTTTACCTGAATTTTGTAATTTTTTTTCCATAAATCAATTTCCACAATTTATGTATTTTGTTAAGCATTACGAGTTTCACGTTCTTCAATTCAGCATCTCCTGAAATTCATCATCACAATTAAATATAAGCATTTAACTTTTTGGATTTTCAAATAATACGAGACGTATTTTTATTTTGGAACTTCCAGACAGAAATAGTTTTCAAGAACTCAACAAGTCGTATACTTGTCGATAATAAATCCGATTTTGTTCACGACATTCCTCAAGTGCGTTCGGAAAAACACGAGCTACGGCAGCGAGTAGACGCCAACCAAGCACCGATTTACATGAATAACTAAAAGATTCTTTTCCGCGTATGCGTCGAGAGACTTTAATAAACGATCCTGTTCGCTCCCATACTGACGGGTACAATGTAATAGGATATTTTAGCGTTAGGAATTTTGAGTTAAATGGAAATGCCAAAACCTGACGATTCAGCAGCATACCCCAATACATTCCGTGATAAGAGCTAGTGATGATTGTCTTGCCCGAAGCGAGAAACTCAATCGTTTCATCGAAACTTGCTTGGTCGTTGCGAAGAGTAGGCCAGCCTTCTATGGGTACAGGTCGAGACCGATGTGAATAAACGACAAATTCGTGGCACGGATCTCGGTGTTTATCGAAGGTTGTATGCATGCAACTAACGCAAGGCACCCAAGGAAACTCGAATCCGAAGTCACGCAAGCCAACAAGATCAAAACCTCTCAGAAATTTTTCGTATGGGAACGATTTGAATTGTTGCCACCAAGGCCCTGTGTCTAACTGCTGTCCAATGCCCCATGCGATGAGGCTACCGCCATTTAACCGAGACTTGACCTGATCAATAGACTGCAAAAAAAACTCGTCGAACAATCCTCCTCCTCCAAGAATCACATGTCTATTATTTAAATCTAATTTAGCTGCATCGGCTACATCAGCTTGTATAATCTCAAAGCCTGGAAAATTAAAATATTCGGTTGGAGCACTCATAATATCGCCGACATTCTCGTCCCGACGATGAATATTGATTATTTGCATCACGGCAATTGCTCCTAAGTCCTGCTTCATTCAATGACTAGACGAAAAAGATGAATATGACTCTCCGTCGAGCTTCCATAATGCTGGCAAGGCGAGTAGGCGTGCTGACGCCTCATATGCTTCATTCAAATCAGAAGTGACTACAAATGTCTTAAGGGACTCGCCAATATAAATCATGCGCCGATTTTTATCCAATAAGGCAAAACGTATATTGTATGGCCCAGAAGCCAATGGGAAAGAATCGACTTCATATTCAATTTCATGAATCCCCGCTGACATATCCGGTCGATCACGGATGGAAGCGGTCGAGCCGGAATCTAAATATACAAAATCGGTTGTATGCGTTCCGACAACGATTTCTGGTTTCTCTAAAGGCTCTTTAAGCTCAAATTTGATACGAACATGAAGCTTGCCGCCCGATTCGACCGTATCTGTCGGAAATCCTTGCGTATCGATCAGCGCAATGCTCAGTAGTTCGGCTTCCCCTGAAGTGCTTATACGAGATTGTTTGTGGAGCGCCTCGGAGTGCGCAGCCAATACCTTTTCATTGCTTCTTCGATAAAATAGATCTGCAACTGGTTGGGGATCTCCATCCATCAGGATACGCCCATTACTTAGCAGTAAAACACGGCTACATATCCGCGAAACCTGTCGAATATTATGGCTAACCAGTAAAACTGTTTTGCCTCTGCGTCTAATTAAATCCTCCATCCGATCAAAACACTTCCGCTGAAACGCCAGATCCCCCACCGCCAGTACCTCATCGACGATCAGGATTTCGGAATCGATGCTAGTCGCGACCGAAAACGCTAGTTTGACCTTCATTCCCGAGCTATAGCGTTTCACCGGTGTGTCGATGAACTCTTCCATCTCGGCAAACTCAACGATGTCATCGAATTTGCGGTCGATTGCCTTGCGGGATAACCCCAGGATCGAGGCGTTGAGATAGACGTTCTCGCGTCCGGTGAGTTCGGGGATGAATCCCGCCCCGACCTCGATGAGCGGGGCGATACGGCCGTCGACCCGAATGCGGCCGGACGTGGGCGTGCTGATGTTGGCCAGTAGCTTCAGGAGGGTGCTCTTGCCCGCGCCATTGTGTCCGATGATGCCGACGACCTCGCCCGCTTCGATGCTGAAGCTGACATCGTCCAGTGCCTTGAACAGCGCGCGTTGCTCGACGGGCTGGCCGACGATGCGCCGCGCCTGATTCAGGAAGGTGGTTTTCAGGCTCTCCAACTGTCCGAGCTTGAATTCCTTGGTGAGGTGTTCGACTTCGATGATGGACATTAGCGGTTCGCTGGCTTCGTTGAATAGTTCTGTATCAATTCGCTCGCATAGGCTTGCGCCTTGGGAACGATGGAGAGCAGTTCAGGGGTTAGCGCAGCGACAGCCGCATAGATTTCAGCCAGTCGATCCGCCGCGTATTCATGGGCTATGAGATTTCGCAATTCACGAATACGGATCAAGGTGGCCGCATCGTCCACCCAATGGCGTTTTTCGGCACGTCGAAGTTGGAGTTTATTTTCGATCATAGCGGCATGCCATCCCGCATGGCAAGACGGGCAAAGGGCTTGCTGCAATCGGGATAAACGACAAGGTCAATGCGCTGTTCGCCCAGTTCTTGATGCAGCCGGGCCAGTATATCCAGCTTTTTCATCAAGTCGATCCTTTTCGATAGAACCAGCAAGTCAATGTCTCCGCCTTTCGCTGCTTTATCCGTGCGCGATCCGAACAGATAGACCGTCGCGGCGGGATCGGCCGCTCGAATGGCCTGCGTGATGGCTTGTCGCTCGGTTGGGCTTAGGCGCATGTTTACTTCGGACCGAGCAGCTCGGCCACCTCCGTGGCGTCGAAGATCCGCTCGGCCCAGGCTTCCAGTTGCTCGGCATCGGCCTCGCTCAACCGCGCCACCGCCCACGCCGGCAACTCGCCAAAGCGCCGACGGAGTTGCTTGTTCAGGATGGCTCGGGCCTCTTCCTGTCGGCCTTCCTGTCGGCCTTCTTGTCGGCCTGCCAGGCGCCCCTCCAGGTGCCCCTCTTCCCGGCCAATGCGCTGTACGGACGTCACATAGGGCATGTTTGCATTCCTCTCCAGTTCGCCAATCGCCGACCATAATTGTTGCTCCAACGCCGGAGGCAAATCCAGCAGCCAGTCAATCACCGCGAACAGGTCCAGGATCCGCTGCCGGTCCCAGTCGCGAGCGTAGAGCAGCTTCGTCAAGCGCCATTTGGCCGCATAGCGGGCCGGTGCGTCGCCGCGCGTCTGTCGCGTCAACAGATGCGCCGCCGTCACTAGCGCGAAGGTGTGGGGGTCGACCAGCAAGGTCTCCAGTTCCGGCGCGTAATCCAGGAGCTTGACCGTCGGAAACGTCAGGTGGTGGAAGATAGCGCGTGAGCGCGTCCTTCCAGGGCGTGTCGTAATCGTCCGTTCGAATCCCGTCGAGGTTAGTCATCCAGCCGTTCTCATTGTGGCGTCATCCGCCATCGTAGGAGCCCGCTTGCGGGCGACATAACCTGCCAAAAGCCTTCGGTACTGTCAACCTCCGTCGTCCGTAAGCAAACCAGCAGGCTGGCAAGCTTGCAAATCGCCCGCAAGCGGGCTCCTACGACACGTCGATTGGCATGCCGGCACAAGCTGACGATTGATTGGGTCAGCGATCAAACGTCGTGCTTCCATCAGCTTAACCTGAATCTTGAGAGGATCCGCGCCCTCATGCTTCAAATCACGTCCGCGAAATGCGACTCGGCGGTCTTGAACAGCTTGTACGAAATAGGCAGCAGGATCGCGGTCAGTAAGACGCCGGGCCAGAGGCTGGCGAGATCGGGCGGCAGTCCCTGGAGCATGGTGCGCTGGAAGGCGTCGATGATGCCGGCAAGCGGATTGAGCGTGTAAATGAAATAGAGGATGTCGGACCAGGATCCCGCGGCCTGATCTTCCAGCAGGCGCTGCTTGACCAGCGACAGCGGATAGATGACCGGGGAGAGATACATCATGATCTGCAGCAGCACCGGCAACGCCATGCCGATGTCGCGGTAATAGACGTTGATGGCGGAACCCACCAGGCTGATGACGAGCGCGGCCAGCAGGGTGTAGAGGATGATCAGGGGCACCCAGAGCGCATTCCAGGTCGGGGCCATCTGATAATAGGCCATGAGGCCGGCGAGGATCAGGAAACTGATCAGCAGCTCGATGAGCTTAGTGAGGGTGGCGGTGAGGGGAAAGATCTCGCGCGGAAAGTAGATCTTGCGGATCAGGGACGCATTGCCGACTACGCTGTTGACGCCCTCCGAGGCGGATTCCTGGAACAGGATCCAGGGCATGAGCGCGGCGAAGGCGAGAATAGGGTAAGGAATGCCGCCGGTTTCGATGCCGACGAAGCTCTTGACGACGCTGAAGATCAGCATGAGCAGCAGCGGTTTGATCACGGCCCAGGCGAGGCCCATGTAGGCCTGCTTGTAACGCACGATGATGTTCTTCCAGGCGAGGCTGAGCATTAATTCGCGGTAGTCGTAGAGATTCTTGGCGATGGCGATCATTGCGTTAACGCTTCATAGTCGACGTTGATGTGAGAGATCTCGCCGGGATGGACGCGGGTGTCTTGAGAGTCGGCGAAAGCGCTTCGGGTTTCTGGGCCAACGTCTTTCCTTCGTCATGAATCAGAAAGTCAGTGACCACCGCGAGGGCGACGAGATGATAAATGTAGTCGAAGTAGGCAAGACCGAGAAAGGCGCCCGACGCCATATAGCCGATCATGCTGGCCTGGATCATGGCGGCCAGATCCCCGGCCCATTTGAGATCCGGACGTTTCTTCGAGAATCGAATGATGTGGCTACACTTGAGCCAGGTGAGTGCCAGCAGGAGTAAAAAGAGCGTCAGGCCAGGCCAGCCATGCTCTCCCAAGACCTCGAAATAGATGCTGTGCACGTCATGCACGCGATCAGGCTCGGGGGCATAGGCTTGAAAGGTGGGGTAGCGATACATCTCGAAACCGCCTCCGGTGAACCGCGCATTCGCGACATTAAAGCCCGTCCACCATGCATTGATCCGCCCAAGGGCAGAGTCATCTTCTTGGTAGGTTTCGATGGTATTCATGCGGTCATACCACTCTTGCGGCATGATGCTGACGATCGCCACGACGGCCACGGCAATGAGGAGCGCGGTCGCAAACTTGTTCCGGCTTTTCAGCCAGAACATGGCGCCCATGATGGTCATGCCGACCAGCGCGCCGCGCGACTGACTGCCGATGGCGGCGATGGCCGTGAGTAGCATGGCGCCCGCAAGGCCCATCTGGAGCCATTTGCGAGGTTCCTGAAGATGCAGATAGCGCATGAGCGGAATGGTCATGACCAGGGCGAGAGCCATCTCGTTATTTCCGCCGATAAAAGTCCCCATCGGGCCTTGCACCCGGTACGCTCCGCCATTGAGGATGGTAAAAATCCCCCCCTTGATCCCATAAAAGCCCAGCGAAAGAGCGATGACCCAGACGAACAGGTGGACCCGTTCTTTTGAGGTGAGCAGCATGATGGTCATGACCGTCAAGATCTGAATCTTGACGACCTTATCGTACTGTTCAAGGGCGAGGTCGAAGTAGAGGGCCTGGGTGGTCGTGATTCCCATCCAGACGACAAAAAGCAGGAGCACGATGGTTTCCCGGCTCCAGATCATCCGCATCTTCTCTTTCGAGGCCAGCATCGCGATCATGGTGGTCAGGGCAACCACCAAGACGACGGGAAAGCTGAGCATGAAGCCGTAGCAGAGACGGTGCGCGTTCATGTAGCCGAGCCAGGCCGACAGGTAGACGCCCCAGACCGGCCGCGAGAGTACGAACGGCAACAGACCGAAGATGATAAGCGCTAGGACGATGTCTCTCATCTTGGGCTTGCCCCGACGGGGAACCGCCGCGCTCTTTTAAGGCGATTTACGGAAAAGCTCATACCCAGATTACATCCGCTGGTCGCGACATTAAATCCGTTCGTGGTGACATTAGGCGATTTCCGGAAAAGCGCATACCCACTTTCGTGGTGACATTGCATCCGTTCGTGGTGAGTCCTGAGCCCTTCGGCTTCGCTCAGGACAGGCTGCCGAAGGGTCGAACCATGAACGGATGCAATGTCGGCCTCGGAGCGCGATTTTCCGGTCATCCCATTCGACAAGCTCATGACAGGCTTCGACCCTTCGGCAGCCTGTCCTGAGCGAAGCCGAAGGGCTCAGGACTCACCACGAACGGAACATCGGTAAAGGCTTTTCCAGATATCCCCTAACCTGTCGCAGCTTGTCCGCGAGAATCGTTCGGCGCGGAGATGGAATTTCATGGACGCGAGCCCTCGGAGAAGATGTCCAACAGTCGGGATACCCGTTCGTCCCATGCGTTGGCGCGGGCATACGCCAAGACGGTTTCGCGCTCCCAGGGCTGGCCCAACGCTTTATCCAGGGCTTGAACCAAAGCCGCTTGATCGTCAAATGGCACGATGATTCCGAGATCGTCGGTGGCGACGACTTCCCGATTGCCGCCCACGTCGGTCGCAACCACGGGCAAACCGCAGGCCATGGCCTCCAGAATCACATTCGCCCAACCCTCGTTGCTGCTCGCGAGCACGAAGATGTCGGCGGCCGAGAACGGCCATTTGAGTGCGTCGGGCGGCAAGGCTCCCAGGAAGTGTACCCGCTCCACCAGATGTAAGCGATCAACCTGTTGACGAAGGGCGGCGCTGTTGTCGCCTTCCGGGCTGGAGCCGCCGACGATGAGATAGTGAAGATCTGGATGGCGCGCGAGCAAGGTGGGCAGGCAGTCGATCACCCGATGAAAGCCCTTGCGCTCCACCAGGGCGCCAACGGAGATCAGGACGGACGCCTTCGCGGGCAAACCCAGCCGTGCCCGTGCCTCGTTTCGATCCACAGGCTGGAAGCGTTGCGTGTCCACACCATTGCCTACCACGACACCCTTGTCAGGCGGCATACCCAGACCGATGGCCAGGCGCTTCAGCGAATCGGACACCGCGATCACGCGCTTCGCCTTGCTGAAAACCTCCCGCATCCGAGGGCGCAGCTTCGGATTGCGGCTGTGGGGAACCTCTGTCCCACGCAGGGTGACTGTCACGGGCAAGCCGAGCCACTGTCCTAAACGGACGGCCGAATGACCATCGGGGTAGGCAAAGTGAGCATCAATGAGGTTGTAGCCCTGTTTTTTGAGGCGCAGCAGGGTCGGATAACTGCCCAGTGCCATCGAGAGGCTGTCCAGATTGCGCAGCAGACCGGGCAAGGCCAGGAAACGGGGGAAGAGCACATCGATGCCGTCTTGCCGCTCCTGGTGCCCGGGCATCGGACGGTAATGAGGGCGAAACCGGCGGATCAGCTCTTGGCCAGGGAACCAGGGTTTAGGCGAGACGACCACCAGCGGCAGATGTTGGCCAACGCGGAACAGGCGTTCGCGGATGAACAGACCGGCATTGGGTTGGGCGCTGTTGGGAAACAGGCTGGAAAAGACGATCAGCGCCGGCGGTTTGGACATCAGTCGATTTCGCCTCGTGTTTCCGGGGCTTGAGCGGTGCTCCAGCGAAACACCGGGGAGCGGGCGTCTCGCCCGTCAAACGGGACGGAAGTCCGCCAGACGATGGACTGCTTACCGCCTGTTTTTGAATCGCCACTCAGCATTAGACCGCCATCGATAAAAGACGGGGAGCCGCAACCGGCGCATCGGCGGCTATCCTTAAATGTCGGGATTGTACAATAGTCAGACGCTAACCGGAAAATCTCTGGAACCGCCCTCATCACCTATCACATTCTGGCAAACTGCCGCTCAGTCGATGTTGAGGTGATTGAGGATCATGGGAAGCGTCAAACGATTGGCTGATGAAGTGGCGTGCGGGCTGCGCGAGGTGCACCCGCGTCTGCGCAAGACGGTGGTGAGCAAGCTGGCGTTGGCGGTCGGGGCGATGATCGAAGGCCAAACCCCGAACACGGTGGAGTTGGCCAATCTGCTGCCCTTGGACACCGAGCGGCAGGACATGCGCGAGCAATGGCTGAGGCGTTTGCTGAAGAATCCGCGGTTGGGTCCGGGAATGGTGATTGAGCCCTTTGCACGAGCGGAGTTGGCGAAGGCGGCCAGCCATGGTCAGACGGTGTTGTTGAGCCTGGACCAAACCGATTTGGGTGATCGGATGGCGCTGCTGATGGTGGCGTTGCGGGTGGGTGATCGCGCGATACCGCTGGCGTGGCGGGCTGAGGAAGGGGCGGCCAATCTCGGCTTCGCGGGCCAGCAGGTGGTGTTGGAGCCGCTCCTGGCCTGGCTGCCGTCCGGGGCGCGCGTGCTGCTATCGGCGGACCGGTTCTATCCGTCGGCGGGCCTGTTCGGGTGGCTCCAAGCCCGGGGCTGGAGCGACCGGCTGCGCCTGAAGAGCAACGTGCTAACGGATACCGGGCAGGGCGATGAGACGACGACGGGCGCGTTGGCACACGGGGTGACGGAACGTTACTTCACCGGTGTGCGCCTGTTTGCGCAGGGGGTGATCACGAACCTCGGGATCCTGCACGAGGATGGCCACCCCGAGCCGTGGATCATTGCCATGGACGCCGCCCCGACACGGGCAAGCGTGCTTGACGACGCTGCTCGCTGGGCCATCGAACCGATGTTCTCCGACGTCAAGGGCCGGGGCTTCGACTTGGAGGATTCGCAACTCCAGCATGCCGAGCGTTTGGAGCGACTGGTGCTCATCATGGCCTTGGCCATGTACTGGTGTGTTCGCGCCGGCCGAGACGAGGGGCTGAACGATCCGACACCACTCGAAAAAAAGTCCAGGCGCAGAACGACCCCGCGCATTGGAGCTTCAGGAAACTCTATCGTAGCCTGGTCTCGTGGTTCACGCGCGGCCTGCGCCGTCTGAAGCGGTGCCTTCAAAACGACCTCCCGTTGCCCGCTTTTCATGCCCGTGAGTAACTGATAGGTGATGAGGGAACCGCCACGGCAGTTCTCATGTTGGTGCCACCCGCTATCGTAGGCGCCCGCTCGGGCGACATGACCTGACAGTCGCTTGGGGTGTGCCTCACCCCGCTACCCCACTGCCATTAAGTTAAGCCGTTCGTGGTGAGTCCTGAGCCCGTCGAAGGGTCGAACCATGAACGGCTTAACTTTCAGGCGCCCAGGATTTTCCGTTCCTTCTCTAGCCAACTCAATTACAATCCGACCGGTCAAGTGTGGCTGCAAGTGACGATTTTCCGATCCCACCAAACCAAGCCGCGTTGCGCATGAATACTGTCTTCAAGGAATTCTAAGTCACCACCCTCGGCGGCGACTGGCAATGGATGTCGCGTCCTTTTGGGCAGCGACCCTTGCGCCTCGGTTCGCGACCGTATCGATAGCCCACGAGCGTGCCCGCTGACGCGATTTAGGTTTGAACGGAGAAGTTGTTGATGGCGATCGTCGAACCTCCTGAAGCTTCTGTCATCATCAGCACTCCCTTGTCTGGCCGCATCCGGGTCGACAGCCGCATCGTCCCGCTCATCAAGGGCGGGGCGGGTTTCATTCCCGAACTCGCCGGACGCAAGAACGCTTTATCCATCTTAATGATGTCGATGCGCGCACCCATTGCCATCGAGGCATGATCGATGTTCCAACCAGATCCGCTTTCGCGATCCATCGCAAAAGCATCGCGACTGACCGGTCCCTTGATCCTGATGTATCACTCGATTCAGGACGGTCGCACCGCACCCAAGTGGATCTGGTCCGTGGCGTTGCACCGGTTTGAACCGCCCCGGGTTTCGCGGAGGCTGGTTGGTTTAAGTTGAGACCACCGTCTCGGTTTTTTCGGCGAGTTGCCGATAGTCGTTTGCTTCAGCTTCGGCAGGCGGAATGTCGCCGATGGACTCTAGCAAACGTTGGTGGTTGAACCAAGACACCCATTCGAGGGTGGCTAGCTCCACGGCCTCACGGGTCTTCCAGGGCGCGCGCCGGTGGATCATCTCGGCCTTGTAGAGCCCGTTGATGGTTTCCGCCAGGGCGTTGTCGTCGCTGTCGCCCTTGCTGCCGACCGACGGTTCAATGCCGGCTTCTGCCAGTCGTTCGCTGTCGCGGATCGAAACGTCTTGCGAGCCGCGATCCGAATGGTGGATGCGCGAGTTGTCGCGCTCGGGCTGGCGCTCATAGAGGGCTTGTTCAAGTGCGTCGAGCACGAAGTCCGTCTGCATAGATCGGCTGACCCGCCAGCCGACGCTGTGGCGCGCGAAGACGTCGATGACGAAGGCGACAGCGACAGAGACCCAGCCCTGCCAGGTCGAGACGTCGGTGAAGTCCGACACCCAGCGCTGGTTAGGGCGGTCAGCCTGAACTGCCGGTTAACCCGGTCGAGCGGACAAGGGGCGGTCGCATCAGGCACCGTGGTGCGAACCACCTGGCCTCGAACGATCCCGCGCAGCCCGAGCCGGCGCATGCGTCGCTCGACGGTGCAGCGCGCCACGGCGATGCCTTCGCGGTTGAGCTGACGCCAGACCTTGTCGGCTCCGTCGATCTGCAGGTTGGCCTGCCAGACCCGCTCGATGTGGGCCGCCAGTCCCTCGTCACGCTTGGCTCGCGCGCAGCGCCGATCAGGCTCGCGCTGTTCGGCAGCGTCGCGCCTGTCGGCCGATGGGGCGACCTGCAGCACTCGGCAGATCGGCTCGACCCCCAGGGGCCTCGCGATGCGCGTCGATGAAGGGCCTCACGACGTCACGCGGCGGTCGAACTCCGCCTGGGCGAAATCGGCGCTGGCCAGGCGCAGGATCTCAGTCGCTTTGCGCCGTTCCTTGACCTCGCGCTCAAGCGCCTTGATGCGCTGCTGCTCGCTGCTGGTCGGACTATCTTGCTGACCGGTACCGCGCTCGTGCTGTCGAACCCAGTTGTGCAGCGTCTGAGCCGTGCCGCCGATCTGGGCGGCGATCAATTCAACCGCCGCCCAGAGGGACGGATGATCGGGTCGCGACTCGAACAGCATGCGTACTGCACGCTCGCGGATCTCGGGGGAAAACTTCACAGACTTCTTCATGGCTCCATCTTCTCAAGAGTTGGAGCCTCCGCGAAACCCGGGGCGGTTCACTCCCAGGAAGCACTCACGGGTTACGTGCCGACGAGGGCGATGCGTTTGCCGTTCTTCGCATGAAGTTTCACTGCGCCCGCAAGCGCGAATAGGGAGCCTCGTAGCGTGCGACGCTTTGCCGCCAGTTGCGCACTTCCTCGACAAATCGCCGGCCTGCCAGCCGCATCGTCGGCCAGTCCGATTGGTGGTCGAGCATGTCGCCGATCGCAGCGGTCAGGGCGGCAACGTTGCCGGCGGCGAACAGACGCCCGGTCTCGCCATCGCGGATCAGTTCCTGGTGGCCACCAACGTCGGAGGCAATGAAGACGCGCCCCTGAGCCATGGCTTCGAGCGGTTTGAGGGGGGTCACCAGTTCGGTGAGCCGCATCGAGTGGCGCGGGTAGGCGAGCAGGTCGATCAGGTCGTAATAGCGACTGACTTCGCGATGCGGGACGCGACCGGCGAAGACGACCCGCTCGGCCACGCCGAGACGCCGGGCCTGCGCCTTGAGGTTTGCCTCCTGGGGACCGCCGCCAACCAGCAGCAGGCGCAGTTCGGGGCGGGCGGCGAGCAGCCGGGGGAGTGCATCGACGAGCAGGTCTAGTCCTTCGTAGGCGTAGAAAGAGCCGACGAATCCGATCACGGTGGCCCCGTCCAGTCCAAGTTGCTTCTTGAGGGCGGCATCAGGTTCGCCCGAGAGCTGGAAGCTTTCGATGTCGACGGCATTCGGGATGACGGTCATTTTGTTCGGCGAGATGCCGCGCGCGATGATGTCGCGCCGCAATCCCTCGCAGATGGTAAAGACGTGGTCGACCCGCTTCAGCGCCCAGGTTTCAAGCGCGCGGGTGGCACGGTAGCGCGGACTGCCTTCGCGCGTGGTGCCATGATCGACAGCGGCATCTTCCCAGAAGGCGCGGATTTCATAGACGACCGGAATCCCCAGGCGGCGACCGGCACGCAGTGTCGGGATGGCATTGAGGACCGGCGAGTGGGCGTGCAGAAGATCCGGTTTCAGGGTCTTGGCGAGGCCCAACAAGCGCTGCTCGGTCAGGCGCATTTCCAGCCAGGGACGCAGCAGCGGCAAGTCGCCGAGCACGCCGGTCGGTGGCGGTGTGCGAAAGAAGTGCAAACCTTCGGCGTCTTCTTCCGCCTGGGAACTGCCACTCTGTCTGGGGCTGGTGAGATGAAAAGTTTTCCAACCGAGCTTGCCCTGTTCGCGCAAAATGCTGGCGGTCCGAAACGTGTAGCCAGAATGGAGCGGTAACGAATGGTCCAGAACGTGCAGGATACGCATCGGTGCCTTTTGGTATATCTAGGGTTGGATTTTTTGTCATTGCAACCCGTGCCAGTTGGCACGGTCATCCGTTTGCGGTGCGTCCTAGGGCTGAAAGGAACGGAAAACCCTTCATACAGGATTAATGCCTTGGGATGGCGACGACGGCTGATCGGGGAGATTATCACGCTTGGACATGACAGATCGCCGAACTGATCTGGACACGGCAATTCTTATTTTAACGTAGGCGCCCGCTTGCGGGCGACTGGCGGGTCTGCGGCGGGCGATGGGGTTTGACCGCGTCAAGGCTTTTGGCAGGGGCGTGTCGCCCGAACGGCGCGGACAGCATTTTTCGCGCGCAAAGCAACGCCCCCGACCTTTTTGAGGACGGGGGCGTTGGGGAGAGGGCCCTGGCGGTGACCTACGTTCGCATGGGGAGGCCCCACACTAGCATCGGCGAGCCACCGTTTCACGTCTGAGTTCGGGAAGGGATCAGGTGGTTCCAGTGGTCTATGGCCGCCAGGGAAAGCGTTGACGGCGTCCGCCGGGGCGGGGCCATCGAAACTTGGCGTGATCGTTGTGAATCCGGACCCAACGCGCTTGGGTGTTATATGGTCAAGCCGCACGGTCAATTAGTACGGGTTAGCTCCATCCATTACTGGACTTCCACATCCCGCCTATCCACGTCGTAGTCTTCGACGGACCTTCAGAGGCATCGAGTGCCTAGGGAGACCTCATCTTGGGAGGGGCTTCCCGCTTAGATGCTTTCAGCGGTTATCCCGTCCGAACGTAGCTACCCGGCAATGCCACTGGCGTGACAACCGGAACACCAGGGGTTCGTCCACTCCGGTCCTCTCGTACTAGGAGCAGCTTCCCTCAAGTCTCCAACGCCCACGGCAGATAGGGACCGAACTGTCTCACGACGTTCTAAACCCAGCTCGCGTACCACTTTAAATGGCGAACAGCCATACCCTTGGGACCGACTTCAGCCCCAGGATGTGATGAGCCGACATCGAGGTGCCAAACACCGCCGTCGATATGAACTCTTGGGCGGTATCAGCCTGTTATCCCCGGAGTACCTTTTATCCGTTGAGCGATGGCCCTTCCATACAGAACCACCGGATCACTAAGACCTACTTTCGTACCTGCTCGACGTGTCTGTCTCGCAGTCAAGCACCCTTATGCCTTTGCACTAAACTCCCGATTTCCGACCGGGATTAGGGTACCTTCGTGCTCCTCCGTTACGCTTTGGGAGGAGACCGCCCCAGTCAAACTACCCACCATGCACGGTCCCTGCTCCGGATGACGGAGCGAGGTTAGAACGTCAAACAGACCAGGGTGGTATTTCAAGGATGGCTCCCTCGGAACTGGCGTCCCAAGTTCACAGCCTCCCACCTATCCTACACAAGTCGGTTCAACGTCCAGTGCAAAGCTATAGTAAAGGTTCACGGGGTCTTTCCGTCTAGCCGCGGGAACTCGGCATCTTAACCGAGAATTCAATTTCACTGAGTCTCGGGTGGAGACAGCGCCGCCATCGTTACGCCATTCGTGCAGGTCGGAACTTACCCGACAAGGAATTTCGCTACCTTAGGACCGTTATAGTTACGGCCGCCGTTTACCGGGGCTTCGATCAAGAGCTTCTCCTTGCGGATAACCCCATCAATTAACCTTCCGGCACCGGGCAGGCGTCACACCCTATACGTCCACTTTCGTGTTGGCAGAGTGCTGTGTTTTTAATAAACAGTCGCAGCGGCCTGGTCACTGCAACCCCGTTCGGCTCCGCCCGCAAGGGGCTTCACGTACTTGGGGCGTACCTTCTCCCGAAGTTACGGTACTATTTTGCCTAGTTCCTTCACCCGAGTTCTCTCAAGCGCCTGGGGATTCTCACCCTGCCCACCTGTGTCGGTTTGGGGTACGGTCACGCACGACCTGAAGCTTAGAGGCTTTTCTTGGAAGCGTGGCATCGATCACTTCGTGCCCGTGGGCACTCGTCGTCACGCCTCGGCATTAAGGGTCCGGATTTGCCTAAACCCTCTGCCTACACGCTTGAACCGGGACAACCAACGCCCGGATGACCTAGCCTTCTCCGTCCCCTCATCGCAGTCGTGCCTGGTGCCGGAATTTTAACCGGCTTCCCATCGATTACGCGTTTCCGCCTCACCTTAGGGGCCGACTCACCCTGCGCCGATGAACGTTGCGCAGGAAACCTTGGGCTTTCGGCGGGGGGGACTCTCACCCCCCTTGTCGTTACTTATGTCAGCATTCGCACTTCCGATACCTCCAGCATGCCTTACAGCACACCTTCGACGGCGTACGGAACGCTCCCCTACCATGCCAGTTGCCTGGCATCCGCAGCTTCGGTACATGGCTTGAGCCCCGGTACATCTTCCGCGCAGGCCGACTCGACCAGTGAGCTATTACGCTTTCTTTAAAGGATGGCTGCTTCTAAGCCAACCTCCTGGCTGTCTGGGCCTTCCCACATCGTTTCCCACTGAGCCATGATTTAGGGACCTTAGCTGGCGGTCTGGGTTGTTGCCCTTTTGACGACGGACGTTAGCACCCGCCGTCTGTCTCCCGCGATGGCACTTGCCGGTATTCGGAGTTTGCATCGGGTTGGTAAGCCGGGATGGCCCCCTAGCCGACACAGTGCTCTACCCCCGGCAGTGAACTCGCGAGGCGCTACCTAAATAGCTTTCGGGGAGAACCAGCTATCTCCGAGCTTGATTAGCCTTTCACTCCGACCCACAGCTCATCCGAATCTTTTTCAACAGATCCCGGTTCGGGCCTCCAGTGGGTGTTACCCCACCTTCACCCTGGCCATGGGTAGATCGCCCGGTTTCGGGTCTACTCCCAGCGACTGAACGCCCTATTCAGACTCGCTTTCGCTACGCCTCCCCTAGTCGGTTAAGCTTGC